>OMIV01000294.1 GCA_900299185.1 Planctomycetaceae bacterium
ATACGACTTTGCCGATTTCTATGAAGCGGCGCAGCACGTCGGCGGCGACTACTACGACTACGTCGATCTGACCGGCGGACGGATCGCTGTCACCATGGGAGATGTGGCTGGTAAAGGTGTGCCCGCAGCGTTGTTGATGGCGCGGTTGTATTCCGCCGCTCGCTTTCAGTTGCTGACCAAACCAACGCTCGCCGCTGCGATGGAAGGATTGAACGCCGAGATCGCGACGAGTGGTTTGGGACATCGCTTTATCACCTGCGCGATGATGATAATCGACCCAACCAAGCACGTGCTGACTTACGTCAATGCGGGGCATCTTTCGCCGTTGCGTCGAGATCTTTCAGGCACGGTCGAGCTTGTCGATATCGAGGAAGCCGGCCTGCCGCTGGGGATCATTCCCGATCAGAAGTTTCAGCAAGTCGAGATCCCGATCAATCCCGGCGAAACTTGGCTGCTCTACACCGACGGCATCACCGAAGCGATGCGCGCGGACCGCAAGTTCTATGGTCACGAGCGACTGCAAAGCGTGGTGAAGAACGGGCCATTGGAAGTTGATCCGCTCGTCAAATTGATCGTCGACGATGTCAACAAGTTTGTTGAAGGTCGCGCGCAGAGCGACGACATGTGCATCGTCGGCTTTCAACGCAATCCGTAAGGCGGTTGTGTGTGGTGTTGGACGAAAGGGAGTTCGAGGGCATGTCGATTGAAGTCGATGCGGTGTTAGGGCAAGAAGGCCGCATCGCTGCGCGATTGCCGAATTACGAAGCTCGGCCAGAGCAGCTCGAAATGGCGAATGCTGTCGCCCAAGCGATTGCCGAAAGAAAGCATCTGGTTGTCGAAGCAGGGACTGGCGTCGGCAAGAGTTTCGCGTACCTCGTTCCCTCGATCTTGTCGGTGCTCGCGGCCAAGCAAGAGCAGGGTGCCACTGAAGTCGCTAACGACGACGACATCGACGAACGCACGGCGAAGGGCTCGAAGTCGAAAGAGCAGAAGCAAGAGCGTCCGCGCATCGTCGTCGCCACGCACACCATCAGCTTGCAGGAGCAACTCTATGCGCGTGACCTTCCATTCCTAAGGTCCGTGCTGCCGACGGAGTTCTCGTCTGTGTTGGTGAAAGGTCGCTCGAATTATGTCAGCCTCCGGCGATTGGCCAATGCCGCCAAGAACGCCGGCTCGTTGCTGATTCGACCGGAAGAATTTGCACAGCTCAACGAGCTCGTTGACTGGGCGAAGACAACGTCGGACGGCAGTTTGTCGAGCTTGGAGTATCGACCTGCTCAATCTGTCTGGGATGAAGTGCAAAGCGAAAGTGGCAACTGTCTCGGCAAGACTTGCCCAACGTATGCCGCGTGCCATTACTTCGCAGCGCGGCGCCGTGTGTGGAATGCCGACGTGCTCGTTGTGAATCACGCGCTGTTCTTTTCGGATCTGGCGTTGCGACGGCAGGGGGCTCAGATCCTGCCGAACTACAACGTCGTGATCTTGGATGAAGCGCATACGGTCGAGTCGGTCGCCAGCGATCACCTAGGAATTTCTATTACAAGCGGCCAAGTCGAGTACCACTTGATGCGGCTTTACAACGATCGCCAGCAGAAGGGAATTCTTTGCACTCACAAGCTGGTGGAGTGTCAGCGGTTGGTGCATCGAGTGCGCGAAGTTGCCACCGAGTTCTTCTCAGATATCGAGTTCTGGCGGCAGAGTCGCTGTCCTCCCAATGGTCGCGTGCGAACTCCGCCGGAAGTGGAAAACGTGCTTTCGCCTGCACTCACGAACTTGGCAATTCAGATCTCACGCTATGCCGAAGACATGGAGAAGGACGATGCCAAGGTGGAGCTGAAAGGCGCTGCGGATCGCTGTGATGGGCTGGCTCAAGAGATCAACTTGTGGATGAAACAGGAAGAAGGCTCGGTGCATTGGATCGAGGTGATGGAGGGGCGGCGGAAGAACATTCAACTGACTTCTTCGCCCATCGACGTCGCTCCCGTGTTGCGGCAAGAGTTGTTCAACAAGGTTGATACGGTCGTGCTGGCCAGCGCGACATTGGCTGTTGGTAAGCAGAACTTCGACTTCTTTCGATCGCGGTTGGGGGTGGATAAAGCGATCCCCAAGAAGCTGGGCAGCCCGTTCGATTTTCGGAAGCAAGCCAAGCTCATCGTCATGGGGGCGATGCCCGATCCGACAACGCATCCGCTCGATTACGAACGCGCCGTGTGTGAGAAGATCAAGAAGTACGTGGCACAAACGAAGGGCCGCGCGTTCGTGTTGTTTACGAGCTATCGCATGCTGAAGAACTGCCAAGAGAAACTCTCGACGTGGTTCACTCAGCAATGTCTTTCGTTGTATTGCCAAGGTGATGGCTTGCAGCGCAATCAGATGCTGGAGCGATTCAAGAACGAAGACGGCGCGGTCATTTTTGGGGCTGACACGTTTTGGCAAGGCATCGACGTGCCAGGCGACGCACTGCAAAACGTGATCATCACCAAGCTGCCCTTCAGCGTTCCGGACCATCCGTTATTGGAAGCACGCGTCGAGGCGATTAAGGCTCGCGGCGGGAACCCGTTTATGGAGTACCAGATCCCGGAAGCCGTCATCAAACTCAAGCAAGGCTTCGGTCGGCTGATTCGCTCAAAACGAGATACCGGTCAGGTCGTGATTCTGGATCCGCGAGTAAAGACAAAGTTCTACGGTCGCATGTTTCTGGAGAGCTTGCCTGAGTGTCAGTTCGTCGTTGATGACAATGATGATTGAGGCTGCGATTGCTGAATGGTGATGTCTCGGCGGGCCGAACATCGTGATGGGGACTCTTCTCGGTCGATGCTCTAATGATGGCGTTCATACAACTGCCCGTTGATCAACTCGTCTCATGCTGAAGCATCTCCGCGAGTCATTCCTAATCTCATTGCTTGTAGTGTGAATTACATGGCGGCATCCAATCAGAACTCAGACGTTCGCATGCGAGGCTTTTGCAGCCGACATACGGTTGAAGACGCGCTGAGCTGGATCGACTCGACGGTTTTGCGTCTGGCGTCAGAGCAGGTCGAGTTAGCTGCGGCGTATGGACGAGTGCTGGCAGTCGATGTGGTTTCGTCTCTGGATGTGCCTGAGTTCGATCGGTCGGCCATGGATGGCTATGCGGTTCGAGCAGCAGAGACCGTCGGAGCAGGGGACTACAGCCCTGTGAGTTTGCGGATTGTCGGTCGGGCGATGCCTGGTTCCCCGGCCAATGTTGCTGTGGCAGAAGGCCAAGCTGTTCGCATCATGACGGGCGCTCCTATGCCTGACGGGGCGGATGCGGTTGTGCCGGCAGAGTACGCGACGGCGTCCTTGTCCGTGGTCGAGCTCACCACGACGGTATCACCTCTGAAGAACGTTGGGCGTCGAGGTGAAGACGTTGTTGCGGGGTCGACGCTGCTGAAGGCCGGGCATGTGCTGCGTCCGCAAGATGTCGGATTGCTGGCCTCTATCGGACAAAGCCATGTGGAAGTCATCCGCCGACCGCGAGTGCGAATCGTCGTGACTGGCAGCGAACTCGCGGTGCCTGGTTCGGAGCGTCGACCTTTTCAGATCTTCGAAGCCAACTCGTTCATCGTGTTGGGATTGATTCCGCGCGATGGCGGCGTTGTGGAATCGCTGGTGCGTTGCCGTGATGAGCAAGATGAGATTCGCCGCGCGATCACTCAACCGGGCGCCGACGTTGTGTTGATCTCAGGTGGTTCGAGCGTGGGGGCCGAAGATCACGCGCCCGGTTCGGTGAGGGAACTGGGTGAGTTGCCGATTCATGGTTTGGCGATGCGGCCGTCGAGTCCGGCGGGGATGGGACGAGTCAACGGCTCGTTCGTGTTCTTGTTGCCGGGCAATCCGGTGTCGTGTTTGTGTGCTTACGACTTCTTTGCTGGGCGAGCAATTCGCCTGTTGGGTGGTCGTTCTGCTGATTGGCCTTACCAGTCGGTTGAAGGGACATTGACGAACAAAGTCGCGTCCCAGATTGGTCGAGTCGACTATTGCCGCGTTCGCATTGCTGGTGATGACATCGAGCCGTTGGCTTTGAGCGGTGCGTCTATTTTGTCTTCCACGACACGAGCGAACGGCTTCGTGATCGTGCCCGCGATGTCGGAAGGTTACGGTGCGGGAACTCGAGTGACGGCGTTCCGGTATAGCTAGGAGCCTGTCCGAGAATTCTGCCGGAGATTGGCGAAGTGGGCTTGGCAGCGGGGGTAAGATTTCCTCCAATCATTCG
>OMIV01000295.1 GCA_900299185.1 Planctomycetaceae bacterium
CGATAAGAAACCAGTCGACATCCGAAATCGCGTGGCGAGACAACATGTTGAGCCTTCCGTGGCAGGAGTGGAAAACCGACCTCTATCCCATACTCCTCTCTAATGTCCACACGGCCTAGTCTCATTCGTCGTCTCCATAAAAAGACGGACGAGCTCAATCGCCAATCCGTCAGCGAATCAATCGGCCCATTCACAGCATCCTCCAGGATGTTGCTGTTGTTGCCATTCTGACCAGCAAACTGAGCACGGCAACCCTGATGGGATGACGGCCGTTTGCGACAATCCGAATGAGAATCGGAACCGAGCAAATAAATCATCTGCTCGAAGGTCAGGCGGGACGCGTCAAGGCTCCGTTCGATTTAAAGCTAACGGTCATTGGCTAAGTCGATTGATGAGTTGGCCCGACAAGTCGAAGGGGCCTGACGATTCCGACAAGAGTCGCATGTCACTGTGGGGCAGGTTTTTAACCTGCCTCATTCTTAGCAGTTTCACAGCTCAAAAACCTGAGCCACCGACTCTTGTCGACAACGCCAGAAGCCGTCGCAGCGTACTACGTGATCTGCGAGGCTGGATCATCAACCACGGATTGCTCATTTCCGATCAACGCTCTTTGGTTCCTGTCGTGTAACAACGGGCACACCGTTGATGAGTAATCCTCACCGCCTATCCGCTTGATGGTGGGACTACGGTCCTATCGAGCAATGGCGCGTGAGGGCGGGAAGTATTCGTCGCGAAGTCGCCAGACAGCTTGCATTGTCAGAGGCACGCCATCGAACACGATCTGCCGGCTGGATTTGTCGGCGCGGTTCTTCAAGTACCGTGTGATGTTCATCCAGCGGATGGTCTGCCCGTTGGTTTGCTCATCGGTCTGGCGGATGACCAAGTACACGTCGACCGGTTGGCTGACCCAGTAACTCAGATGGCGGTCGTTCTTCACGTCGAAGATCTCACAGCCGTCGCTCTGGCGCGTGCGGATGTAGGAATTGCCACTCTTAAGTTGCACGTAGATTTTCTTCCCGCTGGATTGGCCGTTGTTGCCCATAAACTCGACCGCAGTATTGATAACGGTCCTAAGCCCCACTGGGACGGAACTCGATAGCTAAGTCCGATAGGGCTGGGTTATCGAATCACGCCCGATTTGAGTTTTCGTTTCAGGCTTTCACTCTGAGTTCCCGACTTGCTCTGAATCAACGCTGAGCCGAGCAACTGAAGAGTGACGATGATGTTACACGTCACTCGACGAGATCATTTGCCCTTCTTCGCGGCCTTCTTTGGCGATTGCTTGCCGGATGGAGCGAGGTCGGGCGAACCGGCGTAGTCTTTTCCGGCGAGGCTGTTGTCTACAGAGGACTGCCACTCCTTGAGGGCAGCGGTCATCTTGGCCACGCGATCGGGCTGCTGGGCGGCGAGGTCGGTGGTTTCCTTTGGGTCTTTCGACACATCGTAGAGCTGCGGCTTTGAAGGACCGTCATTGTCAGTTGCCGCGCCCTTTTTCGCGCCGGTCTTCACGGGGTGAAGATGCAGCTTGTAAGGCCACTCGATCAGCGTGGCGTGACCGGCTCCGTCTTTGCCGTGAGCCCAGAACGGAATCGCCTTCGAGCGAGTGTCGGTCTTATGATCGAAGTGCGGCAGCAGATTGATGCCGTCGAGCGGCTGAACTTGATTCGGCGCGGTGGCTCCAGTTGCAGCGAGGATCGTGGGATACATGTCGAGCGTCGAGCAGGGCATGTCGCTGACCGACGGCTTCTTGATGCGCGCGGGCCATTCGACAAGGCCGGGCACTCGCACGCCTCCCTCCCACAGCGTCCCCTTCTGGCCGCGCAGGTCGCCGGTCGACTTCGGTCCGTTCGCGCCGCCATTGTCGCTGCAGTACCACAGCAGCGTGTTGTCGCTCACCTTCAAGTCGCGCAACGCCGAACGTAGCTTCCCGACGTTGCGGTCCACTCCGGTGATCTCGCCGTAGTAGTTTTGATCCTTCTCGGACAGCGACGAGTAGAGCGCCTTGTCCGCAGGCAGTGCTTCATGCGGGACGTGCGGATTGCCAAACCACACGACCACGAAGAATGGCTTCGCTGCAGCCGCTTGTTTGCGGATGAACTTCAAAGCTTCATCCATGCTGATGTCCGAGCCATCGCCGTGAAATTTTTCCGGCTCGCCGTTGCGACCAAGCACTGGATCGAGATCGAAGAAATTGTCCGCTGAAACCCACTCATCAAAACCCAGCTTGCCGGGCGAGAGCGGATCGCTGGCAAGGATCGCTCGACCGGGAATCGACTTCGTGTCCCTGTCACCGTTCTTACCATCGAGATGCCACTTACCAAAGTGCCCCGTCGCGTAGCCCGCCGACTGCAAGACTTTCGCGACGGTCAGCTCCTGAGCGCGAATGGGCGAGCCGGGCGTGAACGTCCCCATGCGAGCCGGATGCCGCCCGGTCATGATGCTTGCCCGAGTCGGCGAGCAGTTGAAGTGCCCGGTGTAAAACCGATTCAACCGCAACCCTTCTGCCGCCAGCTTGTCGAGCTGCGGCGTCTTGAGTTCCGGATGCCCGTTGTAGCTCGTGTCGCCGCAACCCTGATCATCTGCCATCACAAGCACGACATTCGGCCTCTCCGCCGCGTGGGAGTGACTGATGAAGAAGACCGAGACGAGAAGCGCGAAAACGTATTTCATGTTTGGTCCGTTCGTTCGTCTGTGGCAGTTGTTACTCGTGCGATGAGTGAGCCGAAACGTGTTTGAGTAGGCCCATGACAAAGACTTCTAACCTGCGAAATTGCAGAAAAACAAGCCGCCCAGAAACCAAACTTACGACTGTGAAAACCTCTTGCTCCCGTAGCCGCTAGATTGGCTGCTCACGTTGCCGCGTCCCGCCATGTAACGATCGGCACACAGCTAATCTCCAACTCCTGGGCGGCGTGAAGATCAACTCGGTTACTTCACGACGACTAGCTTGCGCAAGCCGACTTCACCATCGAAGGCGATGAAGTGCATCTGCGATTTGAGTTCGCCGAGGATTGGGTCTTTGGCTGTAAGTTTTTCACCAGCGATCTCGGCTGTGAGTTCTTCTCCTTTGAAGGTCAGCCGCAGTGTTTGCCATTCGTGCGTGTTGAACTTCACACGCTGCTTGCCGAGCGACACGGCTTTGTTCGCAGGTTCGTTTGGCGGCGGATTGCGGGAGATGTCGAGACTCGTGCGCGACAACACGATGCGGAAACTGGCCGCGTTGCCTTGCGTGTGAATGCGGAGCGAGTGCCGGTCGGCATCGCCGAGTCGAAGCTGAAACTCGATGACGCCGTCCTGCAGGTTGAGCGGTCCCGTCAGCGGCGATCCCTTGTCGGTCGCCTTCATCCAGACCGCACCATCACGAGCCGCCCATGATCCGTTCGCCCACGGCTTCGGCGGCAGCTTGTCGAGCGGTAAGTCGAGCAACTTCTCTCCGCTCAGTGGAGCAAGTGTTACAGACTTCGGCTGCGGCTTCTCGACGAGCGGAGGCAGCTCGCGGCTGTAGCCAGCATTGCGGTAGCGATTCAGCAACGTCTCCAGTTCCGTGGCGATGGCCGGCTCTTGTGCGGCGAGGTCGCGGGACTCGGAGATGTCGGTCCGCAGATCAAACAGCATGCGTTGCATCTGCTCCGCGCGCGCCTTCTTCGACGCGGCCTTCACGTCCTCCGCTGGGACACCTTCGATCCATTTCTTTTGACCTCGACGAATCGCGAAGTTGCCATCGGCACTATGCACAATCAGGTCGGGACGGATCGGGCTGGCGAACCGCCATTCGAACCACGCAGCTGAGATATCGTGACTGTCCTCTGCCGCGAGTTTGGCGACCGACTCACTGGCTTTGGGCAGAGTCGTCTCGGTGATCCTCGCCAGAGTGGCCAACGTGTCGACGAGGCTGATCGTCTCATCGCACGTCGTGCCAGCCGGGACATGACCGGGCCAACGCACGAGGTACGGCACTCGAAAGCCACCTTCCCACACGTCGTGTTTGCCACCGCGAAACGGACCGACCGGCTTCAGCCCCGCATCGCGAGCGACGTTCTGCGGCGTGTCTCCGTTTTGCTTATTCACGCCGCCGTTATCGCTGCTGAAAAGCACGATCGTGTTCTTCGCGAAGCCGCCTCGATCGAGAGCATCAAGCACGCGGCCCACGCTCGCATCGAGGTCATGCAGGAAGTCGCAGAACGGCCCGCCCTTGCTCTTCCCGGCTGTCTGCTTCGACGGCGTGATCGGGTTATGCACCGCCACCGGAGTGAAATAGACGAAGAACGGTCGCTCGGTGGATTGCTGGTCGATCCAGTTGACGACCTTGTCGGTGAGCGTCGTCATGACTTCGTCGTCGACGCGCTTCGGAGCATTCAGAGCGAGCGTGTTGGTCGGCTTCCCCTTTTGCTGAGCGATCGACACATAGGGAGGACTCGGCGAACTGGGGCTCTCCTTGTTCAACCCGGCAACCCAATGGTTCTCGACATAAACGCCGCTGAGGTCGCCGTGATTGGCAGGCACTCCAAAGTGATAGTCGAAGCCAATCTCCAGCGGCCCCGGCTTGAGTTCCTTCGTGAAGTCGCAGCGTTCGGCAGTGCCATAACCCAGATGCCACTTGCCGACCGCCGCGCATTGATAGCCGTGTGACTTGAGCATCGACGCGATCGTCAGTCGCGAGGTCTCAATATGCAGCGGCGCCGTCGTGCCCAGCACTTCGCTGATGAGCGACGTGCGCCAGCAATACCGACCGGTGAGCAACGCATATCGGGTCGGCGAGCAAACCGACGAAGTGGTATTCGCATCCGTAAACCGTCGGCCTTCCTTCGCGAGCCGGTCGATGTTGGGAGTCCGCACCAACTCTGGATTCGCGCCGTAACAGCCGACGCTGCCCCAACCCAAATCGTCAGCAAGGATGACGACCACATTCGGCCGCTCAGCAGCAAACAGAGCCGTGCCAGTCACCATCGAGCACAGCGCGATCAGAACAGCGCACAGTCGCAACATAGGGGTCTCGTTGTTTTGAGTTTGTTTCGCTTGTCGGTACGACGACTTTGCAGTCATACAGAATGCCGATGCCACTTCTTCTTGAGCACCCTAATCCTCTGCCCCAGCTTTCTTCGAAGCGGCAGCGCGCGGGTAGCGAATGACTTTGACATCGTTGGCTTGCTTCGCGCCGGGCGTGCTTCGGCCGTCGGTGATGAGTCGTTCGAGTAGTGCCTTCATTTCGGCGACCTTCTCTGGCTGAGAGGCGGCGAGGTTCTTCGTTTCGCCAAGGTCGTCTGCGAGGTTGTAGAGCTGCACCGGTTCTGCCGAGCTCCTCCCGTCCTCGGGTGCGGGGATGTACTTAAAATGACCGCTTCGCACGGCGGGGACACCAGCAGCGCTGGCGCTCACAGCGTTAGCTCGCACTGGCGCGTCGCTCCCCTTGAGAAGCGGCATGAGACTGAAGCTGTCTTCGCCGGCGTTGTCGGGGAGCTTCACGTCCCACACTTCGGCAATGGTCCGCATGAGATCCGCTTGGCAGACGGTTTGTCCGCACTCACTGCCAGCCTTCACGACACCGGGCCAGCGGACCAGGAACGGTACCCGATGCCCGCCTTCCCAAGCCGACGTCTTGTAGCCACGCAGCGGACCGCTCGGATAATGCCCCTTCGCTTCGAGATCCTTCACTCCGATGTAAGCCGCGCAGCCATTGTCACTCGTAAAGACCACGAGCGTGTTGTTCGCCGTTCCGCTTTGTTCGAGCGCCGCCAACACGCGACCGACAACCGCATCGGTCTCCATCACAAGGTCCGCAAACTGGTTCAGCCCACTCTTGCCCTTCCACTCCGCGTTGACGACCAGTGGCGTGTGCGGCGTTGTCAGCGGCATGTAGAGCAAGAACGGTTCGTGCTTCTGCGCTGACTCGCTGATGAATTGAATCGCTCGATCTCCCAGCGCAGGCAATATCGGTTCGAGCTTCCAATCCTTCAGAGCTGGCCCTTGCAAGCTCGCCTGATGGTTCCCCAACAGCTCTTGTGGCAAGAACTCGGTCGGCAGGCCGAGCAGACGATCGTTCTCGATGAAGCAATACGGCGGCCAGTTCGGGACATCGGTGCCGAAGTAAAAATCAAACCCGCGCGTTGTCGGGCCACCGGGTA
>OMIV01000296.1 GCA_900299185.1 Planctomycetaceae bacterium
CGAGCTTACGGCTACCGCAACCGCAATCACTTCATCCTGAGAATCGAAACACTTCACACCACCAAAGTCCGACTCGTCGGCTGATACCAGTTACCCCCACGGTTTTGCGATGAGCCGAAAACAGACCGTCCAAGATTCGCACAAGGACCGTATCGACATCCAAAGTTGTCCCGACACTCTGCAGCACACCGAGGAGCGCATGGAGCTTCTTGGCCGAGTGGTTGAAGTCGAGTTGCGGAATCAACGCATCGGAACGGGGCCTTTTCCGAGTATCATTCTCGGGCACGGCATTGACATCGGTGTCGCTCTCCGTGGGAACAACAGTGTCACCGGCGCGAAAAACACAACGCACCTTGTAGAAATGAATCTCGTCGCCGTCGTGAAGCTGAGTTAGCTCCGCAACCTTATGCCGATTTACGAAGGTGCCATTCACGCTATTGAGATCTTCCAAGAAGAACTCATGAGCGCGGCGCACAATGCGAGCGTGCTGACGAGACACACTCGTCGTTTCAAGAACAATGTCGCAGAACTCATAGCGACCGATGACGGTCTGCTCGCGGTGAAGCTCGTGCGACTCGTGACCGAACCTGCCCTGTTCGATTTCGAGTGACGCCATGTTGAGTGCCCCGGCGGTATCGCACAGTTCATCTCTCCCGACGAATGCCCATTCGCCAAGCTTTGAACTGATGCGAATACAGGATGTCACCACCATTCAATTTTTGCAAATCCGTTCTTATCCTGCCGTCAGAGCATCAATGACGAAACAGGCGAACGATTTTGGAATATGGCGTCGCTTCCGAACGGACACGATGTCGTCGTGGTGACCTCACACAAAACTCTGTAGGGCGCTGGGTTCTGTGTCGTAGCAATCAAAGATCGCGAGCATGTGCGTTACGGTAAGCAACTCCAGAACTTCAGGCTGCAAAGCCGAAGTCTCCCGCCATATGCCTGAATGTGCTTCAGGATGCCAGCCAACATCCCCAGCCCCAAGCTATGCAGAAAATCAACATTTCGAAGGTTGACCACGACTCGCATGGGATGATACGCATCAATGGCATCGAACATCAGCTTGGATGCTTGATCGACCACATCTTGGTCGATGTGAGTCGCCTCGAAGCGCATGATGGCAATGCCTTCATGCTCATGAAAATCGACGGGCGCAGGATTGGCGTGCATGTGCCTGCTCGAATGAAACTGAAAGAGTTACTGGTGCCAATTGGCACCCCTAAAAAGCTCGCCGCTACTTGAGAACCCGAGTGATACTTCCGCCCTCAGGAACTACCGGCTTCGAAGATTCATCATCGCTCGACAGTGACAAAGTAGAAGACCAAGCTGCCTTCACTGGCGTCGCGGGTTTGCTGCTTGCGGCCTCGATTGGTTTCGGATCTCGAGGCGATATCAGCGCAGGAGCCTCATTAATAGAAGTCGAGCGAAGACTCGCTCCCGACATCTTCTCAATCTCTGGGAATTTGCCTGTAGGCTTATTGTCGATCGCAGGCTGTAAAACCGGCTCTGGTATTTCTGCGGGAGGCACCGCAGTCGGTACTCCCGGCGTTGCCTCTGAAGCTGAAGTCAGTGTCAGCGTCTGGGGCATCACCGAATTCAGAGGCAAAGCAAACTCAGCCGGTTCTGTATGCAAGAGATGTTCGGCACTCTTTCCGGCAGACCGTTCTCGTGCTCGCATCAGTGCTTGCTGGTAAGCCTCTGGTGACCAATCACTCTCAGCCATGTAAACCGCGTTATTGGAGAGCAACGACCCGGACCGGAAATGCAGATTTGTGATCGACTGGGTGTAACTGACAATGGCTCGATAATAAGCCACCTCAGCATCAGCAAGACTGGCCTGAGACCTCAAGACCATGTCGATCGTCTGCTTACCCACCTTTTCGTTAGCCTCGGTCAAACGCAGCCGTTCGAGAGCCGCATTGCGTCGATTTAAGTACGACTGAGCGACAGAGTAAGACTTCGCTGTCTGCTGGAACGCATTGCCGATCTCGTGACTAACTTCCAACTCTGCTGCGGCCAAGACTTCACGAGACTTTTGAAGCCTCAACTCAACGTTGCGAACCTGCGCCCGAGCGGACCGCAGACCAATCGGCAATTCAAAAATGAAGCCAGCATTCCACCCCGTTTGGTTACCTTGGCTAAGAGTCTCATAAAAGCTGTTGAGGCCCTGTCGCGTGCCGGCCTTGTCTTTGTCGTTGTAGCTCAACAGCTTGTCGCCAAAGCCGTTGACCTGATAACCGGCCACAAAGTCGAGTTTTGGACGTACGAGATTCTCAGCCGCACAGATCTGCAGTTCGAGACTCTTCACGTTCCACTTGAGCCGACGCAGTTCAACACGACGAGTCATGCCCTCTGCGATCGACGCTGACCAATCCGGCAAATAACGAGCCGTGATCGGGTCATCTGATGGGCGAATCACTTTGCCATCGTTGACCTGAAGTCCAACCAGTCGACGCAGGGCTGACTCGCTCTCGTAAAGGTCGGCCAGCGCTTGTTTCACACGAGCTTGAGTCTCGAAGTACTGATCACGAGCTTGGGCTTCATCCTCAAGAGTGAAGCCGGGGGCTCCACCGACATCTCGCTTCAGTTTCGCGTCGCGCCATGTTCGCAGGGCACTGTTCCTTGCAGCGACGACGGTGTCATAGATGCGATAGTTGAGATAGAGATCCCAGTAGGTGTTCTCGACGTCGCGTACCAAGTTGGTGATGTTCTCTTCGAGGTCAGTCAACGTGATGTCATTGTTAATACGCGCAATAACAACGCCCTGAGTGACACCGGTCAGACCGCCAAATGAAGTTCCAATCGGTCCTGCAATACGGGTGAACTCGGCCCCCGCACCGGCCAGCAACGGATGCCGATACTGTGCCGCAACATTGCCCGTATAAACGGTGTCAAAGAGGTTCGACTGAACGTTGTTGCCGAGGTAGTTGACGTCGTGCCCTAATTGCAGACTGCCGCCATATCCAAAGGTCTTAGTGAGGCGGTTCTGCACCGTAGCTGTTTCATTCGCCAAAGTGCCGCCAGGAATTCCGCCGGCCCCGAAGACGTTGTTTTGAATGGTCTCGTTTCGTCCCCAGACGGCGGTCGTCGAGAATTGTGCGTCAAACGCGGAGAGAGCTGCTTCTACGCCTCGGCTTCCAAAGAGAACACCAGTTTCCTGAATCGATGGGTCGTAGATACTTGGCGTCCGGTCGGCACTCAAGAGAATCGGATTGCCCTCAGTGAGGAACGAATTACGAGTGCGAATAACCCGGCTGTTCTGCAAGGCGATTTGTACGCAGTCATGCAGCGGCAAATCCCAGACTTCGTCTTTTCGCTCCTCAAGAATTGTCCGCGGCGCCAACGAGGATATGGCATCATCGGCGACGAAATCTTCGGACGCCGGTTGGTCGAGCGACGTCGAGCGATCGAAATAATGCGGTGCTAGGTCTTTCTCACCGAGATACTTCACTTCACCCGTCTGAACGCAGCCTACCAGCAGGCAAGCTGACGCAAAGAGGTGAGCAAATCGCAGAGTTCTTCGAACTGATCGCATTACGAACCCCTGTAGCATCGCACGTTTGATTGCTATCAAGTGAGTTCGTCGGTACGTCATCACTCGAAGTCTCGGAGACATCAAGATCGACTCAGAACGATCGCTGAGCCCCAAGCCCAACGAGCACACTCAGCTAGCAAATGCTCGCGCATGATCCTTCGCCGCCAGGAAAAATCCGCGACGTGGCGGGCTCCGACGACAGCGATCCATGTCTTCCGCGCAAAACTGGCGCGCGGCGGCACAATCGCTACAGGTGATATCGACAACCTAACCGGCAGACTTTGACTGTTCTTCCAATTGTCCCTCGGGAGTTCCGGGACCAAACTCCCGGTAGGACTGCCCAAACAGCTTCTTGATGAGAATCAGTTCGCCTGGGTCATTGCCTTCGATGGCATGTCCCACGAACTGCAAGACATAGCCGCCCACAAAAGCTCCCAAGGCCATTTGCCAACCCACATAAACGAACCAATGGACCGAGACGCCGAAGGCCAACGGTACTCCGACCAGATGCAGCAATTGGTTAGCTCGGTTCTGGTGTCGTGCTATGTAGTTCGAGATGAATTTAGACATGGCGAAGCAAGTTGAGCAGTTGAAGTAGTTTGAGAGACCGAAGTGTAGAGCGCGATATGGAACACGATTGAATTGCATCAAGCCCCAAAAAATAAACGGCACGAGCGAAGGCTGCTCGTGCCGTTATTCATGAAGATCCCGGAGCAAAAAGTGACTACTTCTTCACGATCGCACTCTCGCTCGGAGATGTTGTTGACGTCGCCGGAACTTCGACAGTGCGACGTGCGATCGACGCGTCTCGGAAGGTCGGCTTGCGGGTAGAGCGTGCTTGAGTCGCGGGTGTTACGGACCATGTCGCACGAGATTCAAGTCCGGGCAGAGGTCGAGCGGCGCCACCATCGGTCTTCACGGGTGGGCTGAGCTTTCCGTCATCTAATCCGGAATCAATGCTGTCCACCGGAGAAGTGGACTTACGGAAGCCCCGATTGCTGGGCTCAACACTGACTGGCGGATTCAGTGGTTCATCAACCACTGGTTTCTTCAGAATCTCCTCGCCGCGAACGTCCTCGATTGGCTTGCGGTAGGTTTCAGGTCTAGACCCCGTGCCACTTGTTCCCGGAGTAATCACTTCCGTGCTGACTCGAGCTCGTGCTGGTTCACTCCCGGCTTTCCAACTTGTTGAAGGTGAATCGCACTTGCTTCCGCTCACCTCGCAGGGGTTGCAGTAAGAAACTTGAGGCGAACATTTGCCAGTCGAACATGGAGAGCTACATGGACTGCAAGTTGGACGACATCCCGCTGGTCCGCACGGCGAAGGCATATAACCAACGCTGTAAGACATTGGGGCATAAGGTCCGTAGTAAGCAGGGCCAAAAATGGCGTCGTAAATCCATGGAATTACACCCGCTTGTGATGTTGAAAATGCTCCCGCAACGATGGCGGCAGCGACTGTGGCAACTCCAATCCGACGCTTAAACGTCTTCATGTTGATGACTCCTATTCGATGTACTGAGAACGCGACTCCAATTGAGCCTAGGCAAGCTGCTCAATGCAGGTCGGGTTGTATCGGTCACATCGACTGGATTCAACGAGCGTGGCAGAACTTAGAATCACCAGCAATCCAACTAGGTCGTGTGGACGCTGTGTTGCATCGCCTGTGTATTTTCTATTTGAGCAGGATTATGATGGAAGCCAGTTGGACGAAGGCGAGGAAGTTTTGAGCCTTTTTCTCGTAGCGAGTGGCGA
>OMIV01000297.1 GCA_900299185.1 Planctomycetaceae bacterium
ACCCGGCCGCTCGGGATCGGCCGCCGGTGGCCCCTTGCGAAGCGGAGCCACCTGCCGCTTCCCCACCCGCTCGGCCTGTTTGAGGGCAGCCTGCAATCGAGCCAATTTCGCTTCCAACGCCGCAATACGCTGCTCGTTGCGTCGGCACTTCTCGCACGTCGATGGCTGCCATTGATCTTCCATGATCAACGCACACGAACCCCAAAACACAGAGGGCGCCAGAGCAACTTCGGTAATCAAGTACTCTCCAAACTGTTACCTTCCCCGTCCTCAAACCTGTTACCGATGTTTCCGAACGAGTTTGACCATCGCCTCCGGTCTATGCAGAATATAAACCCACAGACTACGATAATACGAATCGTAGGCTGTTGCCAGTTACCCTCACTGCTTCGAGATGCGCCAAAATGTCACGTCTGGGTCGCTAATACAGCACCACTTACCGTTTTGGTCTGCGGATGTGAAGCGTTATGACTGCTATGTCAGCAGGTGTGATGCCGCTGATGCGAGAGGCTTGGCCTGCATTTAATGGTTGAACTCGCTGCAGCTTTTCACGAGCTTCCGCTCTTAAGTGTGGAATGTCAAGGAAATTGAAACCTTGAGGGATTGTGATTTGGTCGTAATGTACTTGTTTCGAAGCTGTAGCTTCTTGACGCTTTATGTAACCGGCGTACTTTGTTTCTATGGAAACCTGCTCACTCGCTAGGTCACTTAGCTCTAACGAACGGAATTCTTGTGACATTGATTGAACATCGTGAATTGAAATCTCAGGGCGACGGAGCCATTCCACGAGTAGTCTGCTCTCGTGACGTATTGTGTTTAGAGTTGAGAAGGCACGTGCAATTTGTGCCTCGTGCTGCACGAGGTTTTGCCATCGGCTGGAATTAATGCAGCCAAGTTTGTAACCAATTGGAGTGAGTCGCCGATCGGCGTTGTCGTGTCTTAATAAGAGACGATGTTCTGCGCGTGATGTAAACATGCGGTATGGCTCATCGACGCCCTTTGTAACAAGGTCGTCGATCATTACGCCGAGATATGACTGGTTTCGATCTAAGTGTAACGGACTTCTATTTGAAAGCTTCAATGCGGCGTTTATACCGGCGAGTAAGCCTTGGCCCGCTGCTTCTTCATAACCAGTCGTTCCGTTTATCTGCCCTGCGAAATAGAGGCCTTCAATACGCTTGGTTTCGAGAGTGGGGTGAAGTTGAGTCGGTGATGCGTAGTCGTATTCTACGGCATAGCCATAGCGGATAATCTCCGCGCGCTCCAAGCCTCGAATAGACCGGATGATTTGATCTTGAACATCACGAGGGAGGCTCGTTGAGATACCGTTGACATAGTACTCACGCGTGTTTCTGCCTTCTGGTTCAAGGAATAATTGATGAGATTCCTTTTCCGAAAAACGGACGACCTTGTCTTCGATTGAGGGGCAATACCTCGGGCCCCGAGACTGTATTTGGCCTGAATACATTGGAGATCGATGGAGATTGGCTCGGATGATCTCGTGGACATGCTGATTTGTTGCTGTGAGCCAACAATCCATTTGGGGGGCAGTTATGGCATTTGTGAGAAATGAGAATGGGCGCGGATGGGCATCACCTGATTGAGGCTCCAATTGAGAGAAATCAATGGTTCTTCCATTGAGTCTCGCTGGTGTTCCAGTCTTGAATCTCGCTAGTTCGAAGCCGTGTTTGATTAAGTCGTGAGATATACCCGCTGTAGTCGAGTCGCCGGCCCTGCCTCCGGCGACTTTCGATTCGCCAGTGTGCATAATGGCTTGGAGAAAAGTGCCTGTGGTAATTATAGCGGCATGCACCCGGTATACTGCATCGCCACGGACTCGTACTCCAGCAAGAACACCTTTATTGACTACTAAACTTTCTACTGTCTCTTGTCGCAGCGACAGATTCTCTTGAGATTCTACAACTCTTTTCATGCGTAGTTGATATGACTTCTTGTCCGCCTGCGCTCGCGGGCTGTGCATGGCTGCCCCTTTGCTGCTGTTGAGCATTCGGAACTGGATTCCAGTTTCATCAATTCCGAGTCCCATTTCACCGCCGAGCGCATCGATCTCTCGAACGATTTGACCTTTTGCAACGCCGCCGATAGCCGGATTGCAACTCATTTGGGCTACCGTGTCTGCATTCATTGTCAGAAGCACGGTTTTCGCACCCATGCGTGATGCAATTAGAGCTGCTTCAACGCCAGCGTGGCCGGCGCCAATTACGGCGATGTCGTAGTCGTATATCGATTCGGTCATGTTGTTGTTGCTGGTAGATTGATTGGTGGGTCTATGAAAATAATTAGACTTGGGGCTGCGTATTGGGCGGGCAGGGCGACGGTTCGGAAGATTATTTAAGTGTTTCGAGTAGTGGCTTCATGTCGTGATTGCTATTTCTTTTTGCCTTTGTTGTCGTTGGCTTTGTCGGCGGTGATAGCGCGGCTGACATCGTTGGCTTCTCTGTTGACCTTCGCTCGAGCTGCGGCGACTTCTTGTGTGGCTTTGCGGACTTTGGCTTCGGCTGCGTCGACGACCTCGCGAGCTTTTTCTGTGTGTTGATGTGCGGACTTGACGGACGGATCTGTGTCAACAACGGCTTTGATTTTTGATCGTAGCTCTGCAACTTTGGTTTGGGCGGCGTCGTGTTTTTCCTTGAGTGGCTTGACCTTCGGATCAGCGTTCAGTGCATCTCTTTCGGCGTCGCTGACGCCTAGGGCTCGCTGAGAAGCCGATGCTTCGAGGCGGCGGCGTTCTTCAAAGCTGAGGTCTGGATTAGCTCTGATCTTCTTGAGTTCTTCATGAGCCGCTTCGGCTCGCGCCTTGGCTGCCTTGTAAGTCGGTGAATCTTTTAGTGTCGCCAACACTGGGGCAGCGGCTGCCTCGTAGGCTTTCCTGGCCTCTTCTTGTATGGCGAGTGCTTGGTCGATTCCGACGATTCGTTCTTGCTTGGCTTCAATGCTTGTTCTCGAATCTTGCTCGGCTCGGCCAGCGGCTTTCAATTTGGCCTGAGCTTCGGCTAAGTCTTTTTGCATCTCACGTAGATGCTTTTCGTCTCGCTCCAGCTCCTGCCGGACACGTTGCAAGTCTGCTTGTTCGGCTTTGACGCGGGCATCATCCTTTTTCTCTTGGGCACTGTTCTTATTATTTCTCTTGTTGTCGGCCATTGCGGGCGATGTCGTCGCCTGGATGAGAATAGCCGAGAGTATAAGAATCGTGAGCGAGCGAATATGCATGGCAAATCCTCGTCTTAAGCAATGTGTGACAGGGAAGTTTGTAGTGGTTTGAGACGCGTCTCGAATTAAAGAGATTTGTAATCGTGTCTCCGTATTTTACTTGGCTGAAATCGTCTCAGCGGAGCGTAGTACACGAAGCATGTTGCCGCTCATGATGAGATGGATTTCCTCTTCCTTGAAGTCTCGGTTGAGTAGTTCCTGGGTGATGACGGGATAAGTTGAGACATCTTCGAGTTGTTGTGGGGTTGAGTTGATGCCGTCGAAATCCGATCCTAGCCCCACGTGTTTGATGCCAGCAATTCGCGAGATATGAACAATGTGGTCAACCACGTCATGGACCGAGCCTCGTTCAATGGGATTGTCTGATTCCCATCTCTTGCGAGCCAGCTTGTACTCGGCTTCGTTGGGGTATTCTTTCCGTAATTCTCTCTGTTTTTCAAACATGTTCGCTCTTATGGATGCGGACTCTGGATGAACGAAACCCGAATAAAAGTTAACCATGACGACCCCGCCGTTTTCAGCAGTTAGCTTGAGGACATCATCGGGCACATTGCGGGGATGATTGGCAACGGCTCGTGCTGAAGAATGTGAAAAGATGATGGGCGCTCTGCTAATACGCAGGGCGTCGCGCATCGTTTCGGGGGAGACGTGTGATAGATCCACCAACATGCCGAGGCGATTCATTTCACGAACGACTTCCTCTCCAAATTCCGTGAGTCCTTGATGCTGAGGAGCATCTGTCGCAGCGTCGGCCCACTTGAGCGTGTCTGAGTGAGTGAGTGTCATATACCGGGCACCGAGCATGTGAAGGCGTCTTAAATTGTCGATCGAATCTTCAATCGAATGGCCGCCTTCTACTCCAATGAGTGACGCGATTTTTCCTGATTTTCGAATGCGGTCAACATCGCTCGCAGAGGTTGCTAATTCAAAGGTATCTGGATACCGACTGACAAACGCTTTGATGAGGTCGATTTGCTCCAGGGTCATTGAAAGAGCTTTGCCGTCCTTCATTGTCGTTGCCGGTACATAAGCGGCCCAAAATTGTGCTCCGACGTTTCCCACTCTTAGTCGAGGAATATCCGTGTGGATGGCTGGAATACCCTTAAGTAGATCGACCGATTCAAGCTTTCCGTTTGAAAGTCTCCGCAATTCCCACGGTAGATCGTTATGGCCGTCGAATACGAAGCTGGCCGCATGAATCTGTCTCGCCGTTTTTGTAACAACGACTGGCGGACGCGGTTCGGCTGAAATCGCAGCAATCGGGAATAAGTAGGCTGTTAGTAATGTGAGTATTATATTGAGGTGATGCTGATCTGGATTCATATTGTGCTTCTGTGGGGCTCGCTGGGTTTGTGATTATTGTTAGTGTTAATTTGTTTGCAGGCGGCGAGTCGTTGACATATTGGGAGTCGAGACACCTGCATGTCTTGATTCAGACCTCGTTCGTTCGTTTTGGCGGAGTCGCAAGGTTGTTCCAAAGTGATTCCGGTGGTTGCGAAGAACACTAAGGGAACTCAGATTGAGCTGATCTTGCTGCTTTATAGATGTCACTGCTTCGTTTGAAACGAAACGAACGAGTGATCGTGACGACTCAGTTGAGCTATTCAAGAGCGGTTTGAGAGGCAGCTTCGATCGGGAGCGCTCAGACGACTACGGAGACTTGTCAGCACTAGGATTCCATTGGTTCGAAGTTTGGGGTGGATGACGTTCGCGATCAAATTCTTGTCCTGTAATTAGCTAAGGAGCGACCTACACGATGAATTCACTGGCGAAGATTGGGTGTTCGATTACTTTGTTTCTGGCGACAGGCGTGGTGTTGGCTGTGGCGGCTGATGTCCCATCGCCATTGCCTCGGCACGATGGCAAATCGGCGGAACAGACTAAACCCATCAAGGTCTACGTGATGATGGGACAGTCCAACATGCTGGGGTTTGGCCGAGTCGGGCCGAAAGAGACCAAGGGCGCCCTCGAATTCATGGTCAAAGAGAAGGGCAAGTATCTGCACCTCGTCGATGATTCTGGGAATTGGATTACTCGGCAGGATGTCCGTTACGTGCATGTGATGGATCAGCGCGGCGGCGACTACAAGGATTTGAATCGCTTCGGCGACGTGCGGAATGAGTGGCTGGTGCCGAAAGGCTCGTTTGGTCCGGAACTTGGTTTTGGGCAGGTCATGGGGCACTTTCATGAAGAGCCTGTGTTGTTGCTTAAGGCTTGTATTGGTAATCGCAGCTTAGGTTGGGACTTACTTCCGCCGGGTAGTGAGCGATTCGAGCACGAAGGCAAGATTTACGCGGGGTACAAAGACGTCGCCAACTTTTGGGACAAAGGCACTGAACCGAAGCCCGTTCCGTGGTATGCCGGTCGACAGTACGACGCCGACGTGGCACATGCCAAAGCCGTGTTGAAGAACCTGGAGAAGTACTACCCCGGCTACAAAGGGCAGGGCTTCGAGATCGCGGGCTTTGTGTGGTGGCAAGGCCACAAGGATCAAAGCGCCGCATTGGCTGGTCGCTACGAGCAGAATCTCGTGCATCTCATCAAAACGCTACGCAAGGATTTTGAGTCGCCGAACGCGAAGTTCGTACTTGCCACAGGTTGCGGCAATCCAGGTACGGAGAGCTTTGGAAGGCAGATCGCTGAAGCACAGCTTGCGGTCGATGGCGACAAGGGCAAGTACCCTGAGTTCAAAGGCAACGTGAAGGCGGTCGATACACGAGACTTATGGCGCGACGCGGATGTGTCTCCGGTCAATCAAGGTTATCACTACAACCACAACGCCGAGACTTATTACGAAACCGGCGAACGATTGGGGCGCGCAATGGCAGAGTTGCTCAAGTAGTATCAAACGGCTCGATGTTGTTCTGCTCTTTCACGCTGAGCTATCAGCAAGAATCTCAACTTTCGAAGAGATGTTCCGCTCATGGCATTGAACGCAATCACTCGACTTCCCATGTCCTTCGTTCGTGCGTCCGTGATGACGGTTTGTTTCTTCCTGCTGCCGCTCGGGGCTGCTGCGGCTGAGAACTCAAAACCCAACATCGTCTTCCTTTTGGCGGATGATCTCGGCGGGAGCGATCTCCACTGCTATGGGCATCCTTATTCGAGGACTCCGCATATTGATTCGCTGGCAAAAGACGGCACTCGGTTCATGCAATTCTGCGCGATGGGAGCGACGTGCTGTCCGACTCGAACTGCATTGATGACGTCGAAGTTTCCCGCGACGTATGCGACCTATACCGCCAATGGCGGATTTGGCGATCGAGTCACGATCACTGCATTGCTCAAGAAGCACGGCTACGCGACGGGTCACTTCGGCAAGTGGCATATCGGTCCTGAGACGAAGCCAGGCACTTACGGCATCGACTCGATTAGCTCCGACGATGACAGTGTGAAAGGCGCGGATCGGAAGAAGAAACTCAGCGACGATCGCGGCCGAGATGCGACGATCTACGACGCCGCGATCAAGTTCATCGAAAAGCACAAAGACGGTCCGTTCTATGTCAATGTGTGGGGGCACGTCTCGCACAACCCAATCAATCCTGTTGACGGTCTTGTTCAACGCTGGAGCAATCTCAAGGTGAAGGACTCCGACTTTCCCGCGCCGATGCGAGCGAAGTTCGCCGCTGTGCGAGAGTCGGGCGGTGATGTCGATGATGCGATGCGTCGTTATCTGGCCGATGTCGAGTCACTCGATGACAGCGTCGGTCGATTGCTCAAACGACTGGATGAACTCGGCCTGCGTGAGAACACGATCGTCGTCTTCAGCACTGATCAAGGGGCTGATATGACGAAGGCGGGCAACGGCGGACTGCGCGACAATCAAATGGGTTTCAATGGCCAACTTAGAGGCGGCAAGCACACTCACTGGGAAGGCGGCGTGCGCGTGCCCTGGATTTTGCGCTGGCCGGGACACGTCCCCGCCGAACGTACAGATGAGCAATCGGTTCTCAGCGGTTTGGATTGGCTGCCGACCCTGTGCTCCATTGTCGGAGTGAAGATCAACGCCGCCGAGTTCGACGGCGAAGACACATCCGCTGCATGGCTCGGCAAAGGCCCCCAAGTGCGCTCAAAGCCGCTGCTCTGGAAGTCCAGCAACCCGGCTAGCGAGGCATTGATCCGCGAAGACAATTGGAAGTTGCGTTACCCCATTCGCAAGAAAGATGGAGTGATCGAACTCTACAATCTCGCGACTGATCCGACCGAATCGAAGAATCTCGCGACCGAGCATCCCGATATCGCCAAAACGCTCACGGCTAAAGTGCAGGCATGGGTCGCAACACTTCCAAAGGAATACAACAAGACCGACGACAAGTTGGACTGAACTGAATCGTGCGGTGCGTTGTTCGAGTTGAATTGAATCCGAAAACAGTGAGGTAGCTTGAATGCGATTTCTCTCCATCTTGGCAGCATTGATGTTGCTCACTGCGGAGTTGTCGGCGGCGGATTCAGCGAAGCCGTTGAATCTACTCGTGATCACAGCAGATGACATGAATGCGGACTCGGGCGGATGGAATGGCAACACGCTCGGAGTGACTCCCAACCTTGATGCTTTTGCGAAATCGGCTCATCGATTCGTCAACAGTCATGTCACGGTTCCGATCTGTCAGCCCTGCAGATCAGCGTTGATGACTGGGCGAGTTCCGCATCGCAATGGGGCACTCGGATTCAATCCGATCCGACGGGATGTGCCGACACTCGTCGAGATCCTGCGAGGACAGAACTATTACACCGGCGTCATAGCCAAAGCCGTGCACATGGCTCCGGCGGATAAGTTCCCGTGGCATGCGGTTGGCGAGCAGGCACTTGGCAAGCATCCGGCCAAGTTCGCGGAGAAGTTCCGCGAGATGCTCGCTGCTTCTGCTCAAGAGAAGAAGCCGTTCTTCATCAACGCGAATATCTGCGACCCGCATCGGCCATTCATCAACGGACTCAGCAAGAAGGCGAAGGAAGAAGGACCGCTCGATGGCGTGCGAGTCTTCAAGCCGGATGAAGTCAGCGTGCCTGCGTTCCTCGAAGACATAGCGCGCGTTCGGGAAGAGGTCGCTCAGTATTACTCCAGTGTCAGCCGCTTCGATGTTTCGTTTGGAATGGTGATGCAGGAACTCAAGGCCGCAGGACGCGATGGTGACACGATCGTCGTTTTCATGTCCGATCATGGCATGTCGTTCCCGTTCTCGAAGGCGACGGTTTATCGCAACGGCACTTGGTCGCCGGTCTTGATCCGCTATCCGGGAATGCCATTGGCAGTGACTCACGCTGACTTCGTTAGCAGTGTCGACGTCATGCCGTCTCTGTTGGAGTTGCTTGGTGTGCAAGCACCCGAGGGCATGGATGGTCGCTCGTGGGTGCCACTCCTGAGGGGTGAGCAGCAAGCCGATCGCGACTTCGTCGTCACCCATGTGAATACCGTGAGCAGCGGCAAGTCGTTCGCTCAACGCTGCATTCGCACGAAGGACCGGGCTCTGATGTTTCATGCTTGGGTGGGCGGCAATGAAAAGTTCCGTGTCGAGGCGATGAGCGGTCTGAGCTTCGCAGCCATGAGTGCTTCAACCGACGAGAAGATTAAGCCGCGCGTGAAGCAACTCGTTGATGGCGAGACGTTGATGTTCTTCGACACTGTTTCTGATCCATCCGAACGGAAGAACGTCATCAACGATTCGAAGTATGCTGCTGAGGTGGCGGAGCTGAGTAAGAAGCTGCTCGCTCACATGCAGCGAACCGATGACCCGCAGACCAAAGCCTTCGAAGCAGCAGTCGCTAAGCAATAAAACGGAGAATCGTTTGATGAATTTGTTGATGCCACTTGCGTTGCTGCTGGCGATGACCGCGCACGCATTCGGTGACAGTCAAAAGACTGCGAAACGTCCGCCGAACATCGTCGTGATCATCGCGGATGATCTCGGCTACGGAGACGTGGCGTGCTACGGCGCGAAGGCCGTGCAAACTCCAGCGATTGATCGGTTGGCTCGCGAAGGCGTGCGTTTCACGAGCGGCTATGCGTCGGCGTCGACTTGCACGCCGACTCGTTTCTCGCTGCTCACCGGCACGTATGCGTTTCGTCAAAAGGGAACCGGAATCGCGCCGCCGAACGGCCCTGCGATCATCAAGCCTGGCACCGAGACATTGCCATCTATTCTGAAGCGAGCGGGCTATGCGACCGCTGTTGTGGGGAAGTGGCATCTGGGGCTCGGAGATCCGGCGCCGAACTGGAATGGCGAACTCAAGCCGGGACCGCTCGAAGTCGGCTTCGATCATAGCTTCCTGCTGCCGACCACTAATGACAGCGTGCCTCAGACGTTTGTCGAAGGACATCGTGTGAAGAACTTGGATCCCGCTGATCCACTGTGGGTCGGCGAAAAGCTGCCATCTCCCGATCACCCGACGGGGATCACTCATCGACAGACGCTGAAGATGGATTGGTCGCACGGCCACAATCAGACGATTCACAACGGCATCAGCCGGATCGGGTTTTATACCGGTGGCATGGCGGCTCGTTATCGCGATGAAGACTTGGCCGATGCGTGGGTTCGTGAAAGCAATCGCTGGATCGAGAAGAACAAAGAGCGTCCCTTCTTCCTGTATTTTGCGTCACACGACATTCACGTACCGCGAGTGACTCACGAACGCTTTCAGGGCAAGACGACACTTGGGCCTCGCGGCGACAGCATCGTGCAATTCGGGCTCATCGCAAAACCGTGGGGGTAACTGGTATCAGCCGACGAGTCGGACTTTGGTGGTGTGAAGTGTTTCGATTCTCAGGATGAAGTGATTGCGGTTGCGGTAGCCGTAAGCTCGGCG
>OMIV01000298.1 GCA_900299185.1 Planctomycetaceae bacterium
GGTCGGGATGGAATCCCAACCTACGGAATTCGGCCATCTTTTGATCGCGGCGCATCACTCCCGCAAATGGCACCGGTACTTCGATCGTCTTGCCGACTTGCCCATGCACGCTCGCGTATTGCGTGTGTTGATCGCGCGGCAGCGACCAACGATGCGACACTCCTTGCGGTGAGACCGCTTCGACCCAATCAATCTCTGACGAAAGTTTTCCGAGCGCGATGCGGCCCGATGGAGTCGACTTGAGCATCGCGGTCAGCGGCTGCCGGATGTCGCGGTGCTTGAGCTGCACTCGGACAGCTCGCTCGGGCAACGCTTCGCCCGTGCGGCCATAGACGTCGATGAAGAACGATCCGTCAGCGACGCCGAAGTAGAGGTCTTCGGTCTTGTCCGTGCGGTCGATCTCGTTGAGCGTGAAGGCTTGCTGAGCGACGACGTCTTGCTTCTGCCCGGTGCTCAAGTTCTGCACCTTCGCCTGCAACGTGAAGGCGATCGACTGCACGCGCGGCGGGACTTGAAACTCGTAGGACGCTTCGCGATCCGGCAGCAGCACGAAGTCGCGAACTTCCTTCGTCGCGACAACGCCATCGTGATCCGTCGACGTGATCCGCAAGCGCACGTCTTCGAGTATTTTTAATGACACCGGCGTCCCGTTGATCGCCAGCGCGGGCCGAATCATGACCGTCGCCTTCTGCAGCTTGAGCAACGCCTCGCGATCAACGTGCATCCCGGCGGTCAGCGAATAGTTCTCCGACTCTTGCTGGAAATGATCGAGCGACGAGAACTCGCCCTGCGTCAGCACGATTGGCATGCGACCGGGCGTCGCGGAGTACGGCACGGTGATGCGGCCTTCTTTGTCCGCGAGGTACTCGTGCCCCGCGAGCCACAACTTCGCGTCGGTGAGATGTCGGTTCTGATCATCGAGCACCGTGAAGACGTGCCCGGCTGTGCTAGTTCTTACAAGGTGCCGCAGCTTGCCTTTGCGCACGAGCACGCGGCTGCTCTGACCATTGCCGATGAAGTCGATGACATAGACTCCGGCCTTGCTGAGCTGCGGAAAATCGAAGTGCCGATTGACGCGACGCAGCGGCGGCTCGTTGTAGGTCTCGGTCTTCTCGATGTTCGCAACGAGGCCATCGAGATTGATGTCGGTGTCGAGTTCGCTGAGGTTCGAGCGGTAGTAGTTCGTCGAATTGAGTTCGAAGACTTTGACGATCAGCGTCTTCACGTTCTTCACCGCGAGGTCGATGCTGACCGGCTCATCAACGCCGAGCACCTCGCAATTGGTCGGAGCGAAGTCGAGATCGATCCGCTCTTGCAGGGCCTTGAACTCTTCGGGCGAGAGCATTGCCGACCACTGCTCACCATTGCCGAGTCCATTGACGATCTTCGTCTCGGCGAACTGATGCCGCAGATAGCCGTCATGCAAGAAGGGCTCGTAAGCCTTTGCGTCGGCGTCCTTGAGGAAGAATTGTTGCAGGTACGCCCGGACTAGCGGCTCGTCGTTGCCGACGTTGCTCAGCGACGTCACGCCCGCGTAGTTCGCATTGAGATCCGCCGCACGGCCTTCTTGCACGGCCTTTTGCAGGTACTGCGGATTGGTGTAATGCGTATGACGCGGTAGTTGGATGTAGGTCATGAAGCGGTCGCGATCGAAGACGCCGCCCGCACGATCGAAGACAAGCCGCTGATACAGCACGTGCGCCTTGAGCGAGTTAAACGCCGGAGCAAGACCGCTCACATAGTCCCAAAGTCGCGTGAGATATTTTTCTCGCTCAGCGCGATCGTTCTTCCAATCAACATGCGCTGCAGGCTGCAGCTTGACGAGTCGCGCATTCACGAAGTTGTGATGGTTCACAAGATCGGGCCGCGCCTTCTGCAAGTCGTCGAGCTGACTGGGCAGTAACAGATTGTGAACGCCAAAAGCTCCGAACGGCGGCGCGTCCTGCTCTTTCATGTCGGCGACGATCAGCTCAACGAGCGACGCGTAATCCGGTCGCTGCAACCGCGACAGCAGATGCCGCCGCTGATCCTTATTCAGAGGTCGCGTGACGAGCCAATCGAGCGCCGAGTCCTCGAACCCATCGAGATTGCCGTGCCGCGCGAACGCGCCATTCGCAAACGCATCGCGCGTTGCTGACTTCTCATCGAGTGTTGTCGGCAGATTGGGTTTCGCCCCGACGACTTCCTTCTGATGAGGCCACTGCAACCCGAGCCGTTCTCGAATGCGATTGAGAGCCCGCTGCGGATCCTTCGGATAAAGCAGCAACGCTTGCCGCGAGAGGATCTCATTCACGCGTTGATTGTGCCCATGCTTCTGCACCCACTGCGGGATGAGTTCATCAACCTTCTGAAACTGCTCGGTGTGCTGATAGTGGAGCGAGTGGTAGTAATAAAAATCGTCCGTGCCGGGGATGAGCGACTTAAGCGCCTCGGCCCGATCCTTCGCGAGTGCAAAGTCCTCGACATACCCAATCTCTTGAGCCCTCACGATGGACCGCTGCCAAGAAGCGGGCAGCAACCCAAACACCGGCAAAGCGCAAGCCCCGATCACAACCAATCGTCGCAACATGTCTGAGGTCTCCTGAGAGTGGAGTATGAAATACTCGGCGAGTGACTCGTTCCGCAGGTCCGTCGTGGAACCAGTTATGGCCAATCGTTTGGATGGCATGACGACTTCGTACCACGTGAGAAACGATTGGGCGTCGATGTCATTAGATGAATTCGCTTGGGACTGTGGAGATTGCGCCGATGTGTTGTCGAGCATCTACAGTGGATTGGCGGGAGAATCGGAGCACCGTGCGTCGCGTTAAGCCCGCGCGGCCAGCACGATGGAATTGACCGGCGGCGATATCGACAGGGTTGGCTGGATGCGGCTCAGTGCTGCGGGGCGTTACAAAGTTCGAGAACGCACGATTGTCACTTGGACTCGCCATCTCAATCAGGAATACGTACCGATGCTTCAAACTCAAACCGCCGCCGTTATTGGAACTGGCTTCATTGGTCCCGTGCATGTTGAAGGTCTTCGACGAGCTGGTGTGCATGTTGCCGGGATCTTGGGTTCGTCGGCAGAGAAGTCCGCTGATGCTGCCGGTCGACTCGGCTTGCTGCGAGGTTACGCCACATTCGCGGATGTCTTGGCAGATCCGACGGTCGATGCGGTGCACCTTACGACGCCCAATCGTTTTCACTTCGAACAAGCGGCAGCAGCGTTGCGAGCAGGGAAGCATGTGCTGTGCGAAAAGCCGTTGGCGATGAACTCCGAAGAGTCGTCTGAGCTGGTGCAGATCGCAGCCGGCACCGGACTGGCTGCCGGAGTCGCGTACAACATCCGCTTCTATCCGCTGTGTCATGAGTCAGCCGATCGAGTTCGCTCGGGTGCTGTCGGCGATGTTCTGCATGTGGTGGGCTCTTATGTGCAAGACTGGCTGTTGCTCGACACTGACTTCAATTGGAGAGTGTTGACCGAAGACGGTGGTGAGCTGCGGGCCGTGGCGGATATCGGAACGCATTGGCTGGATCTCGTGCAGTTCATTTCGGGGCGTAAAGTCGTCTCGGTCTGTGCCGACTTGAGGACCGTGCATGCCACTCGACAGAGGCCGCGCGTTGGCGTGGAGACGTTCTCGGGCAAGGTCAAGGCTCCGGCGAATACCGAGCCGGTGGCGATCACAACGGATGATTGTGGTTGCGTGATGCTGCGCTTCGATAACGGCGCAAACGGCTGCTTGTGGGTGTCTCAGACTACAGCAGGTCGAAAGAATTGTTTGCGATTTGAATTGGCCGGATCGAAGCAGTCCTTGGCGTGGAATAGCGAGTCGCCGAACGAGCTTTGGATTGGTCACCGCGATCGTGCGAATGAATCGCTCATTCGAGATCCTTCATTGATGAGCGATGCTGCTCGATCTATTGCCCACTATCCGGGCGGGCATAACGAAGGATTTCCCGACAGCTTCAAGCAGCTCTTCCGATGCTTCTATGGCGACATCGCGGCAGGGCGTACTTCCGGAACGGGGCCGCTTTCGTTTCCCACGTTCGAGGATGGACATCGCGAAATCCTGCTGTGTGAAGCCGTGCTCAGAAGTCATCGCGAGCGACGTTGGATCGATGTCGGTGCGGCGTGATCGTGGTGAGATCAACGACTGCGATTACATGTGCTGGATGATAACACGTCATAGCTGACGATCGGTTTTGACGGTTTCAGCGATCGCAGTTGTCGGCGAGACTCTGACGAGCACTCTTGGCGAACGCCCTGCGAAATGTTTTCGCACGTCGAGCTGGGCTCAAGGACGACATGAGTAGGTCGGTAGATATGACGTCGTGCGCTGGCGTCTCAGAAGCGTTGTGAAGCAGACCGCCAGCTTGATGTTGATCGGAGCGTGATTGATGTGTGTCGTGCGTGGATTGAAATTGGGACTGATTGTCGTCGTCGTGGCATCGATGATCGGCAGCATTCCATCGGTCCGTGCTCAAGAGACCGTGCCGAACGCCGCACCCACAGAGAATGCCGCGCCTGCGGCCGAACCTGCAGAGCCCGTCAAAGCTGCTCCTGATGCGAACACTATTCCGGCTGGAAAGACGCCCGCTGTTGCCGACTCAAAGAGCGGGTCTGCGGAACCGGAAGCCAAGAAGATTGCGATTCCGACAGACCTGCAGTCGGTGATCGAGCTGATGGGAATTTGGATGATTCCCTACGTCGTGGCCTCGGTGATCATGGTGTGGTTTACGCTCGAACGCTTGGTGGTATTGCGCCGTGGGCGAGTCATACCTCGCGCGTTTGTGAAGTCGTTCCTCGCTGACTTGAAGGCCGACAAACTCGACCAGCAGTCGGCGATGGCGATGTGTGAGAAGAATGCCAGTCCGACGGCTCGACTGTTTGTGTATGCCCTCCAAAAGTGGGGACGGCCGGCTGTCGAAGTTGAACAAGCTGTGATCGATGGCGGGGAACGAATCATCGGTCGGCTGCGAACTCATGTGCGAGCCCTCAACACGATCTCGGTCATCATGCCGATGGTAGGTTTGTTGGGGACGGTTGTCGGGTTAATTGGTGCGTTCAACGACATCGCGGCAGCCAGTGCGATGGGCAACATTGACTTGCTGGCCGCCAATATCGCGATCGCCTTGTTGACGACGGCGTTCGGATTGGGCGTCGCGATTCCGGCTCTCACGATCTACATCTATTTGTGCGGTCGCGTGGAAGCTCTGGTGATGGAGATGGATGAACTCGGCCAGCAAGTAGCATTCGCTGTTAGCACTGAAGGCTTTCAATATCATGCTCCCCCATCGATTGCCACTGCGATGAGTGCGTCAGCGAAGCCTCGTGCTGCGACGAAACGCTCGGTGGCGGAGGATGCGACGACGTAACGAGCCGTAGCGCACTTGGCCGCGTGGAGAGTCGATGTTGGATGGTGCTTCGATCGTGACTTCGGCTCGTTGATGCAATGAGCTGCATCTGTCTCTTATAC
>OMIV01000299.1 GCA_900299185.1 Planctomycetaceae bacterium
CAGTCTTTGCCGCGAGCTCGAATCTCGAGCACGTCGCCGATCTCGCCCGAGCGAATCAACTGCTTCGCGATCGCCAGTTGAGGCGAGTAACGAGCGATGTGCGCGACAGCCAACTTGAGGTGCCGCATCTCGCACGCCTGAATGATTTGGTCGGCTTCGGCCATCGTGCGACATAGCGGCTTCTCGGCAAACATGTGGCAGCCAAACTCCGCGCACGCCAGCATCATGTCGCGATGCTGATCGATCCAACGCGGGCAAACCGCGACGATGTCGGGACGCTCTTTTTCGAGCATCTGGCGATAGTCGGCATAAGGTCTTTGAGCAGCCGTGCGTTTGAGCGCGGCGGTTCGTCCCGCTTCGTCAGGGTCTGCGACGGCCACGATTTCGATGTCGTCGAACTGCTTCCAAACAGCATCCAAACCGTGCCCGTAGTTGCCTCGACCAGTGTGGCCGATGATCGCGACTTTGGTCTTCGCCATGTTGTGGAGTCCTTTGATGAGTCCAACGCTGTGAGGTTTGGTGGAAGTCGGGTGTGCCTCGATACGTTCACGATTCCTGACGAGGAGCGACACTCATTTCATTCAGGAACATCGATCGCGCCGCCGCACTTCGGGCACTTCACGCGCTTGCCGCGAATGGAAGCCGCCGCCTTAAAGCTGGCTTCGCAATTGGGGCAGCTCACTCGGGAGTTGTCTGCTTCGGGTGCTGGAGCGGCTGTCGCTTTTCTTACTTTGGGTTTGGTCACGACTTCCACATCGTCGTAGTCGTCGTCATCAGCGGCATCATCGTCGTCGTCTTCGCTGTGCCGCTTTCGTCTTCCTGAGCTGCCGCTAATGTCGCCGAAGTCCCCGGCAGCGATGCCCAGCCTCACGATGCGATCCAGTTCGGCCGAAGGTTCATCGGGGTTAGGCCCTGACATCATGCCCGAGATGTTTCGAATGATTTGCACCGGGGTCATGATCAACCCCCACGGGAAGCCCCACCAGCCCAGGACCGCTGAGAACGCGAGGCCGCTGGCTTGTGCTTTCACTCCGCACGAGCGGCAGCAAACCATCGGCTTGCTATTCCATGACGTGAGATAGACCGCCGACCAAACCGTGTGTTTGACATGCACGTCGACCGGTACCTTGCCTTTGCATTCGGGGCAGCGACCTTGATGTACCTCGTCCAAGACGGCGCGCACTTCGCTGCGAGGCAACCGCTGAGCAACGCGAGCAAGCTGACCTTTCTCGTGGCACCCGGCGTTGCAGAACCGCAAGTTTCCTTCGGTCACGCCACCGAACAGGATCGTCGTGTTGCAGTAGGAGCATTTCGCCATGGAGGTTCTCCGTTCGAGGGGCGAAGAAGGATTTATTGTGTAGCAACGATTCCAGATGAGACATTGCCATAGAACAATTGGGGATTCTCTGCTCAGCAGGCAATAGAAAGCTTGTTGGTCAAAGAAGATTCTGGGCGGCACGCCTTGAGCTTCAAGCGAAGGTGTCTCTTAGATGTTTGTGTCTCACGCAGAGGCGCAGTGGTCGCGGAGAAGACCGAGTCCAACCAGAGTCGCATTTCGCTGTGGGGCAGGTTTTCAACCTGCCAGTCTCCCAGCAGTTTCGCAGGTTGAAAATCTGCGCCATGGACTCATGTCGGAAGCGACAACACGGGCTTGATGAGTTCGCCGTGGATGTCGGTCAGGCGGAAGTCTCGACCTTGGTAACGGTAGGTCAGCTTCGTGTGATCGATACCCAGCAAGTGCATGATGGTCGTGTTGAGGTCATGCACATGCACCGGGTCTTTGGTGATGTTGTAGCAGTACTCATCGGTCTCTCCGTGAGTCAGCCCGCCCTTGATCCCAGCTCCGGCCATGAAGATTGAGAAGCATCGCGGATGGTGATCTCGTCCGTAGTTGTCGGCGGTCAGCGACCCTTGCGAGTAGATCGTGCGGCCGAACTCGCCGCCCCACACAATCAGCGTGTCCTTCAGCATGTCGCGTTGCTTGAGATCCTTGATGAGCGCCGCCGTGGCTTGGTCGGTGTCTCGACATTGCCCTTTGATCGCTGCGGGCAAACCGCCGTGATGATCCCATCCCATATGAAAGAGCTGCACGAAGCGGACATCTCGCTCTGCCAATCGTCGAGCGAGCAAACAGTTCGCGGCATACGAACCGGGTCGCTTCACATCGGGGCCATAGGCATCGAGCACGTGCTGAGGTTCGTTGGCCACATCGAGCAACTCCGGCACGCTCGACTGCATGCGGAAGGCCATCTCGTACTGCGCGATGCGCGTTTGGATCTCAGGGTCGCCAAGTTGTTCGAACCGCTTTTGATTGAGAGCGCTCAAACGATCGAGCGTGCTGCGACGAGCTTCTCGATCGACGCCGTCAGGGTTCGACAGATAGAGCACCGCATCGCCTTTGTTGCGGAACTTCACGCCTTGATGCTTCGAAGGCAAAAAGCCCGCGCCCCACAGTCGGTCGTAGAGCGGTTGATCGTCCGGTCGTCCGCTGCCGAACGACGTCAGCACGACATAGGCGGGCAAGTCTTGATTGACGCTGCCGAGTCCATAGCTGACCCAAGAGCCAATGCTCGGTCGCCCCGCGAGCTGATGCCCGGTCTGGCAAAACGTGATCGCCGGGTCGTGGTTGATGGCTTCGGTATTCATCGACCGGATGAGGCAGATGTCGTCCGCGACCGACGCGATGTTGGGAATGAGTTCGCTCAGCCGCATGCCGCTTTGCCCATGCGAGTTGAACTTAAAGATCGATGGAGCGACCGGAAACTTGGCCTGTCCTGAAGTCATCGTCGTCAATCGCTGGCCCATGCGAATCGAAGCCGGCAAGTCTTCGCCACGTCGATTTTGGATCTCGTTCTTTTCATCGAAGAGGTCCATCTGCGACGGAGCTCCGCTTTGAAACAGGTAGATGATCCGCTTGGCTTTGGCCGGATGATTGGGAAACCCCGGCAGTCCTAACGTGCTGTTGGGAGTTGTCGCCAAATCCGCCGCGCGGCCCGAGTCATTCATCAGTGACCCCAGCGCAGCGACACTCAACAAAGAAGACGTCTGCAAGAACTGACGACGGTCTGATTGAAGCATGATGGAACTCACAGAGTTTGAAGTTAGCGGTAGTTGCTGCGGGACAACGAATCGTGGTGACGAAGCGCTGTTGTCCAGACTGATGAAGTCAGGCGATTGAGGGGATGGATTCTCGGAGTGCATCAAGGACGCCACGCGTCTTGTGCTCGTCAGCCCAGCGATAGATGTAGTCCCAATCAAGCGATGATGATTGCGCTGCGATCACCTGCATCAGATCAGCGCGGTCTTTGGCTCTCAGCCATCGAAGCTTTGTGACGATGACGTCTTCAGGCGTTGGGAAAAAAACCGTGGTACCGAAACCAGAGACTGCCACGCGACGTTGAAATCGCGATTGGTCATGAGCGTCAGTGCTCAGCCGAAACAATTCGATCTTGAATTCGCCACGATTAACGGTGACGACATTTCGAAGTGTCCCGGTAACGGTTTCGAATTCGACTTGGGGATCGAGCAAGAAGTTCTCTGGCAAGACCGTCTTCAGTCGCATGACGGGAACGTCTCCCAGTTGGATGACGAAGTCCGCATCCTTGGTTGACCGTGGCACGCCGTAGTAGTTCGACGAGAACGACCCAGCCAACAGGTAAGGGACACCTAACTGGTTGAGCGCGTCGATCATGGTGACAACAAAGCGATCACTCTCCATGACGTAGCTCCCTGAGATACTGATCTACTTCGGCTCGTTCGATCTGCTCTTGAAGCGCGAGTCGCTTGCGGAAGATGCGGCTGACTTCTGCTTCATCAGCATTCGGAAACTGAGCACGAATCCCGTCTTTGCAAATCCTCGTCGCCACATCGAATAGTCGAGGGCCAGCCAGGATTCGATCCTCGATGCTCATGGCCTGAGCTTCACGAATCTCTTCCCAAAACATTCGAGCTGGGGTGAGAGGTCGCGGCGCGGACTCAGCGAGAGTTTCAGTTGGCGATGATGGTTGAAGCATCTCAATACCTCACTCTCTCGTTACGACTTCATCGAGGTTGAGCAGCACGTTGGCGGTGAGCGTGTAGGCCGCGAGTTCTTCGGGGCTGAACTTTGAATCGGGCTTGGACTCTCCGATGGTCAGCAGTTGCTTGGCGGTGTCCTTGTTGGTTGCGAAACGAGCTTGGTCGCTCTGCAAACCGGATGTCAGCACTTCAACTTCCGCAGGCGTGGGACGTCGACCGGTTGTGATGCGGAAGCCAAAGGTCAGTCGATCGGCAATCGACGAACCGCCTTCGGACAGCATGCGTTCGGCGAGCTTCTTGGCGGCTTCGACGTAGGTCACTTCATTGAGCAAGACCAAGGCTTGCAGCGGCGTGTTGGTGCGCGAGCGTTTGACCGTGCAGATCTCGCGACTGGGGGCATCGAACAGCAGCATCGATGGCGGAGCGGCCGTGCGTTTCCAGATTGTGTAGAGCGTGCGGCGATAGAGCCCTTCGCCGGTTTCGTGCTTGTAGCCACGTAGATCTCCGTAACGACTGGTTTCGTCCCACACTCCGTCGGGCATGTAAGGTCGCACGCTCGGGCCACCAAGCTTCGAGACCAAGAGGCCGCTCACTGCGAGTGCTTGATCGCGAAGTTGCTCTGCCGAGAGTCGGAAGCGAGGGCCTCGCGCGAGCAAACGATTGTCGGGGTCGATGGAGAAGAGCGAGGGGACCGCGACGGCTGTCGTCGTTGCCGTTGCTCCTTTGGGGAGGGAGGTTTGGGATGAGGAGTTGTTAGGGACAC
>OMIV01000300.1 GCA_900299185.1 Planctomycetaceae bacterium
ACCCTGCAACTCGCCGCGCTTGCCCGCGCTGGTGATGCGAGTCTCGATCTCACGCACGCTGTCGAGGTACTCGTCCAACTTCTGCTGGTCTCCCGAGCTGATCTTGCGACGCAGGTCTTTGGCATCGGCCAGCACCGCATCGAGCACGCTCTGATCTTCGGGCGATGACGCATCCTTGAAGAGCCGATCGAACGCGAGCGCGGGATACAGCTCCAGTGGCGTCGGAGTGGTCGGCGAGCTCCACGAAATGTGAGAGCTGTAAAGCATGCTGTAATTTTTATGCACCGACGGATTCGAGGTCTCGCAGGCCAGCACGAGGCTCGGGACTTTCGTGCTGCGTCCGTAGGTTTGAGCGATGACCTGATCGAAGCTCGTGCCCGATCGGATCTCGCCGCCGCTCGCGATGGGAGCCCCCGAGAGCATGTTGCCGGTTTGCGAACTGTGAATGTTCCCCTTGCGAGCTTCTTCGTGATAGAGCCCGCGCACGAAGACCAGCTTCTTGCGGAAGTCCGTCAGCGGCGCGAGCACTTGGCCCAGCTCCATGCCGCTGCCTTCGCCTTTGGCCCACCATTCCTTCGAGTGGAAGCCGTTGCCCGAGAAGGTCACACACAACCGCACCGGCGCCTCGCTGGCCGCCTTTGCGGACTTGGCTTCGTCGCCCCACACCCGCAGTGACTCCATCCACGGCAAAGCCATCGTGACTCCCAGACCACGCAGGAATGTTCGTCGCGAGAAATGATGAGGTTGCATGGCGAGGCTCCTGTCTTGAATGAAGAAGATTCTGTGTTCGGTTTTCGGGGAAATGGTTTGTCGGCTTTTGCTCCGCAAAAGCTTCCTTTCGCGGAGCGAAAGGCGACTATCGGCTGGCGTTGATGACGGCACTTCCGCGAATCTCGCGGAACTGAGGACTCTGAACGATCTGCTCAATCATCTTGCCGACTTGACTGCCTTCCGTCTTCGCGAGGTTGTCGATCAAAGGCCGGTCGGAAAGTTGTGCGCTGCGGCCCAATGCGTAGCCGAGCAGCTTGCGACTGAACTGACGCAAGAAGTCCGGTCGACGCTGATTGGCCATGTAGTCGCGTAGGCCGGATAGTCCATCGACCGTCGCTTCATCGAACAATGTCGTCTTCGTATCCGCCATGCGCGAGCGACCGATCGGGTCGAAGCCTTCGAGAGCGAAGCCGTATGGATCGATGCGTTTATGGCACGCGATGCAGCGCGGCTCTGAGCTATGACGTTCAATCAATTGGCGTTCGGTGAGTCCTGCCGGAGCTTCCTCGGGCAACGTCGGCACGCCTTTGGGAGGATTGGGCACCTTCTCGCCGAGCAGCACTTCGCTCACCCACGTGCCGCGCAAGATGGCGCTGGTTCGAGACGCTCCCGATTGCTTGGCGAGTGCCGCTGAGAACCCGAGCACGCCTCCGCGACCGTACTTCTTAATGCCGTCAACTCGTTGCCAATCGGTCCCGGTGAAGGGGATGCCGTAATGGTCGGCCAGCGGTTTGTTGAGGAACGTGTAATCCGCATTCACCAGCTCCAGCACGCTGCGATCATTCTGGAAGAGGTCGATGTAGAACCGAGTGACCTCTTCCTGCATGGACTCGCGGAGCGGCTTGAAGGACGGGAAGTGGCGTTCGCTCTTCTCATCGAGCGCGGCCACATCTCGCACATGTAGGTATTGGCAACCGAACTCGGTCGCGAGGCGGCGGACTCGATCGTCCTTGAGCATGCGACGAACTTGAGCGGTCAAGACTTGAGGGTCTCGCAGCTTGCCCGCAGCGGCGACGGATCTCAGCTCATCATCAGGCACCGAGGACCACAGGAAGTAGCTCAGCCGAGCCGCCAGTTCCCAATCATTGACCGGTCCGGTTTGAGTGGCCGGAGCTTCGCTGCGATACAGGAACGCGGGCGAGGTAAGAATTCTTACCAGCATCAAACGGGGCTCGAACTTCCTCAAGCCGTCTCGTTCCGCGATCGTCAGTGGCCGACGCCAAGCCTTCTCTGCAAAGGCCAGCATCGCCGTTTTCTGAGCTTCGACGGCGGCCTTCTTCTGCTCTTTGAACTTGGCAGCGGCATCCATGATGGGCTGACGCAGCGGTTCCAATCGCTTGTCGCCATTGGGGGCGTTGGGGCCGTCTTGAGTCGAGAACTGCCAGATCTGCTCGTAGGCGTCGACCAACGTGAGAGCGTCTTCGCTGACGAAATGCAGTTCGTCCCACAAGCGGTTCAGCTCGGCGCTTTGAGACTCATCAAGGATCAATCGCCGCAGCGGTTCGTCCTCGCGATGGAACAACGTCAGCGTCACGACTTCATCGACGGGAACGATCTTCGTGTAGCACAACGCAGCCGGGAACAACGCGCGGAACTCATCGAAAGCCGCTTCGAAACGACGACGAGCGGGGCTGTCGTTCGCGACCAAGATCGGTGCATCGAACAACATCGGCGGCTTGCTGCTGTTCCAAGCTCCGCCTTCTTGAGTGGCAGTCGCGGTGGTCGCTCGCAGGCCCGATGCGGCCACAGGTTTGGTTGTCGATACTTGCAGTTGCACGCTGCCGTCTTGAGCGGTCGCCGCATGCAAGCCGCCTGTCGCCACGAACTCAGCACCAGCCACCAACGAGTTCGGAAGTCGCACTTCAATGACCGACGGAGCCTGCACACAGAGGCTCGCAGCCGCCACGTCGCCGCTCTTGGGGTGCTTGCCGAACAAAGCAGGATCGAGGCCGTAGGTAGAAGTTCCTACATCCGAGCCTTGCGCCTTCACCGAACGCCAAGCCTCGGCCAACAGCGGACCATTCAACGACAGAAGTTGCTGGCTCAGCGCACGGTCTGCCGGGCTGACCTGAGCAACTCCAGCACTCGGCTGTAGCAATTGCTTCACCTGCGTCGCGATGCGGGCTCGCTCGGCAGAATCCTTCGCCTTCCTCCATTGAGACAGCAGCGATGCCGAGTCGACCACAGTGGCCGGCGGATCGGTGCCTCGCGCGGGCTGACTGAGGAAGTACCACACCGCGCTGTTGCCATGTCGGTCCGCATGCGGGTTGCTCGCGAGGATGTCGGGCGACACGTCTTTGGCGAGATCCCATTCCAGCTTGCCATCGCTGAGAGTCAGATTGATCGGCGTGTGATCGCACGAGTGTTCGTTGTTTCGCGGATCAATCACGAGCGCTATGACATCGCCCGACTTGACGCTCACGTCCTGCAGCGGTCCCAGTGGCATCACCGACGCGCCTTTGCTTTCGCCCGCGGCCAGCACTTCGTTCGTCTGACCGCGCCGCAGTTCCAACGAGTAGACAATGCCGTTGCCGCAAGCCGTATGTCCGTCTTGCACCGAGCCACTGATTCGCAAGCTGCCCGCGATCGGACTTCGCCAAGCAATCACCGTCGCGAACTTCGGAGCGGGGTGCGTCGCGATGCTATGCGGCTTCATCTCGCCGGGAATGTTGACCGTCGCATCCGACGAGTTCGCCAACACGCTGAGTGCATTATCTCCAACCCAACCTTTGATGAAGTTGTAGTTGGCGACGCTCTCGGCCTTCCTCGCGATGAGCGGTTCCAACTTCGAACCACCGGCACTCGCGATGCCCAAATAGTTCAACCAACCCGCCAGCA
>OMIV01000301.1 GCA_900299185.1 Planctomycetaceae bacterium
ACTTCATCCTGAGAATCGAAACACTTCACACCACCAAAGTCCGACTCGTCGGCTGATACCAGTTACCCCCACGGTTTTGCGATGAGCCCTAAAATTGCCAAGCGCGTATAGCACTGCGGACAAGTTGCAATGTGCATCAAATGAGTCAGGCCGAGCCTCAATCGCCTTCCCGAGAAGGGGTAGCGCCTCTTGGGAATTGCCGAGCTGGTGAAGAGCGACGGCTTGCAAATGAATCCCGTTGAAGTTTCGTGGATCCACATCCAAAACGATTTGATAAGCACTCAATGCTTCTTCTAACTGTCCTGCCTGATGAAGCCTGATGGCAATGTCCAAAACTTCGTCAACGGTCACGAACGCATCTCCCGATTGAGGGGCGTAGATACAACAAGCAGGAATCCTACTCAGACATCCTTGCAGTCAGCTTCAGATTTCAATCGACCGACTGGTGGTTTCAGCCCGTTCATCCCAGTCTGGCAAACGAGTCAGTTGGATCCAGCGAATGCTTCCGAGTAGCTCGCACACATCAATCGCCTCAGAAATCGCTCTCGCGTCCTTCAGCTCTAAACATGTTCCGGTTTCGAAGCGATCTCGAAATCCTTGCCTGCGCTCAATCGGAATTCTCTGTCGTTACGATTTCAAAATCCTTGCCACTGCAGTTTCGCCGTCGATCTCTCCAAATTCAAAAACCACCGTTTCAAAGCTCATTTATCGTAATTCGATGAACTTGAAATTCGAAAACCGTCTCAGTTCCGGAGCGAAGTTCGGACGTTTTGAAAAAACTTGCCATGATTTTGCAAGTTGGCTTTTAGAAAAACGATTCATCTCTCGGACACGAATGATGCACGCCCAAAAGCATCTACCACGACGAAAAAAGTCTTATTGGGCGAACAAGGGGTGTGACGAATTATGGCTCTTTCAGTGAACACGAACGTATCGTCGCTGACGGCACAGAGAAATCTGTCAGCCAGCAACAACCGGTTGAATGCATCGCTCGAGCGATTGTCGACCGGCATGAAGATCAACAAGGCTGCCGACAGTTCGTCGGGGATTGTGATCTCTGAGACTCAGCGAGCTCAGATCAATGGTTTGGACCAAGCGGTTGCCAATATTGATCGCGGCGTGAACCTCATTCAAACTGCTGATTCAGCGCTCGGCGAAGTCAACAGTTTGTTGCTCAACATCCGTCAGTTGGTTGTGGATTCGGCAAACAGCGGAGCTCACACATCTGATGACTTGGCTGCTAATAAGACTGAAATCGACAATCTGGTATCTACAATTGACGACATCAACAGCCGAACGAAATTCGGCGCTTTGACCGTCTTCAGCACCAATGCATCAACGTTCCAAGTGGGTGCCTTCAGCGGTGAAAGCGAAGCAGTCACAATCGGCAAGACGGATTCAACAACTCTATCGATCACTTCACTTCAGGTTGATACCGCTGCAAATTCGAAAACGGCACTTGACGCAGTTGATGCGGCAATTGCAACCGTCACAGCCAAGCGAGGCGAGCTCGGTGCGTTCCAAAAGAACACGCTGCAGTCGGCTCAGTCGAACGTCCGCAGCCAGCTTCAGAACCTGCAAGAGACCGAGTCGTCATTGAGGGACACGGACTACAACACAGAAATCACCAAGTTCACTCAAGAGCAGATTCGCAGCCAAGCGGCTTCGACAGTGCTCGGCCTGGCGAACCAAAGTGCTCAGTCCATCCTGTCGCTGCTCCGTGGTTAATTTGAACTTGATCGCGGTGGCTTAAGGAGTTGATCCCTTAATCACCGAGGCTGAGCAGAGTGTGAATTGGCCACCTTGGGTTGCACCAAGTAATTCATTCTCTGAATAGCACGCTGAGCCGAACAGCAATGAGGTTGTCAGGCCATGTTGCTGTTCTTAACAGCGAGCTTCGTGGAACAGGGGACACGCTCCTGTTCGTAGCTTTGGCGTGACGGTACGACCCCACTGAAACGGTGAGGCTACGAACCGGAACCCACGATTCCGAAATGCCTCGCAGATTGGTTGCACAGTCTGCGGGGCGTTTTCGTTTTCAGACACACATCGACTGCGAAAGAGCCCAAATTGTCGCGACGCGATGTCGGCCCTTATGCGGTGTAGGCAGTTAGCAGCAAAATCGTTGCAAGTCTTGGTCGGCAAATGCGATTCATTAGCCGCAGCAACGATCGCAATCAGCGAACAACGTCACGCTGCAATTTCACAAGGGCTTTGCGATGTCACGGCTTTCCTTCAGCGGCATATCGTCGGGAATTAACACCGACGCGATCATGCAGCAGTTGGTCCGCTTCAACCAACAGCGGATCGACACGTTGAAGACGCGACAATCGGACGCCGGCAACCGTCAGACTGTTGTTAAGACGATTGAGACCAAACTCAAAGACATTCAGACCACCGCCGCCAAGCTCGCTCGAACCGTCAGCGGAACTTTTGATGCTCGTAAGGCGACATCGAGTGACGAGAGTCTGATCAAGGTCGCGGCAACAAGTGCTGCTGATCCCGTGACTCAGACGATGCGAGTGAACTCGATCGCCAAAGCCAACATCGTCGCGTCGCAGAGTTTCGCGGCGGCAAACTCCAGCGTTAACACTGGCACCTTTGCAATCAGTGCTGGTGGTTCAACGGCGACTATCACCATCGACAACACCAACAACACGCTGCAAGGTCTCGCCGGAGCTATTAACTCTGCGAAAGTGGGAGTGAAGGCCAGCATCATCAAGTCGGGCTCGGGTGCGACTCCTTACAAGCTGTTGCTGACCTCGGAAAAAACCGGTGTCGACAACGCCATCAGCATCACCAACAACCTCACAACAGGCGGGTCGACTCAACCGACGTTTAATACGACCGTGCAAGCCGCCCAAGATGCGGAGCTCCAGATCGGATCAGGCGGAGGCGCGGTAACCGTCACGAACTCGACCAACATTTTCACCGATGTGTTGGTCGGAGTGACTATCAACGTTCAAAACGCTGACGCCACCAAAGACGTGACCATTTCGGTCGACAACGACCGCGATGGCATGAAGCAAGCCATCAAGGATTTCGTCACGGACTTCAATGACGCGATTGATTACATCGCCACTCAAACCAAGGTCGACCCGTCAGCCAAAAGACCCGCGTCGCTATCAGGTAATCGACAGGTCAGCGAGATCATGTCGTCCTTGCGTTCAACGGTTATCTCGGCGAACTCCTTGTTGCCGTCTTCAGTGAATCGTTTCAGTGCATTCGGCATCTCGCTGAACCGACAAGGCAAGCTCGACTTTAACGAGACCAAGCTCGACAGCATGTTGAACGGCGAAGTCGATGGCGTTGGAATCGCAGAGATCAAACGCGGCTTCGCATTCACGGCCGAGTCGACCAATAACAGCATTCGTTTCGTCGCTGGCACCAAGGACACCAAAGAGTCAACCGGCGGCGCTTACGGAGTCAACATCACACAGGCGGCGGAAACTGCTGAAATTACTGCGACGAACGCACTCTCTGGCAGCACGTTGATTGACTCATCGAACAACACGTTGACACTCAAGCTGGACGGCACATCGAGTGGCACCATTACTCTGACGGCTGGCACTTATTCCGACGAGGAACTCGCTGCCGAGTTGCAGACTCGTCTGAGAGCTGATTCTGCAATCGGTAAGCAATCACCGACGGTGACGGTACAGAGCGGCAAGCTGGTCGTGACAAGTGCTCGATATGGATCAGCATCTGAAATCAGCAACCTCAGTGGCACGGCCATCTCCTCGAGCGTCTTGGGATTTGACCTAGGCCAATCAAATACTGGAGTCGACGTCGCAGGCAAGTTTGTCGTGAATGGAGTGGACGAGATCGCAACCGGATCCGGCCAGACTCTGACCGCGAGCGATAGCAATGCCAATACGGCCGGCATGCGTGTGAACGTGACCCTCAAACCCAGCCAGCTTGTCTCTGGTGGGGGTGTTGAAGGCGAATTGACAGTGACGCGAGGCGCGGCATCAAAGCTCGGTTTGCTGATCGATCAACTTTTGGATCTGACGTCGGGTCGCTTCAAGTCTATTGAAGACAAGTTGCAGACCGAGACAGACAATATCTCGAAGCAGATCGACCGCGAGCAGAAACAGATGAGCGATAAGCAAGCGGCCTTGCAGCGGCAATTCGCAGCGATGGAAGACGCGATTGCCAAGGCGAAGTCAGGTGGTGACGCACTTACTACATCACTCTCACCGTTATTGAAGTAAGACTTGATACGAGCGAGACAGTGATCGCTCGCTGATTTTAGGACGCGTGGACGAATAAGGTTTGACTCGATGAATCCGTTCAAAGCTTATCAACAGCAAGACACTCCGAATTGGAGTCGGATCGACATGCTGATCGCAGCGTTCGATGGTGTGACTGCACGCCTGAAGAAGGCGAGCGACCACCTCAAGAAGAATGAAGAATTAAAAGCGCAAGTGTTGCTGGTGCGAGCCCAGCGCATCGTGTGCGAGCTATATGCGGGACTGAATCTCGAACACGGCGAGATCCCCAAGAACATGCGACGCATTTACTTGTTCGTGCTGAGCAGCATTGGGCTCGGCGACAAGTTGAACTTAGAAGCAGCAATCGACGCCATGGCCACAATTCGTTCGGGCTTCCTCGATATTCGAGATGAAGCCATTCAACTGGAACGCAGCGGTGCATGGCACACAGTTGATCGCGAACCGACGACGCTGATTGGTGCGATTGGCTAACAGCTCAATCGTTCTGCTTACTGAAAACAAAACTGCGAGGAAGGTGCGCCCACTGGCGGACTGACTTCGCTCCAGATACCGCCGGTTGGTTGGTTGATAAGGATGGATGCCCCTCAATTTCGTGGGAAATCGTGGGTTTCGTGTCCAATGGCGGAAGTCCTTTGATCTAACCAGCCGGCTGTTATGGAACACTGTCGAAAAGGTTGCATTACGCTCCCTGTTCAATTCGATCAGCCAAGGGTGGGGGAAACGGTAGGCTTCGGCCTAACGACTCTTGGCGCGATCGATTGGCAGGGAGCGTTGTTTTTTGCTGTCACAGGATCGAGCCGCATTTAGTCCTCGTCACCAGCGTTCCTGGCCATTCAACATTCAAGACCGGCCTTCATGCGCTGAACCTCACTGCTATCATCCCACTCGCATCATCCGGTCTGAAGCCGGAGCGAGATTCGGAAGCGGCTGTGGGAAGACGCGACTCGATGATTATTACCCTGATTGGCTACCGCGGAACTGGCAAGACAACGATCGCTCGACCACTGGCCGAGCGACTTGGTTGGTCTGCGATCGATGCAGACGTCGAACTCGAACGCCGAGCAGGACGATCCATCCGCGAAATCTTTGCCTCGGATGGAGAACCCGAGTTCCGACGTCGTGAGCGCGAGACACTGTGCGATCTCCTCCAACAAGACCGGCTTGTGATCGCAGCCGGTGGCGGAGCGATTCTCAATCCGCAAACGAGAACGGACTTCAGAGCTGCGGGGCCGGTGGTCTGGCTCAAAGCATCTGTCGACACCATCGAGTACCGGCTTCACGGCGATGCCAGCACGCGCGAGAGACGACCGAATCTGACCTCGTCGGGAGGTCGAGCTGAGATCGAGCAGATGCTCGCGTTTCGAGAACCACTCTATCGAGAGTGCGCCACGTTGATCGTCGAAACCGATCGTCCTTTGCCTGGCGATTGTGATGCCCCCACCGTTGCTCGCCTGGTGGACTTCATCATCGAGCAACTGGGACTGACGAATCAGCAGGAGGCGACATGATGACGGCCTTCGGTCTGCCCATGTGGATCTGTTTGTTGTGGCTGTTCGTCTTCGGCGCAGTCGTAGGCAGCTTTCTCAACGTTTGCATCTATCGCATTCCCACCAAAGAGGGCCTGTGGGAATCACTCAGCGCCATCATCTTTCCACCGTCGCGCTGTCCTCGTTGTCAAAACCGAATTCCCGGCTGGTGCAACGTCCCGATCTTTGGTTGGCTGCTGTTGCGCGGTCGCTGTTACTACTGCAAAGGCCGGATCTCGCCGCGTTACCCGCTAATTGAATGCTTCAATGGATTGCTGTGGGTCTTCCTGTATTGGATGCACATCCCCGACGGCTTCATGAGCAACATCAACGAGAGTTGGGTGCATGGCACATATGGACCAGTGGGAGCGGCAGGTTTCAACGTCGCGTGGTGGCAGACGAACGCCGCCCTACTCCATTGGCAGTTTCTGTATCACCTCGTGCTGGTTGAAGCATTGCTCGTCGCGAGCTTCATCGACATCGACCTACGAATCATCCCCGACGGTAGCACGCTGCCGGCCATGCTCTTTGGCGTCTTGGGCAGCCTGACCGGGATCTCGCAACTCACACCGGTGTGGCATCAAGACCCGGTCGTTCGCAATGACTTGAGATGGCTGCTTCCTGAATGCCCCGAGTGGATGTTCCCGGTTCACATCATTCCGAAGTGGATCGAGCACTCGCCGCACTTGCATGGCCTCTTTGTGAGCGTGGCTGGTATCGCAATTGGTGGCGGTTTGACTTGGATCTTCCGCATCATCGGCAAATGGGGATTGGGCCGAGAAGCGATTGGATTTGGCGACGTCATCCTAATGGCGATGATCGGCGCGTTCCTTGGCTGGCAACCGACTGTGCTCGCCTTCTTCATTGCTCCAGCGATCGCGTTGGTTGTCACAATTCTGACATGGCCGTTTCGTCGAGAAAGCGTGATCCCTTACGGACCGTTCCTGAGCATCGGGGCAATCATCGTCTTGTCTTGTTGGAAGCCAATCTGGTTGAACTACTCGCGCATCTTCGGAGCTGGACCGCTGCTGATCATGGTCGGGACAACGATGCTGTTGATGTTTGCTGCGTCGACGCGATTCGTGCAGGTTCTGAAGCGTTGGTTCGGTTGGCGAGACCCGGTGCCGTCTGACTCCGGAGAATGGTTGCCGGCCGACCAAACGTTTTATCTCTCGTGCGAGAACGTCGATCCTCGGCAGGGACGTTGGCCGAATCCCAACGAGTGGCCGGGAGTAAACAGCGCTCGCGGCTGGTGCCAATACGATGCATGGCGAAACGGGCCTCGGAAGTAAGGTCACGCGATTCGAAAGAGGTGACTCATGCGACGGTTCTTCTTCGTACTTCTGTTGTTGACCGGACTCCCGGCAGTACGCGCGGCCGAGACTACAACTGAAGACATCACGTTCTTCGAATCGCGAGTTCGCCCGCTGCTCATCAAGCATTGTTTCGAATGCCATTCGAAGCAGAGCAAGACTCTGCAAGGTGGGCTGCGATTAGACAGCGCCGAATCACTGTTGAAAGGCGGCGAGAGCGGTGCAGCAATCGAACCGGGTCACCCGGATCGCAGTCGGCTCATCAAAGCTGTGAAGTACGACAACGCCGATTCTCAAATGCCGCCCGCCGGAAAGTTGAGCACTCCCGAGATCGAAACGCTCATCACATGGGTCGCTCGCGGTGCCTACTTTCCCCCGACAAAAGCAGACGAACCAACTGCCCCCACCAAAGCCAAGTCAATCGACATTGCCGCCGGTAAAAAGCATTGGGCGTTTCAGCCACTCGTCAGTACAACTCCCCCAGCAACAAGCCAACTCGATTGGAGCTTGCGCAGCATCGATCCCTTGTTGCTGAAGGAGATGGAGCAACACGGTCTCAAGCCAACGATTCGAACCGACCGTCGCACCTTAATTCGCCGCGCATCGTTTGATGTGCTCGGGCTGCCGCCGTCCCCCGAGGACATGGAAGAGTTCGTACAAGACAACGACCCCGAAGCGTACTCGCGACTGATCGAACGCCTGTTGGCGTCTCCTCATTACGGTGAGCGTTGGGGAAGATATTGGCTCGATCTCGTGCGTTATGCCGACGTGCTTGAGCAATGGGCACCGACAGGTGGCAACCCGTGGGTCTATCGAGACTGGGTCGTCCGCGTGCTCAACGAAGACTTGCCCTTTGATCAATTTGCTCAGCGGCAATTGGCTGCCGATCAGATGCCTGAGGCTCGTCCCGAAGACATCGCGGGGCTGGGGCTACTGGGGCTTAGTCCGTCGTACTGGAAAGAGCTGAAGCTGGCCCCCGAGGTCATCAAGTCTGTTGTCGCCGAAGAATGGGAAGAGCAGATCGCGACAGTCTCGGGCACGTTCTTGGGACTGACGGTCGCGTGTGCTCGCTGCCACGATCACAAGTACGACCCAGTCACTCAGCAGGACTACTATGGACTGGCCGGAGTCTTCGCGAGCATTCGCCAAGCTCCGCGATTGCCGTTGGCGAATGACATCGCTCAGCAAGTAGCGAAGGCACGGCAGAGAGTTCAGCAAATTGAGACCGAGGCCGACAAGCTCATCAAGATGGCCGCTGCCGATCAATCCAAAGCAGAAGAGCTGAAGCGACAAGCCGAGCAATTACGATCGCAAGCCAACGAAGTAAAAGAAGCGACGCCACATTTCCACGAGTCTCAAGGATACGGCGTTGAAGACGCGAGCTTGTTCGTGCTGCCCGATGGTCCAAGCCGCACGAAGTTGGATTACCGCATGGGCACGGGCCAAAACGTCGCTTTGCAAATTCGCGGCAACCCATCCAACGCCGGCGCCGTCGTGCCTCGCCGTTATCTGTCGGTACTCTCGTCCGAAGAACCTGCAGCATTTGCGTCCGGCAGTGGAAGACTCGATCTCGCTCGCTCCATGTTCCGTGATTCGTCCGCACTCGTCGCGCGAGTGTTCGTCAATCGAGTTTGGCGACACCACTTCGGACGAGGACTCGTCGAGACTCCCAGCAACTTCGGAACGTTGGGACAAAAGCCTTCGCACCCGCAACTGTTGGATGAACTCTCCGCGCAATTCATTGAGTCCGGTTGGTCACTGAAGTGGTTACATCGCGAGATCCTCAACTCGGCGACTTATCAGCAAGCCAGCCTTGCCGATCCTAAGCAACTGACCGCTGACTACGACAACATTTGGTTGAGCCGCATGCCCCGCCGACGACTGGAAGTTGAAGCCTGGCGCGACGGAATGTTGATGGCATCCGGTGCGATGGTGACTCGCTTCGGTGGATCTCCCGGAGATCTGAGTGACGCGAATTACACCCGTCGGACCATCTATGGAACGGTCAAGCGGCGAGAACTCAATGACCTGCTACGACTCTTCGATTTCCCAGATCCAACAGGTCACAGCCCTGCCCGCCTGGAGACGACAACGCCTCTGCAACAACTCTATGTGCTGAACAGTGCCTTCATCGGCCATCAAGCTCGCGTTCTCGCTCTGCGAGTTCGAACCGATTATCCACAAGACGTCGCCGCCCAAATCCGTCGAGCCCACCAATTGCTCTTCGGACAGAGCCCGAGCGAGAGCCAACTTGAGCGGTCGCAAGAGTTCCTCACACCTAGTCCCACAGATGCACTTTGGCAGCAGTATTTCGAAGTCTTGTTGGCATCGAATGCGACTCAGTTCGTCGACTGAAGCCATCTCAATTCAACAACTGCAGATCGCAGTGACTTGGTTCCATTCAGACGAGTGCTTTCCAATCGCGATCTCCTAAAGTGCGTCGCCTTCTAAACATCCGGCTTTAGTGCGTCTTCAATCCTCTGAAATCGAGTTGTCAGTCTCAGTCGCAGAGCGACTGAGCTACGTAGGCGAGTCGCTCCGCGACTCGCTTAACCCGAAGCTCGAAACTTGACGATGCACGAGCCTCCATAGCACTTCAGCCACAATCAACTCAGCAAGGACTGACCATGAGTTACACGTACTCCGACATCGCCAAGATGATCGACCACTCGCTGCTTATGCCAACCATGACGTCTGCTGATTTGGAAGCCGGCTGTCAATTGGCGTTGGCGTACGATGTGGCCAGCGTCTGCATCATGCCGTATGCCTTAAAGCGTTGTGCCGAGATTCTCAAAGGCAGCACTGTCAAAGCCAGCACGACCATTGGGTTTCCTCACGGCGGCCACACAACTGCGATCAAGCGCGCCGAAGCCGAACAAGCGATTGCTGACGGCTGCCAAGAACTCGACATGGTCGTCAACATCAGCCAAGTGCTGAGTGGCAATTGGGATTACGTGCGACAAGACATCGCCGCCGTGATTGATGTTGCACATGCCGCTGGCCAGAAGGTGAAGGTCATCTTCGAGAATTGCTATCTGAAGGACACTCACAAGATCCAACTGTGCCAGATTTGCTCGGAACTCAACGCCGACTGGGTCAAGACCTCGACGGGCTACGGCACCGGTGGTGCAACGAACGAAGACTTGAAACTGATGCGACAACACTCGGCGCCTCACGTCCAAGTTAAAGCTGCTGGCGGCATCCGAGACTTTGATGCTCTCATCGCGGCTCGCGCCTTGGGAATCACTCGCTGTGGAGCCAGCCGCACCAAGGAAATGTTGGACGTCTGCCGTCAGCGTTTGGGACTTCCTGCAATCACGATCGCAGCTCCCACTCAAAAGTCTGGCTATTGATGGCGGTTGAATGTGCCGCAAGCAATCCTGTGACAACGCCAGCAGTGGTGTAGCAAGTCTTCCTTTGAGGTGTCGCACCAAAGCCACGAGCCATGGCCCTCGCGGGAAACAGATCGCTCGCGAACTTCAATCAGTCTCGATTCTTTCACTTCATTGAACCGCCTCTGAAAGACCGGCATGACCGAGCCCAACTCAACTCGGGCGGATTACGGACGCGTATGGCTGACGTTCTTAAAGAACTCAGCCGTGCGCGAGATGGCTTTTCGTGGCAACTTCTTCATCAACGCAGTGACT
>OMIV01000302.1 GCA_900299185.1 Planctomycetaceae bacterium
ATGGCGGCTTGTTCGATCTGTATCTCGGCAAGCATCTCGCCGCGGCTCAGCCGATGGGGATCGACAAGATGGTCAACAAGTACCTCGAACAGCAGGCTGCTGCGACCACGCTGTAATGACCGGTCCAAGAACAACACCGTAGTTTGATGAGCATCATTTCTGATGCGTCTCAGTCGCAGAGCGACTGAGCTACGTAGCTGAGTCGCTCTGCAACTCAGTCTTGTTGCTGGCCCAATACTAAGGTTCGATCAAGTCGCGTCTCTCAGTGAATTCTTACACGACAAGGAACAAGCGACATGCTGCATGCGGTCATTATGGCTGGTGGGAGTGGTACTCGATTCTGGCCCGCGAGCCGTCGCGATTTGCCGAAGCAGTTTCTGACGCTCAGCGGCGATCGATCGTTACTGCAGCAAGCGACAGACCGTTGCTTGCCGCTCATCAAGCACGACCAACTCTGGATCGTTACCGGAGCGCGTCATGCGGTTGAAACTGGGCGACAACTTCCGGCGTTGCCGTCAGAGCATGTCTTGATCGAACCGTGTGGACGCAACACCGCGCCTTGCATTGGACTGGCTGCCATTCGAGTTCGAGCGGCCGATCCAGATGCGGTCTTGTTGGTGACTCCGGCAGATCACGTCATCAGCCCGACGTCGGCGTTTGTCGCGGCTGTTGAACGAGCTGTCGCGACGGTCAACGCGGCTCCCGAGAAGCTGTGCTTGTTTGGCATCGTCCCGAATCGACCGGCGACGGGTTATGGCTACATCGAACGAGGCGGTCCGCTGACGGGTGCTCCCGACGGCGTGTTCTCGGTCGTGAGATTTCGAGAGAAGCCCGACCTTGCGACCGCTCAGCAGTTTCTGGCCGCAGGCAACTTCTTGTGGAACAGCGGCATCTTCGTTTGGCGAGCAGACACCATCATCCGCGCGTTGCAGCAGTATCAGCCTGAGTTGCATCGCAAGCTGGAAGAGTTGTCACAGCATTGTGGTCGTGACAGTTGGCACTCGGCTTTGGAGAGAGACTTCCCGAGCATGCCGTCGATCTCGATCGACTACGCCGTGCTGGAGCATTCTCGCGATGTGTGTGTGATCGAAGCGCCCTTTGGCTGGGACGATGTCGGCAGTTGGGCGGCGTTGTTGCGACTGCATCAACCGGACGCTGATGGCAACATCGTGGTGGGCAAACACTGTGGCATCGGCACTCGCAACTGCACGATCTACGGAAACGGCGAGCATCTCATTACGACGATCGGGCTTGATGGTTGCACCGTGGTGCATACCCCGACCGCGACTCTGGTCGCGAAGCTGGATGACGAGGCACAGTTGAAGGACTTGCTCAAGCAATTGGAGCAACGCGGCTTTGATGGGGTGTTGTGAGAGAGGCGATAGCCATGCGTCCTTGAGGTCGATCCGCCGGTCTCGATCTAGAGAAGTTCTCACGCAGAGACGCAGGGGACACAGAGAGTTTTCATAGAGGATCTTCTTGCCTACTCCGCGACCCCTGCGGCTCTGCGAGATGCTGCTCTTTTGACTCAAGCAACTCTGACCATTGGAAGAACGGCCACACCAGCCGATGGCTGCATGTCAGAATTGTTGGTGAAGATCTCTGGCGAGCTCACCTAACGCCAGCCATACCGGTAGAAGGTGGATCTGGCCACGTACACCCAGGCTCCGACGATCACCATCAACATGCCGATGCCCATGTTGATCGCTGCTTCAATTGGCAGCGGAGCTTTGAGCGTTTGGTAGATCAGCAAGAACGCGTAGGACTCGAACGAGCCGCGTTTCAGCAGACCGAAGGCCGTGAACTTGGACGACAAGTAGAACAGCACCGCGCCGCCCAGCATGTAGCACAAGCCGAGTAATGCAGCGGAGGCCTGAGTCTTGGCGAGAGTCGCGATGCACGTTCCGACGCTCATCAATCCGACGCTCGTGACCAACAGCGTGACCCACAAGATGGGGCGTGTAAGAGCGATGGGCTGCAAGATAGCGACGACGGCGATTGAACCGATCATCGAGAGCATCAGATGAAACACGAACCTCGCGATGAGGATCTCTGACATCCGCGCGGGGCTGAGCACGAGCGCGGTCAGCGTGCCTCGTTCGCGGTCTTGCGACGTAAAGGACACCAGCAAGTGGCAGCACGTAAAGAACTGCACGATCAGCAGCAGCACCGTGCCGACGACTTCGGCTTTCACGAGGTCCGAAAGCGATGTTTCGTCAAAAGACTTGGGGCGACGTCCCCCCATCGGTAACGCTTGGAAGCTGAAGCTGACTGCTCGTTCTCGGAACTCAACTGTCTTGGGCCAAAACCAATTCATGAGCGGATCGAGAATGTCAGACGACGGACCGAAATAGAGTCCCGTCATACGGACTTTGAGATGGTCGCCTTCGATCTCGTGCTTGATCTCGAGTCCGCAGTCTCCTGGCGGGAGAGCGATGCGGCCTTGAGCGTTGCCATTTGTGACTCGATCTCGCGAGAGGATTTTGATCGGCGGATGTTCGGGGCGGTTCTCTTCGAGGAACTTCAGCCACTCGGTCTCGCGGTCGTAGA
>OMIV01000303.1 GCA_900299185.1 Planctomycetaceae bacterium
GCGATAAGAAACCAGTCGACATCCGAAATCGCGTGGCGAGACAACATGTTGAGCCTTCCGTGGCAGGAGTGGAAAACCGACCTCTATCCCATACTCCTCTCTAATGTCCACACGGCCTAAGCGAGTGCCAAGACTTCACCCGAACGACAAGGCGGCTCCGCGCAGAACAATGGTCGCCTTTCGCTCGGCGAAAGTGCGTCTTCAACGCTGAGGTACCGATCAAGTTCGTGCGCGAGAACGGCATCGAATAAGACTCGCGAAAATCAACTGACCGGGGAGCGTCCCATTTCATAAGCCGCGCATGCCCTGGCGCCGATCAACCGTGGCTCTATCGATTTCATTGGCTGCATAGCATCAACTTTACGATGCATTCCGCAGGAGCCGAGCGTGGAACAAGAACTTCAACATCGCAGTCGGTTCTCGTGGCGAGAGATCTGCGTTTTGGCGTTACTCTTGATAATTGTTGCGGCGATCAGTTTTCCTTACCTGCTCAACGCGCGCGAGCAAGCACGGCGAAGCGAGTGTAAGAACAAGCTCAAGCAAATCGGACTCGCTCTCTATAACTACCACGACGTGAATAAGTCGTTTCCAGCAGGTTGGATTGCAGCAGGGCCAACTTCCGAAGAATCGAATGAACGGTCTGCATACTCTTGGGCGATCGCTTGTTTGCCCTATCTGGATGCGAGTCCGCTCTACAGTTCGATCATTCATGAGAATCCATTTCAAGACGAGGTCCAGGCGCCTCGACGCTGGGAAGATCTTCGTGGCCACCTTGCACCACCAAGAATGCTCGGCAGCCAGCTTTACCTGACGTTTCGATGCTCCAGCGATCGTGGTCCCGACATCGATACATCGTCCTCAGTGCCGCAGATCGCGACGAGCAATTACGTCGGCAACTTCGGCGTCGGCATTCCTCGCTATGGGCGACAATATGGGAAGCTGCTGCAAGGTATCTTTGCCGAGAACTCGCGTATTCGGATTCGCGACATTCGCGATGGCACGACGAACGTCATCTTGGCCGGCGAGCGGCGCATGGTGCCGACCGGGCATACATGGACCGAAGGAGAGCTCGAAGGGCCGCTCAATTCCTATTGGCCCGGCTTTCCGCGTGGAACAAGTCCGCTCGCCATCGTCGGCTCAGTGACGACGGGCGAGTACCCGCCGAGCGATCGCGAAGATGAGTTGATCAAGGTTCATGTCATTGAAGGCGAATACAAGTTCTACGAGGAACTCATTGGTCTCGGCGGCCGAGATGGCAAAGGACCGAAGACGTTGAAGTTCGCCGGCATCAATAAGTCGCTGAATGGCGACTTGCTCAAGAAAGATGCGTCGCCACAAGTCAGTATCGGCTACAGCAGCCATCACCCCGGCGGCTGTCATCTCCTGCTTGGAGACGGCTCGGTGCGGTTTGTGAACGATTCGCTCTCAATGGATGTACTGCTTGACCTGGCACGTCGAAGTGACGTAATTCGATGGCGCAATTCGGAGTTTTGACACCGACAAGGAACACTGTGATTGGCAACGGTGATTCGTGGCAAACAGCGACATCAGCTGCGGGTTGCTACGGTTACTTCGCGGCCAAACGATGAGCTCTGTTACAAACTGAGGCTCCTGCCTGCGACCAATCACGATCGCTTCGCGGCCGAATTAGAGAACGCCTGATGGAAAGTCATCGTCATGCTTGAGTGGCAAAGATGTTTCGCTGTCGAACAGATCCCCGGAAAGGTCAGCGGTGCATGGCTCTTTCGAGGGACGCGCATTCCTGTCGCTGCTCTCTTTGAGAACTTGGAAGACGGAGCGTCGATCGACGACTTCCTCGAATGGTTTCCCGGCGTGACTCGCGAGCAGGTGCTTGATGTCCTGCGTTTCGCAGAGTCTTCTCTGTCAGTGGCCTGAGTGCGCAAAGGGATGTGATGCGATTGTTGTTTGATCAAGGGACGCCGAGCCCATTGCGCCACCATCTTCGCAATCATATCGTCGCGACAACTTTCGAGTTGGGATGGTCCAAACTGCAGAATGGCGAGCTGCTGGCTGCCGCAGAGAATGAATTCGATGTCTTCGTGACGACCGACAAGAACCTCAGCTATCAGCAGAATCTGAAAGGCCGCCGACTCGCGATCGTTGTGCTGCCGTTTGCAAGTTGGCCGCGACTTCAAACGCGACTGCCAGAAATCGTGGCGGCCATTGATGCAGCAACCGTCGGTAGCTTTGTCGCCCTTCCGATGCAGCCATCGGATTAAGTCATTGCGCGGCCGCCCTTGATTGCGGTGCAGACCTCATTCACGTGCTTGAAGTTAGCGAAGTGGCTCGCCTACACCTTGCTCCTTCCGAGCAACATTGAATCCTCAGCAGGAGCACCGCATGCGTTCTGATCAGAGTGACCAAGTAGCCTCAACGGGGCGCGATTCGAGAGCCCCGAGCAAGAGCTCAGAGACCCAGTTCTGTCGCACTGGTCTTTCGAATTGCGCTCCTTTGGGTCTCATACTCGCTGTTGCCGCACTGTTGACGACTACGCTGCTGGTGATGCCGCGCACCACTCTGGCGGAGCCCGGCAAGCCCGCAGCTGGATGGTCGCTGCTGCCCGTGCCGGAGACGTTTCGCGATGTGCCGAAGGGGAACCTTGCTCCGGTTGATGGCAACTCTTGGTATCGCTGTCTCGTGCAGGTGCCGAGTGGTTGGAAGGACGCGAAGCTGCGGCTCTTCGTTGAGGCGCTTGATGATGCGCGCGCGGCTTATGTGAATGGCACGAAGGTCGGAGCGACGGGCACTTTCCCGCCTCAGTTTCGCAGCGGGCTCGGTGAGCAAGGGCGGTATCTCGTTGCGGGGGATCTCATCAAGGCGGGCGAGCTCAACACCATCGCCATTCGAGTTCATCAAAATGACCCGCGACCGAACTTCAATACAGCGCCGCCCGTGCTGCTCAACGAGGACTCGAAGGAAGCCATTCGCATGGAAGGGCAATGGCAGTATCGGCCCGGTGATGATGCCACGTTCGCAAAGGCAACAGCGGCGGACTTTGGGATTGAGGCGACGAAGGCTCTTGGAGACGAGGCGCTCAAGCTCGGGGTGTATTTTAAAGTTGATAAAGTCGACGACGTTGAGCGGTACGTTTCGAAGCGCAAGGGCGATAGCGACCCGGTCGCGCCGAAGATTGCTGAGCAGCACTTTGTCACTCCGAACGATCTCAAGTTTCAGTTGGCGGTCGGTGATCCGGATATCGCTCAAGCACTCTTCATGTCGTTCGATGCGCGGGGGCGAATGTGGCTCATCGAGTACCGGCAGTATCCCGAGATCGCCGGCCTGAAGATGGTCAGTCAGGACAAGTTCCTGCGCCGGGTGTATGACAAAGTACCCCCGCCGCCGCCTCATCATGACAAAGGCCGAGACCGCATCAGCATTCACGAAGACACCGACGGAGATGGCTTCTACGACAAGCATGCGGTGTTCGTCGACGGGCTCAATCTCGCAACGTCGGTCGCGGTTGGTCGCGGTGGAGTTTTTGTTACTACCCCGCCGTACTTGCTCTTCTATCCCGACAAGAACGGCGATGACGTGCCGGACGGCGATCCTGAAGTGCTGCTCGAAGGGTTCGGGTTAGAGGACTCGCACTCGGTCGCAAACAGCTTGCGATTCGGGCCCGACGGTTGGCTGTATGGGGCTCAAGGCAGCACGGTCTCGGGCAAGGTGAAGCGGTTTGGCACGCAGGATCCGACGGTCGATTCGATGGGCCAGTTGATTTGGCGCTATCACCCGGAACGCAAGCTCTACGAGATCTTCGCGGAAGGCGGCGGCAATACGTTTGGCGTTGAGATCGACGCTCAGGGCCGCATCTTCTCGGGACATAACGGCGGCGACACGCGCGGCTTTCATTACGTGCAAGGCGGCTACTTGCAGAAGGGTTTTGGAAAGCACGGAGCCCTCTCGAACCCGTTTGCCTTCGGGTACTTCGCGCAGATGAAGCATCACTCGGTGGCGCGGTTCACTCACAACTTCATCATCTATGAAGGCAACGAGCTGCCGGATGCCTATCGCGGTCGCCTTTACGGAGTCGAACCGCTGCAAGGGCAAGTCGTCATGAGCGAGATCATGCCGTTCAAAGCCTCGTTCGAGACCCGCGATCTCAGCCGAGTGGTGAAGACGGACGATGCTTGGTTCCGTCCCGTTGATATCAAAGCTGGCCCTGATGGCAGCATCTATGTCGCGGACCTTTACGAACAGCGGATTGATCACAGCAGCCACTACGCCGGGCGGATTGATCGGACAAATGGCCGCGTCTATCGGCTGACGTCGAAAGCTGGGCTCAAGCAACCGAGTGTCAATTACACGAAGGCGACTGAAGCAGAACTCATCGCCGCGCTCGACAGTTTGAATAAGTGGCAGCGGCAGGCAGCACTCGTAGTCATCGGCGATCGCAAGTCGGCAAGCATGATCCCGAAGCTGCGCGACCGGCTAAAGACTCTGACCGGACAAGCGGCGCTTGAGTCGTTGTGGGCGCTGCATCTGTCGGGTGGACTGACGGACGAAGTGGCAGAATTATTACTCAAGCACGAAGACCAATTCGTGCGAGCATGGACGGTGCGGCTGCTGTGCGACGACTACTCGGTCGAGCCGCAGATCGCGCGAGCTTTGGCCGAAGTGGCTGGTCACGAAAGTTACCTCTCGGTGCGCGGTCAATTGGCATCCAGTGCAAAGAGGCTGCCAGCAAAGGACGCGCTGCCGATCATTCGCAACTTGCTGAAGTACGACGAAGACGCGACGGACATCTTTCAGCCGCTCCTCATTTGGTGGGCCATCGAAGCGAAGGCGACCGGCGAGGGCCGCGATCTCATTCTGAGTGCGGTGCTCAACGACAAAGACGTTTGGAATCGGCCGCTCGTCAAAGAGCATCTGACCGAGCGATTGATGAAGCGGTATGCGATCTCGGGCACGCGCGAAGAACTGATGGCCGCCGCAAAATTGCTGAAGCAAGCTCCGAATAAGGAGTCGACGGACAAGCTGCTGAAGGGTTTCGAAGAGGCGTACAAAGGCCGTTCGTTGTCAGGCATCCCGAGTGATCTCGTTGACGCGATCGCGGCGAGCGGCGGCGGTTCGACGGTGCTCAAGCTGCGGCAGGGCAATGCGGACGCAATGAAGATCGCGGGCGCAGCGGTCGTGAACGCGAAGCATGCGAAGGCCGAGCGGCTCGACTTCTTGCGCGTGTTCGGCGAGATCCGGCGATCGGAGTTCATCCCGGTGCTGCTCGACGTCGTGACGAAGGAGCAAGATCAAGACTTGCTCGCGGCGGCACTGACGGCGCTGCAAGCGTTCGATGATCTGCGCATCGGTCAGCAAGTCGTCCCTCGCTTGAAGCAGATCCCCGGAGACGCGCGACTCGTTGCCGAGACGTTGCTCGCCAGTCGCAAAGTCTGGGCGACAGAATTGTTACAGGCGGTCGATGACGGCTCGTTGAAACCGGCGGATGTCTCTGACGCCGCGCTGCGCAAGATCACTCTGCATGACGATGCGAAGATCAAGACTCTCGTCAGCAAGCACTGGGGCAGCATCGCCGGTGCAACGAGCGATGACATGAAGAAGGAGATCGCGCGATTGATGGACCTGCTGGGGCAAGGCTCGGGCAATCCGTATAAGGGCAAACAACTCTTCCGCGAACATTGCGGCAAGTGTCACAAGCTCTTCGACGAAGGCGGTCAGATCGGTCCCGACCTAACGTCGTTCAAACGCGACAACCTCGAGCGCGTGCTGACGAACGTCGTGAACCCGAGCCTCGAGATCCGCGAAGGTTTTGAAAATTACATCATCGAAACGACGGACGGACGAGTGGTGAATGGCTTCCTCGCGGACAAAGACAATCAAGTGGTCGTGCTGCGCGGCATCGACGGTCAGAACTTGATCTTCCGCCGTGACGAGATCGAAGAGATGCACGTGACCCCGAAATCGGTAATGCCCGAAGGCACGCTGAGCAAACTCAACGAGCAGCAGTTGCGTGACTTGTTCGCGTATGTGCGTGCAACTCAGCCGGTGAATTAGTTACGGCGTCGAAGACCCTGATGCGATCAGTTTCGTTTGGTTCTTTACCTACTTCTCCTTTGAGGAATCTCCATGCGTTGCTTCCGTTCGTTGGCAGTCTGTGCGTTGACCGCGTTACTGGCCGTGACCGTTGCTCAAGCTGAGCAGACTGGTCCTAAACGCAAGCTGTTGGCTGCTGATGAAGGTCGGCGCATTGCGGCCATTGTCGATGGCGAAGGTCAAATCGTATGGCAGAGCAAGGCCGGACCGATTCATGACGCTCAAGTGCTCGACAATGGCAATGTCTTGCTGGCACTTAACTATCAGACTATTGCCGAGGTCGATAAGGCGGGGCAAACCGTTTGGAAATACGACGCTAAGAGCAATGGGAATGCAGATCGAGCAGTCGAAGTGCATGCCTTTCAGCGGCTCGAAAACGGACTGACGATGATCGTTGAAAGCGGACCTGGCCGGATCATCGAAGTGGATAAAGACGGCACGATTCAGCACGAGGTCAAACTAAAGGTTTCGAAGCCTCACCCTCATCGCGATACGCGGTTGGCTCGCAAGCTCCGCACGGGAAACTATCTCGTTGCGCATGAGGGCGACGGAATCGTTCGCGAGTACGACGCCAAGGGAGGGACCGTCTGGGAGTTCGAAGTGCCGATGTTTGGTAAACAACCTAAGGGCGGACATGGTCCCGAGGGTTTCGGAAATTCCGTGTTCTCCGCTTATCGACTAGCTAACGGCAACACCCTGGTCGCGACGGGCAACGGTCACAGCGTGTTGGAAGTGACGCCGCAGAAAGAAATTGTTTGGACGCTTGAGCAAAACGACTTGCCGGGCATCACACTCGCATGGGTGACGACATTGCAACCGCTGAGCAACGGAAACCTTATCATTGGCAATTGCCACGCGGGTGAGCAGAACCCACAGTTGATCGAAGTTACGCGCGACAAAAAAGTTATCTGGACATTCCGGGATTTCAAAATCTTTGGTAACGCAACACCGGTTGCCACGGTCTTGGGCGAGGACGGTAAACCGCTGAAATAAGTTTTAATTGTCAGCCAGCAGGTTGGCTGATGCGCATGCACCAGTTGCCATTGGCTTGTGTTATTACTAAGTCGTGTGCCTCAACTTCAGTGATTCAAATAAAAAAGCCGCGACTTTGGTCGCGGCTTTTCTTGTTGTTGTACCGGTCATTTTCGACGAGTGATCTTTACTGGTTCAGGCTGCGGCCTGTTTCCGAGAATTTTCACATGCCCGCTGCAGAACTTGCAGGCAACCGTCATTCCGACGTACTTCGGCGCGACGCGTAGTTCTTTGTCGCAATGTGGGCAACCAAGATAGAACGCCTTCGTGTGAATACGGGGACCTTCAACGTCGAGCTTGAATTGACCGCTGCAATGTTTGCAGGCTACGGGCATGCCTGCGTATTTCTTGTTGATACGCAGCTCCTGCTCGCAATGCGGACATTGGATGTGGAAGCCAGCGACAGGTGCATCAACCACGTTGTCGATCTCCTGCAAATCGAAGTAATCCGGCACAACCACCTCGTTCTGTGGGAGTGCTTCATTGAGCAACCGTCGACAGAACTGACAGTGGATCAAATTCTTGGGCATGTCCTGTCCACAATCGGGACACGGACCTCCAGGCCAAGCACCCATTTCGCACCTCGACGGGGATCTTGTCAACTGCCGCAAAGAAATTCTCTCTGGCAGACGTTCTTCCAAGGGTAGCGTTCGCAGAGTTAGACAACTGATTTCGGCATCATCGCCAATGCGACGGCTCAAAAATCGGCTCACTACAGGCCCGTAAGTCACCATGATTTCGCTCGCTTGATGATCGGCACAAATCGAGAAACAACATGCCGATTCGACGTCACGAGTGACAACTTAGTTGCGACAAACTTGCCTCGGGGTGCTGGATCTTTCTGCTCGCTGCGTCAGGCCAGTCCGAAGCCGAAAAGCAGAGATCTGCGAAAGTTGGTTCTAGATTATTCTATGTCGATCGTCACGGGGGCGTGGTCAGAGACGGTCAAGCCGCCAGCTCGGCAGATATCTCCCGACCGAAACCGCTTGGCGGCATGGCTATTTCCAAGCAAGTAATCAATTCGCCATCCACGATCGAGCTCTCGCGCTTTGCCTCGATTAGACCACCACGAATACGGTCCTTGGATATCTCCGAAGTGCTGGCGAATGAAGTCCTGCCAGCCGCTGTCGAAAAGCCCCGAAAGCCACTCTCGTTCGTGAGGCAAGAATCCAGACTGATCTTCGTTGGCTTTTGCGTAAAAAATGTCTTTGTCTGTGTGAGCGATATTGAAGTCGCCGCCCAAAACTAGCTGTCTTCGAGATTGCAGCAGTGACTTAGCCCAGGGGGCAAATTGCACGAGCCAAGCATCTTTGTGCTTCTGTCTCTCGGGACCAGACGAGCCAGAAGGCAGATATATCGACACGACATCGACTCCATCGACGCGCGCCCTAACGACTCTTCCCTCTGGATCATCGCCGTCGAGACCCGTGCTAATGACTTCCATCGGACGCCTCGACCAGATCGCCGTCCCGGCATATCCCAGCTTTTCAGCCGGATGCCAATGGACATGCCAGCCCGCGGGCTGAGCCCATTCGGGTGGTAATTGCTCGGGTAACGCGCGGACTTCTTGGAGCAAGAGCACGTCGGGCTGAATCTGCTCAATAATATCCGCAAACCCCTTTCGCAGAGCCGCTCGAAGTCCATTGACATTCCAGGTAGTAATCCGCATGACTCTTCCTAACGACGGCCTTGATTTATGAGACTAAACATCAAACACAGCCGACGACGACAATGCTCAAGTTTTTCAGTGCATGTAAGAGACTATTGAATTTAGCGTCGAGTATTAGTGCTGTTCGACGGCGTAAATCTTATTTCACATGAGATGCCATGATCTCTTGGAGCGAACACCATCGTATCGGTCCATGTTTAGGCTGGGATGTCTAGAGTCTGGCTTCTGTCTTTAGCTTTCTGAATGACATCAAAAATCCATCGGTTTCGACGGAGAGCGGTAGAAATTCCACGATCGCAAATTCAATGGTACCTGATCGAATCAAACCCCCAAGTCGAATACAAGTTGGATAATCTGCGGCCTGCAAATCTGCACTGCGAATTACATTCAGACAGAGATCGTTCTTTTTGATTCATGCCCGCGAAATAGTACTTCAGTTTCGCAACTGACAACGTCCCAGGGTAAAGCTGTCAGTTGCGAATCGATTATTCTGGTAAGCGACCAGCAAACGCGGTATCGCTATTTCTGAATCAGTAAGTTGACACCTTTTTTATTCGACAGTGCGATGTCAATCTTGCCGTCTCCATTAAAGTCCGCTGCTTGAAACTGTGTTCCGACGCCAGTGTCTCGCCCTGCGACGATCTCGTGACGGACGAACTCCGGCTGCTTGCCCTTCTGACGCTTTATGTCGTACCAATACATCATGACGGGTTCGTAGGCTCCGGGATCGGCTCCATTGTGAGCGAAGAAACGCTTCCCGGTTACTATGTCTTTCTTTCCGTCGCCGTTGATGTCAACAAACTCGACGGCGTGTGTTTGCGAGTGAGACTCATCAATCGTGTGAAGTTTGAATTGAGGCTTCTCATTTCCTGAGACGTTCTCGAACCACCACATTCCATACTGGTGAGCGGAACAAGCAATCAAATCTTGGTCGCCGTCTAAATCCAAATCGTCAGCATGAATGTCGCTCACCGGCAGCGGAGTATTCCCGTCTTTTGAGAGTGCATACGGATGAAACGCCCAAGTCTCTGTCCCTAGCTTTGCGGGCTGTTCCCACCAGCCATGGGCAATCATTACATCGGTGCGGCCGTCCTTATTGAGGTCTCCAACTCCGAGTCCGTGGTAGTACTTGAATGTGCCATTCTTAGCTGGATCGCCCTTTTCGCTTACGGCCGAGAACTGCCACTTCTTCGTGGCGTCTTGCTTGGTGGGAAGTTGAGTGAAGCCCATTTGAGCCTCAGGCTGCGAGCCGAATAGGAACTCCGGCTTCCCGTCTCCGGTGATATCGACGAAGTCCGGCGACTCATTACAGATGCTGTGCCAAATTTCGTGCTTTGCCCAGTGCCTGTCAGTTTTTGCAGGATTCTTATACCAATGAAATGGATCTCCAGGAAAACCGACAACGATTATGTCTTTGTGACCATCTTCATCGATGTCCCACACATAATTGCAAAAGCTGTTGCTATAGCCAACACCGGCCACGAACTTTCCAGCGACCCGAAATTCGTGCATGGTCCATTTGCCCGATTTATCGGCGGATTGTTCGTACCAGAAATCACCGGCGACTAGGTCAGTACGACCGTCATTATTCAAGTCGCCAATCGCGACGCCCTCTGACCGGAATTCGGGATCGAGCTCAATGCGTTCCCAATTTCGGTCGGCTTGCTCGTCAACAAATGGAATTAAATAGCCTTCAGACTTTAGTTTGATTCGGTAGAGGCTCTTGTCGACGGTGACATAAAGATGATGGCGATCATCGCCTAACCCAAACTCGACATTACTAGGCAGGCCGACCGGTTCTTGAGTGCCATCCTGATTTGCTGGCCCAGTCGGGATGAACGCAAGCTCTTGCCCCTTGGGATTGATGACTTGGACACCTGGCCGTTTAAGGCTTCGAGCGGTCAAATAGATGTTCCCGGCCTTATCAATGCAGAGTCCATCGCAGCCAGCATCTTTTCCGTAATCTACCAAGACTTGCTTCGGTCCGTTCGGAAGACCATTGGCCCCAAGTGGAAACGCGAGGATCGTCATTGCTCCTGATGCTACCTTTTCACCGGGCACAATCTTGTCCGATCCATTATTATGGTCTGCTACGTAAAGCCATTTTTGATCACGGCTGAGAGCAATTCCGTTCGGCTTTTCAACATCATGAGTCACTTCGATGACTGAGCCGTTGAGATCAATTCGGTAGATTGCACGATGCTCAAGCTCTCTGGGTTCATCTCCAAGGTATCGCGGGTCTGTAAAGTAGATTCGGCCATCAACGTCCAGGACGAGGTCGTTGGGGGCGTTGAATTTTTTGCCTTGAAAACGATCTGTAATTACTGACCGCTTCTTGGTGAGGAGATTCCAACGCGAAACCGCCTGGCCCCCAACATCGGAGCCTTCGCAAGAGATCAAATTGCCGTCACGGTCGAACGCCAACCCATTCGACTTCAAGCTGTCATCGGCGAAAACGGTCGTTTGCTTCGTCTTGGGGTCGAATCGCAGGATCTGACCTTTGTCCTTACCAAGCGGAATATCGGAGAAATAGACGGCGGCATCCGGGCCAACGGCGGGGCCTTCAGTCAATCCGCCGGAGATTGACGCTGTTCTCGTAAAGAGTTTCTCAAGTGTCGCGCCTTCCGGAACAATCGGGTTGTCGGCGGCAATCGCCGCACCAGCCGCGAAGTACGTAAGGCTCGAGCAGATTAGCGAAAAACATCGAAGGCGCATCTGAATCTCCTAAAATTTAAGCGAAAATGAGTGTTCACTCGGGCCGAGAACCGTTTGGCGAGCGACACGGCTCCGGCAGATTCGGACTTATCCCGAGCCGCTATTCTCATCGCAACCGCTCGAAGCAGCTATTTCCGCCTCTTCAACATCTTCTGCCTTTCTTGTCGCAGGCCTGACTAATCTGCGTGCTCGCACTGTTCGACATTCCTTTCCCGACCCATGCGACGCGCATAACGCCGTCAAATCTCGGAACTAACGGTCCCGAATGTCCGTCTCATTCGGGATGCGCCGACAGGACTTCCGATGAAAGTGTGCCGCGAGAGATGCGCCTCTGCGCAAGCGCTCGCGCTGAAGTTTTCACCAAGTTTTGAGAAGTCCGAGCTGACATGAATCGCAGCATGGCGACTCAATCATCCTCGGAATACCTTCTCGATTCAGATTTCAAGACAGATGGCGGAAAATCTGCCATTCACGACCACGAGTCTCATCCACCACGGGGTTGCCCCTATGTTTCTGACACCCTGGTTGCGTTCACTTCAATCCACGGTCGCCAAGTCACGACGGTTCATCGGTCGTTCGCGCCACAATCAACGACGGTCACCCGCTCTGGCTTGTCTCGAACGTCTGGAAGATCGCTCATTACTGACGATCACCCTCACGTTCAGTGGTCTCAATGGATCGCTGAATCTGAACGACACAGTGGGGACGGCAGACTCACTAGCGATTACCCAGGCTGGTACGAGCTTGATTGTGCAACTGAATTCAGGCGTATTTGCTGCAGGGTCAACTCCCTCTGGGGCGACGATTCAGTATCGAGACTCACTCGGGTTTGGCACCACACCTGCGTCAAACAACGCGGTCACAGCAGTTATTGCAAACGCGGCCGTAGCACCTGCTAGCTTTGGTGTCTTCGTAAACCTCTTCAGCGGAAATGATACCCTAGATATCTCTAATACCCCAGGCAGTCCGACTCGGATAGGAGCTCTGTTCGTAACGGGTGGAACTGGTGTTGACACAATCAATTTCGGAACGCTTGATTTAACGGCAACGGGGGCCGCTCCGGTTCAGGTTCAAGCTGAAAACATTCAGCAGGCAGCGAGTTCCACTGGAGTATTTATCAGCGGTAATGCTGTATTCGACAATGGCGGGCAAAACGGAATCATCGACTTTCCACAGATCGCAAATACATTCCAAGGCACCGTAACCGCGCTCGGAGGTTCGAATAACGTTGCTATTGCCGCGAGCAGTAACCTGATTCTCGATGACATCACCGCCGGCGCTCTCGATTTGTCTGTCGCTGGAGTAAGAACGGTGACGCAGAACGCTGGAAGTCTGATTGTTGTGAGTTCGATCACCGACGTTGACGCGCCTAACAGCACGGTCACTTTGACTCAGGCTCCTAATGATTTTAACAACTTTAGAATTGCCGCCGACACTGCGACAATCCTTGAAAGCGACGGATTCACCTTTTCCAATGCTAACAATCTCGGCACGGTCGCTACTACCAAATTAACGGCCACGACCGCAAGGCTCGACATAACTGGAGACGTGGCTGCTGGTACGTTGAACTTTACTACTACGAGCGGCGATATCGACGACCTTACGGCGGGTCTCCTGAATGTCACTTTATCCTCAACATTCACAACCCCGATAGCCAACGATCTACGTCTAACGCGAGCTCACACGCTTCATGGCGCCTCCGGCAAAGTAACAGTAACGACAACCAACAACCTAATCCTCAATAGTGCTGGAAATATAAATGTAGATTTGCCGTCAGTGCTCGGAACTGCGACGCTTAATTCCGGCGGAAACCTGACCGACGACGCTGCTGGCTCGATCAATATCGCTGGAAATGCGAACGTCACTGCAGCAGGAAACATCCAACTTGACAACGGTAATACCGACTTCAACGGCGTACTTACGATTCCAAATTCCAAGAGTATTTTGATCGTTGAAAAAGATAGTTTGACTCTCGGAACTACGTTATCGACTGGCAGCGTCGACATAACGGCAAACAAAACGAGCGTCGCTGGCGAAAATCAACTTGTACTTTCCGGCAATTTGAATGCAGGTAGCGTGGCCCTCGCCGTTAATGAAACGTCGGCAGGTATCAACGACGATAACATCGTGATAGGCAATGCTGCCATCCAAACAACCACTGGGAACATCACCCTTACAGCGGCTGACTCTGTAATCGTGGGGCAAAGCACTGGATTGTTTGCGGGAACGACGGGAAAACAATCAGTTAATATTAATGTCGACACAACGAGCAACGACGCAAGCGGCGGTGCATTTACGCTCCTCGGTACGGTGATTGCTTCGCGGATGAATGTTTCGGGCGGACCGGATGGAGATCGGATCGATGTGAGTCGACTGACCTCTTCGCTTGCCTCACTCTCCGGAGTCGGTGGCGATGACACACTATTAGGTGGCGACTTGGCAGATACGATCGTTGGTGGCGATGGGAATGACAGCATCGTTGCCGGTAACGGGGCTGATTCGACCGACGGAGGCTTGGGGGACGATTATATTCTTGCCGGCCTTAATAATGACCCAATCGTGACTGAGTCGGTGATGTCTGGCGATGGCAATGACACTATTGATCTGCAATACCAAGCGGGCGTTTTTGTCATAGACGCAGGAAACAACGATGACACGATCTTGCTACAGGATATCGGGAATGGACAGCCGGGAAAACTCACCATCGATGCCGGCACTGGAAACGACCTTATTTCAGTTACACCGTTAAAGAATGCCGCGATCAACGTTGACGGTGGAAGTCCCGTTGTCGCTCCCGGTGACACGTTGCTAATTAATCTGACATCTATTGCTAAGGGTGAAGCCATCGTACCAGGTAGCCCGACTCCTAGTGGATCTGTCACCTTTACGGGAGCGGCTGCTACTGCAAATTATCAGCCTATAACATGGACTTCGATCGAAGACTTCCTCGCGAATGATAATCCCAATCCGGTTTTCAATGCCGACGGACTTGCGAGTGATCCTCCGCTAGTTCCGACTAACGTTGGAAATGGAATACCTGACGATTTCACCATAAGCACGCAGAATGGAATCGCCCTAATAACCAATGATCGGTCAGCATCGATTTTCAGCAAGCGGCTTCCCCTGGCTGGACTTAAATCGATTCAGATTAATGGATCAAGCGACGCTGACTTTCTCACTCTCGATGCTGGCCTCCTGCCCGCTGGCTTATCTATCGTTTTCAATGGCGACATAGCGGCAAACGAGTCAAGCCAAGTAGATAGCCTGCAATTCATTGGCGGTGGTGACACATCTTCTATCGTATATCGTCCCACGACGCCGGACTTAGGAAATGGAACCGGAACGTTATCGAGTGGAGGAAATCTAATTCTTTCTAAGCTCGAAGTCGTGCAATTCGAAGGGTTTGGTGGCGTCTCCGTAGTGCCAGTCGACAGTGCAAACAATTATGAATTAAACACGTCGACCACCATTGACCTCTTTAGCCCAGCTATCAGTGTGTCGAGCGTCGGAGCACCCGTTGGCAGCGGTTCGATGCTCATCGCTCAGGGCAGCGCTACTCGAATCGATACCGCATTTGATCTCGGCCTCAATGACGGAGCCAACTCTGCGGATACGATGACTGTGCGAAATAACGTCTTAAGGCACGTCGCCGGCCTTAGATCTCTAAATGTCGCGCTCGGCACTGGCACAGATAACTTCGTGATTGAGGACGGCGATTTCGAACTGCCCGTTCTTGGAAGCGGTATCACCGTCGATGGCGGATCTGGAACAGACATTGTAACCGCAATTGCGCAATCGGCGGTCTCCGATCCAGAAGAAGATGACGTCAATTTTAGATTGGCGACATCTGGAGCAGTGAGCGGTTCGGCTTCGTTGGTGTCAACCGCAAGTGCTTTCACCAAAGCCAGCGTGATTAACCTGCAAGGCTTCAACGGGGAACACGCAGTTTTGACCGGAAACGAAACAGACAACGTATTCGATCTGTCTGGCTGGGGTTTCTTCGCTACAGCTAATGTACTTGGCGGTGCCGGTAGTGACTTCCTCACTGCGCAGGATTCCTCATCAAACCTGTGGACCATCACTGGCCAAAATCAAGGCAACGTTGGCGGCTTTGATTTTAGTTCCGTTGAGAACCTAAATGGTGGTGTGACTTCCAATGATACATTTACCTTCACGATTCCCGGATCGGTAGATGGTCGTATAACGGCTGGGGGCGGAATCGACACCCTGAATTTCGCTGCGTACGTCCAGCCGCTTACGGTGAGTCTTCTGAGCGCTGACCCTACTGGGCACCAGGGAGCTACTTCTAGAGCAACAGGAAACGTCCCTGTTGGCGGTGGATTCGTTGGCATTGACTCCCTAGTAGGCGGGTCGAGTGGGACTGATGCTTTAATTGGTAGAGATACTGACTCCGTTTGGGACCTGAATGGCAACAACACGGTGACACGGATTGTGCGGAACGACGAAAATGGCGATTCTGTCATAACTAATGCCGACCTTCTTATTCAATTAACAAAGCCTCTTATAACGGTTACACCTTCTCTCGCTTTTACATCGTTCGAAAACCTAACGGGTGGTCGATTAGCCGACGTTTTTAGGGTTACTGGAACTGTTGCAAATCAAATCGTAGGCGGAGTTGGTGACGATGTGTTGCAATTCCAAGACACGTTCTCGAATCTCGTAGGCGCGTTCACCGGTGGCGTTGGATCCGACATACTCGACTATCGCAATTATTCCTTTTCGAGGGACGTCGTTTTGTCCTCCGACGACTCCAATGGATTCAGTGGAAGTGAGTCAGCAGTTACCCAAGGATTCTCAGGTGTAGATCGTGTGATTGGTAGTTTTGCGACTGCGGACAGTGTTAGAGGCTTGGATCGATCCTACGATATCTCCGGCTCGCCGATTCCGCGGCCCGGCCAATGGTTGATCGACGGCAAGAACCGCGGAGCGTATACGGATACTGCGACTGGGATTACACTGGCAATTGGAGATCCAACGGATTCCAACGGCGTTCGAGGCGCGGAGAACTTCCTTGGCGGTAATGATTTTGACACGTTTGTGTTCCAGAATGGTGGTTCGCTTGGTGGATCGATTGATGGTGGCACAAACGCCCAAGGTTTGACGCCAACCTATGACACGATCGTAGGAGATGGATCCCGATCCAGTGAGCAGTTCGTA
>OMIV01000304.1 GCA_900299185.1 Planctomycetaceae bacterium
TCGTCTTGCATCCGGCTGCGATCGAGCACGTGCATCTCAATTGGCTCGGATTTGGTCTGACCATCCCAGTCAACGAAGGCGACGATGACGAGCACAACAATCAGTTGCTGACCCTCGACATCATGTTGATGGGGCGAGCTGAAGTCCCCGTCGGTGCTTCAGACGCTGAGCAACTCCTGCTGTTCGAGTTGCTGTCGCATCTTCAGTCGCGATGTGTGATCGCCCCCGTCGAGTGGCGCGATCCTCCGACCGAGCACCCGCCGCTGGCACGTCTGTGTGATGTTGCGCGCCGAGCACGAACGGGTGTGCTCAAGACCTAATCGCTTGCTCCTGCTGAGACCGGTAGGCACCGGTTTGTTTGGTCCCAGTCGCGTTCTGTGCGGAGATGTTCTGCGCCGCGACGGTCGGACCTCTTATTCACTCTTCTTGCAGGGAGCACTTGCGATGATTCGATCGTTCATTTCGTTGTCAGGGTTGTTGGGATTGGTCTTCGTTGTCGGCTGTGGAAAGGAACCGGCGGCTCCGATTGCCGCTCCATCCAGCACGCCTGCCGTTCAACCGGAAACAAAGTCGGAGTCACCAGACGATGAGAAAGCACATGGGCATAGTCATGAACGCGGAAAGATGCTGATTGCCGACGCCGGTTCAATGCACGCCTTGTTGACGGCTCATCTTTCAAAGGACGGAAACGAACTCGACATCTTCTTTGAGACGCCGGTCAGCAAAGACCCGCAGCCAGCCGCCATTGCCATTGAGTCATTTGAAGCGCAGGCCACAGCCGGTGAAGGCGAAGCTCAAACGCTGACCTTTGAGCCCGCTCCGGCTGATGAGCGACCGGCTAATGAGAAGTCGGGATGCTCGCACTTCGTCGCGAAAGCCGGCTGGATGAAGCCCGATGACAAGCTGCTGGTCGTCGCCAAGTTCACGCTCGACGGCAAAGAAGTTGTCGCCCGCTGGAAGGACTTTGAGCCCCAGAAGTTCGCCCATCACGTTGAGTAGTTGCGCCATTGAGCTCTATCGGACGGGCTAATGGCCCGTCCGAATTCAATGACTCAGACGGCGTAGTAGGCCGTCCTACCAATCGTTCGACAGGCTTCTCTTGATTTAGGAGCTTCCTATGAAGCCACTCTTGATCGTCGTCTTCTTGGCGACGCTCGCACTGCCGTGCTTCGCGCATGAGGGGCATCAGCCCTTGCCGACGAAGGGCGTGAATGTGGATTTGAAGTCGGGACGCATCACGCTCAGCCGTCCGGCTCGTGATGCGATTGATGTTCGCACGGTGGTCGTTGATCAGAAACGTGGAGATCAAAGACTGCGAGCGTACGCGTCGCTCGTCTCACCGTGGACTAAGTATGCCGTCGTGACGTCGAGACTCTCGGGACGTGTCGTCAGTCTGCCCGCACGTCCGGGAGATGTCGTGCAAGCCGGTCAGGTACTCGCGGAGTTGGATAGCCTCGACTTGCAGACGCTGCGGTTAGACGTGCAGCAAGCCCGCACTGATGTCGAACTGTCGCGCAAGATTCTGGATGGACTCGAACCGGCAGCGACATCAGGTGCGGTTGCAGGGCAGCGACTGATTGAGGCTCAGCAAAATCATCAGCAGAACCTCAATACGTTGCAGATCCTGCAAGCACGAATGACGGCACTCAATGTCAGCGAAGACATGCTGCTGAGCGACGATCAGAAGCAGCCGTTGCGGTTGCCGATTCAAAGTCCGATCAGCGGCATCGTTGTGCATGCCGATTTGGCGGTCGGCAAGTTCGTCGAACCGACAGAGCACTTACTCGATGTCGTCGATCTTTCGACGGTGTGGGTGAAGATCGGAGTGCTCGAACGAGACTGGCATCGAGTCGTTGTGGGGCAGCCCGTGCGACTCAGCGTCAACGGATTGCCCGGTAAGAGTTATGACATGCAGCTTGATCGGCTCGGTTCGTTGCTCGATGCGCAGACTCATCAGAGCCTTGCTTGGGCCGAGTTCAAGAACGACATCACATCGCCCGCGCTGCGACCGGGCATGAATGGGCAAGCGGAACTGGCATGGGTCAACGCGAAAGCAACGCTCAGCGTGCCGTCACAAGCCGTTCAGAGCGACGGGGCCGAGCGATACGTACTTGTCGAAGAGGCCGCGACAAAGGAAGGCTCCGAGTATCAAAAAGTGGCCGTCGTCGTCGGGCGGCAGTCCGGCGGACAGACAGAGATTCTTGCAGGCAAGCTGCTGCCCGGTGATCGCGTTGTGACGCAAGGCGGGCACGAGTTATCGAGTCTCTTCTTTCTGGGAGTGCTGCGAATTGGAGCCGAGTCCGCTCGCACAATCGGACTGAAAGTTGAACCCGTCACCGATCAAGCCGTCGATCGCATCATCTCGTTGGATGGAGCACTCGATATCCCGCCGACGCAGCGCACGACAGCGTCGGCTCAACTGGGCGGCAAGCTCGTGAGCATTGAGGTCGATCGCGGTCAGAGCGTGCAAGCGGGCGATGTCTTGGCGCACGTTGCGAGTCTCGAACTGCAAGACCTGCAATTGGAATTCCTCCGCTCGCAGCTCTCTGTCGAATTGTGGCGCGGAACATTGAGTCGTCTGAAAGCAGCCGGAGATAGCGTGCCGCGCCGTTCGCTGTTGGAGATGGAAGCGAAGCTCAAGACGTTCGAGACACGCACGGCGAGCACCCGGCAAAAGCTATTGATGCTCGGCCTCACGGCGGATCAATTAGAGGCGTTCGTCAAAACGAAACGCGTGATCGACGCGCTGCCGGTACGGGCTCCGATTGCGGGCACCGTCGTTGATTTCGATCGGCGCTTGGGGCAAGTCGTGCGAGCGGATGAGTCACTCTTCGAGATTCACGACATGACTCAAACATGGGTGCAAGCCTTTGTTGGCGAGCGTGATTCATCATCGGTCAAAGTAGGGCAGACCGCGCGGGTACGACTGGTCGCATTACCCGATCGAACGATTGAAGGCACAGTGAAGCGGGTCGGTCCGGTGGTTGGCCAAGACAGTCGAGTGCAAGCCGCATGGATTGAGATTCCGGAACTCAGTGGCATCCGCTTGCAGCACGGCATGTCCGCGCGAGTCACCCTGACGACCGACTCGTTTGCGCCGTCATTGTCGATTCCATTGAGTGCTCTCGTGCGCGACGGATTGCGGAGCTTTGTGTTCGTTCAAAAAGCGGATGGCACCTTCGAGCGGCGACGAGTGGAACTCGGCCGCGCCGATGATCGGTTCGTCGAGATCAAGCACGGCCTCACTCGCGGTGAGTCAGTAGCCATCAGCGGCGTCGCTCAACTTCAAACCGCGTACTCGGCGGTGAGGTAATGATGTCACAGGAATTACATCACGACTCACGATGCGTAATCGTGCCAATCAAAGTCTGCGGCGAATGGATTGACATAACGAACGCCATGAATGATCGGCTGCGATTGAATGTCTTCCGTCAGCACGACGCTGGCACCACAAGAACTTGCTGCCGCAGCAATCTGTGCATCCCAAATCGTCATTCGGTGAGTTGCCATCAGATCGAGCGCCAGATTGAAGATGTCGATCGAGGAAGACACGACCGTCAACAACCGTTGAAAACGCTGCACCTCGTTGATGGCAGCACTCAGCGACAACGGCTGCGGAATCCGGCGCGTCACGACCCACAAATACTCTGCCAGAACCTGAGTGCTGACTGCCGCTTCTTCAATCGCACTGAGTTCTTCGATCACTGTTGCAGCTCGCGAAGCCTTGTCAGGACAGCTCGTGTCGCGCGTGTAAACGAGGACGTTGGTGTCGAGGAAAAACATCTCAAACGACCTCGTCATAAAGCTCGTCGCGAGTCCAACGCTTTGCTGGCGGAGCGGGCACTGGAGATTGCTGCTGCCAGAACTCGGCATTGGCTCGACGAAATTCGCTCAATACCCGCTGACGTTCCTCTGCGGATGGTTCCGAAAGCCCATCGGGCCGAGTCATTGAGACGACGAACAACTCCAACTGCGTTTCAGGTGGAAACGCGAGATCTAGCGGGTTGTCTAAGACGACGGCACGTCCGTCGAAGCGACCAGTTAATCGAGTCATCACAGGCTCCCTGAAGTACTCAAACCAGTTCGAATCGTACTGCCAACTCTAAGCAAGACCGAGAGCAACCATGTTGAATCACATTATCTCGTTCTCACTGAAGAACCGCGTGCTGGTCTTGATCGCGTCGATCGTGGTCATGGTCTATGGCGCGATGCAGCTCAAAGAGATGCCGGTTGATGTCTTTCCCGATCTCAATCGACCAACCGTTGCCATCATGACCGAGGCACCGGGTTTGGCGCCGGAAGAAGTGGAAGTGCTCGTCACGCGACCGATCGAGTTCTTGCTCAATGGCGCCACCGGAGTGAAACGCGTCAGGTCGGCGTCCGGCATCGGGCTGTCGATCGTCTGGGTCGAGTTCGATTGGGGCACCGACATTTTTCGCGACCGGCAGATCGTGTCGGAAAAACTACAACTGGCTCGCGAGCGACTGCCTAAGGATGCGAATCCGGTCATGGCCCCGATCTCATCAATCATGGGCGAGATCATGTTGCTCGGACTGCGATCAACCGCAGAGTGCAAGACCGATGACGAACGCGCCGCGAAGGCGATGGAGCTGCGCACGCTCGGTGAGTTCACGGTGCGGAATCGGTTGCTCGCGGTCGATGGCGTTTCGCAAGTGGCCGTGATGGGCGGCATCTTCAAGCAATATCAAATCGTGACGTCGCCCGCGAAATTGGCCGCTCAAAATGTGACTCTGGAGCAGCTCGTCACTGCCGCCGAGAAAGCCAACGTCATCGCGGGGGGCGGCATTGTGGTGCGCTCGCCAAAAGAGTCCTTGTTGAGAATCAATGGTCAGAGTCTGACGCTCGAAGAAATCGAGAATACTCCGGTCGTGTGGCGCGATCCGATCTCGGTACGGATCAAAGATGTTGCGGAAGTGCGCTTTGGCGGCCCCATCAAACGCGGCGATGGCAGCGTCTTTGTCAAAGAGCCGAATAGTACGATAGCCGGTGGCCCGGCCGTTATTCTGACCATTCAAAAGCAACCGAATGCCGACACGCTCGTGCTTGATCGGCACATCGAAACGGTGCTCGATGCCCTGCAACAAGAACTACCGCCCGATGTGCTCATCGAACGACGCATCTTCAAGCAAGCCGACTTCATCAAGGCCGCTGTCGACAATGTTACGGAAGCCGTGCGCGATGGAGCGATTTGGGTTGTCGTCGTGCTGTTCCTGCTGATGGGCAATTTTCGTACGAGTCTGAGTTCGCTGACTTCGATGCCGCTGTCGATCCTGCTAACGTTCTTGGTGTTTCGCTGGTTCGGGATCTCGATCAACACCATGACGCTCGGCGGAATCGCGGTCGCAATCGGGGATCTCGTCGATGACTCGATCGTCGACATCGAGAACATCTACCGCCGCTTAAAAGAGAATCGGCAACTAACCATCGAGCAACAACGCTCGCCGCTTGACGTCATCTACGATGCGTCTTGCGAAGTCCGAAACTCGATCGTGTATGCAACGTTGATCGTCATCCTCGTGATGTTTCCGCTGTTCTCGATGGCGGGGCTCGAAGGCCGCATGTTCGCGCCGCTGGGAGCGGCTTACATCGTCGCGCTGCTGTGCTCGTTGCTGGTGTCGCTGACCTTCACTCCGGTGCTGGGATCAATCTTACTCCCGAAAGCGAAGCTGCTTGATGACGCGGCGGATCCGTTTGTGTTGCGACTGATGAAGAAGCTCGTCGAACGAGTGCTGCGCTTCACGCTGCGGCATGCGACGCTGATTCTCATCGCTGTCGGCCTGCTGGTGACGTCATCGTGCGCGACGATCTTTTGGATGGGCGGTGAGTTCTTGCCGCCGTTCAACGAAGGCACGTTGACGATCAGTCTGCGCATGGAACCGGGAACGAGCCTTGATGAAAGTCAGCGGATCGCGGGCCGAGTCGATCAGCTCATTCTTGAAGTCCCGGAAGTGAAGTCGGTCTCGCGTCGGACGGGACGTGCGGAACTGGATGAGCATGCGGAAGGCGTGAATTCATCCGAGATCGACGTGCAAATGATCGAGCACCATGTGCCGAAGTCGGGCTTCATGTGGCAGTCCCTGCGACTGATTCCGATCGTGCATTTGTGGGGCTATGAGACCGTCGGTCGTCCCCGCGAAGAGGTCATCGCCGATGTGCGCGATCGCATCACGGCCATACCCGGAGCCGCTGTGAATATCGGTCAGCCGATTTCACATCGGCTCGATCACATGATGTCCGGCATCCGTGCTCAGGTTGCCGTGAAGGTCTTCGGGCAAGAGCTGAGCGAGCTCCGGACAGCGGCCTACGACATGCAAGAACGCATGCAGTCGATCCCCGGCATCGTGGACTTACAGATTGAACCGCAGATCGAAATTTCACAGTTGCGTTTGAAGGTTCGCCGTGAAGAAGCCGCGCGCTACGGGCTTGCTCCGGGAGATGTCGCGACACTTTTGGAGACCGCCTACAAGGGCCGCGTTGTGTCGCAGGTGCTCGATGAAGATCGCTACTTCCAATTGATCGTGTGGTTTGATGAAGCTTCACGCAGCGATCCGGAAGCCATCAACGAAACGATTCTCGAAACCCCGTCGGGACGCCGAGTGGCGTTAGGACAAGTGGCTGAGGTGCTCGATACGACGGGGCCCAACACGCTGAATCGTGAGCACGTGCAGCGTCGCATCGTCGTGTTCTGCAACGTGCAAGGCCGCGATTTGGCGAGCGTCGTGACGGACATCAAGCAGGCATTGCTGCCGGTCGAAGAGAACCTGCGAAAGCTCCCCGGCAGCTACTACCTCGAATACAGCGGTCAGTTCGAAGCTCAGCAAGAAGCCAATAAACGGCTCGCGTTACTCGGGGCACTGAGCGTGATTGGCGTCTTCTTGCTGCTCTGCAAAGCGTTGGATTCGTGGCGAGCCGCGCTGCAGGTGCTCGTCAACATTCCGCTAGCAGCCTTCGGTTCGGTCGTGACATTGCTGATCGTGAATCGTCCGGAAGCCGGAGCGTTTGCCGGGCTCGATTGGTGGCATTGGCCGCGTGTGTGGGCGAGTGCTTCCAGTCTGTCCGTCGCGCATTGGGTCGGCTTCATCACATTGATCGGCATCGTGAGCCGCAACGGGATCATGATGATTTCGCACTACATCCACTTGATGCAGCACGAAGGCGAGACCTTCAGCGAGTCGATGATCATTCGAGGCAGTCTCGAACGACTAGGCCCGGTGATGATGACTGCCATGACGAGCTTCATCGGCCTCTTGCCCTTGCTCTTCGGAGCCGGCCAAACCGGCAAAGAGATTCTGTACCCGCTGACGCTGGTTGTCTTCGGTGGCATGCTGACGTCAACGATCCTCGATCAAGTCGTCACCCCCGCGCTGTTCTTTAAATTCGGCGGTCGAGTCTACGAGCATCACGAGTAGTCATTGCTCACACTTTGGTTAAGAGGATGTCACAGTCGGTTTGCGAGAGGCATTCAGGTTGTCGGCCTTTGAAGGTTCCGCCGTGCATCTCTTGAGTCCATCCAAGCCGCACGTTGAGGCCGCGTTGCGTGAGTTGCCAGAGCGCGTCTTTCGCTCCCTCGTCGCCGGTTGGTTCGCAGTCGAAGAGCAGTGTCACCTTGCCGCTTGCGAGTTGCTGCGACCAACGATTGATCTTCTCGACTTGCGCTTGTGTGATGCGGTTCGAGCAGATCGCCACTGCAGGAATTCCGAGGTTGTCGAGGTTGATCACGTCGTTGTAGCCCTCGACGACGATGATTCCGTTCTTCGAGATCGCCTCGCGGTAACCGGGTTCTTTGAGACGGCTCGCGTGCTGACCGAAGAGTTCTTGGCCTCGGTGAAAGCCCTTTGGAACTTTGTGCTTCATGGGCGGAATCTTGTCGCCTCGTAGCTCGGGGCGAATCGAGTCATACTCGGCCAGCTTCTGTTCGTAGGCAGGATCGCGACCGATCCACGCCAGCACTTTGCCATCCTCCGAAAGCATCGGGTAGACGATGTGACCACGCAGACTCCAGCCGCGTTTGTCTCCCCCGCCATCGTTGGGAAGGTAGCCGCAACGCCACTTTCGCATTAACTCGGGAGTCAGGCACGGATGCTGGCGGACGTAACTCGCCGCAGCCGCATTCATCGTCGCGACATCGACGATGAACTTCGTGTCGATGTCCGCGAGTTCGCGAGCGGCCTCGTTTTCCGAGTCGATCAAGGGCACATTGGGCTCTGTCGATTCTGGTTCAAGGACACGAGGAGCCGAGGTCGTTGTAGGCACTGTGACAACCGGTTTCGCTTCGATTTTGACTCGATCAGCGAGCACGTCTCGCACGCGTTGAAACTCGGTGCCTCGTAGTTTGTCGCCAGTCGGCTTCTTGCCGTTGAGCCAGCCATGCATCAGAGCCAGCAAGTTGCCTCGAAAGCCGCATTGGTACGAATGGCATTGAAAGACCTTCTCGTCATTGCCCGTGTTGACCGAGATCTCTTTGCGACCGACATGATCCCCGGCACAAGCGAAGGGGCAGTCGATGCGGACTTCGTTGCCGCTGCCGGATGGAGTAATCGCTACACCACACTTCGCCGCAGCCGCTTCGAGAGAAGTCTCAGCTTGCAGGCGATCAACGTCGACGTAACCACGATTCGGGTTCATAGGCAATCGGAGATAGAACAACTCGATGCTACCCTGACTTCATCTCGTATGGCAAAAACTCAAATCATCATCTCGCCTCGCGACGAGTGCCTTTTGAGA
>OMIV01000305.1 GCA_900299185.1 Planctomycetaceae bacterium
GACTCGCATCAGCAGCGCGGGCAAGCGCGGCGAGTTGCAGGGTTGGAAGCCGACGCTCGATAAGCCGAACATCGACCGACCGGCGGATGGCATTCCTCAGAACATCGCCGAGCACATGAAGCTGATGATCGACATCCTTGTCCTCGGTTTTCAGACCGACACAACGCGTGTGGCGACGCTCAAGCTCAACAACGATCACAGCGCGTTGCGTTTCCCGAATCTCACCAGTGTCGAACAAGCGGGTCACGGCATCGACTACATGATCCATCACTTGCTCTCGCACAGCGATGGCCGCGATTGGCTGAAGGTGAATCAGTTCTTCATGGAACAACTCGCCTACATGGCCCGCAAGCTCGACTCGATCAAAGAAGGCGATCGCACGCTGCTCGACAACACGATGCTGATGCACTGTTCGAGCATGATGGCCGGCGCGTATCACAACAACGACCAACTCCCTGTGATCCTGCTCGGCGGTGCCGGCGGCCAACTAAAAGGCGGCCGAGTCCTCGACTACTCCGGCAAGCCCGATCGCCAGCTTTGCCGCTTGTTCCTCTCGCTGATGGACAAGGCCGACATCCGCCTCAAGACCTTCGGCGATGCGAAGACTCGGTTGGAAGAAGTGTGACATATCGTCGCCCACATAAGTCCCCCCGAGGAACTCAGTCCGTTTTGGGGTACGACGGACGTGCAGTCCGTCGCTCCTAAACAGTGGCCGGCGACGGACTACAAGTCCGTCGTACCAGCACTCCTCGCAAGTTGTGGCGGCAACCGGTGAGTAACTCTTGTCGGCAACTCCAATTCATCAAAAGTACCTGTAGGAAAAAGTTCTCCATGAAAAGCGTATTCACGAGTTTGGCGTTGTGCTTGGTTATCGCGTGGCCGGGAGTGGTTCGAGCTCAGGCTCTCGACAAAGACGCGGAAGCGGCCACGAAGAAACTCTTTGATGCGCAGGCGATTGGCAGCGAGTTGAAGTTGCAGGGTGAGTACGTCGGCAAGGACGGGGACAAGTCGGTCGGCGTTCAAGTGGTGGCTCGCAGCGACAAGTCTTTCCATGCGTTAGTCCTGGAAGGCGGCTTGCCGGGAGATGGTTGGGACGGCGGTCAGTATGGGCTGTTGGAAAGCGGAGCGTTGGCTCAAGGACGCGCAGAGTTCCGGTCGCTCACCGATGCCGGAATCAGTGCGGCTCTGGATGAGAATGGCCTGACCCTTAAGCGTGGTGATCGTCAGGTGTCTTTGAAGCGAGTCGAACGTAAGAGCGCGACTCTCGGCGAGCAGCCACCAGCGGGAGCAGTCGTGCTGTTCGGTGGCGCGGCTCCCAACATGGACGCGTTCGAAGAGCGCAAGGACATCGAAGGTATGACGGTTCCCACGATGTTCGAAGGACACATGCTTGCAGGGGCTGTCACCAAGCGGCGGTTTCGCGACTACAAGTTGCACGTCGAGTTCATGACGGGATGGGAGCCGCAGAACATTCCGTGGCGCCGAGCCGACGCGGGCATCTACATGCTGTCTCGCTACGAGGTCGCGATCGGCGACAGCTTCGGATTCGACTTTGATCTGTCGGGTGCGACGAGTCCTCAACGCGGCAAGTTGCTCGATGAAAAGAACGCGTCGGCCAAGCTACCACCGGCGAAGAACAACAACGCGCCGCGCGTTTGCGGAAGCGTCTTCACTTATCCGAGTAAGGTGCCCAATCCGTGTCTGCCACCGCTCGTCTGGCAGACTCTTGATATCGACTTCACGGCCCCACGGTTTGGCAGCGACGGTAAGAAGACTTCCAAAGCGGTGGTCTCGGTGAAGCTCAACGGGCATCAGACGATCGACAAGCTAGAGGTCAACGGCCCGACTCCTCACGGCTTCAAAGGGCCAGAGACTGCCGATGGCCCGATCTGGTTTGAAGCCTTTGGTCGCCGCGTGCTCTATCGAAACATCTGGGTTGTCGAGCGTCCGTAAGGTCTGCTGGAACGTTTCTGACATGAGTCCGTGGCGCAGGTTTTCAACCTGCGAAACCGCAAAGCAATCGGCAGGTTGAAACCTGCCCAACAGCAAAACGTCTTGTGTCCGTAAGGTCTGCTGGAGCAGCAGCGGTTCTTTGTAGAGTGACCTTTGAGTTTGCAGCACTGAATTTATTGGTGATGACGATGTTCAACTTACGAAGTGTTTCTTGTTGGTCTCTGACCCTCGGTGTCGGCCTTAGCCTGAGCAACGCGGCTGGTGGTGCTGAGCCGATTGAAGCCTTCCTCGAAAAGCATTGCATCCGTTGTCACGGATCGCAGAAGGAAGAGGGTGATATTCGGATCGACAAGCTGTCGCGCGATTTCAAGTTGGGGGCGGACGCGCATCACTGGGCCGAAGTGCTCGACAAGGTGAATAGCGGGGCGATGCCACCGAAGAAGGAACCGCAGCCGACTCAAAAAGAGATCTCAGACTTCGTGACGAGTCTCGATGCGCGGCTGAAGGAAGGCCGAGCGGCTCGCATGGCAGCGCGGCCGGCGGTGGCTCATTATCGATTGAGCCGCAAGGAGTATCAGAACACCGTCTACGATTTGCTCGGAGTGCGTTACGACCCGACGAAGCCCGGCGAACTCAACGCCGACACGCTATGGCATGGGTTCGAGCGAATCGGTTCGGAGCTGTCACTCTCGCCGTCGCATGTGGATCGTTATTACCGCGCGGCGGGACTGGTCCTCGATCGAGCGTTCCCGGCGAAATCGGAAGAGGCTCGCAAGATCCGCAAGACGGCGGCGGATCTGCGTTACAACGGCGGCAAAGCACAGCAGGAATTCTTAGATCGGTTTGGCATCAAACGGCCGCTGCGTCATCTGCTCTATCCCGGAAACGTTCACCACGCGCTCTCTTCCAATTGGTTTGGAAGGACGGGACCAGAACACAGCGGGCTGTATCGCATGCGATTGCAGGCGAGCGGCATTCGGCCAATCGGCGGGCAGACGGCGCATCTCAGCATCGGCAAGCGCACCGGCGAAGAGACTGTCGATGGCATCATCGAGTTTGACCTGACGGCTCCAGAAGATCGGCCGCAGGTGTATGAGTTCGACGTCTTCCTCGAGATGCCGGTATCGTTGGAATTCTGCGTGGTCTCGACGGATGTCGTCGATCGCCGAGCCGGTGCCGCCTTCCGCAACGCGCTCAACAGCGGCAGCTACGTTTTCACGCACAGCAGCGAGACTCTGCTTCTGAATCCGAACGCTCCGCAGATGTTTGATGAGAAAGGCAACGGGCTGTTTTCGACCGTGCTGCTCGATTGGATTGAGTGGGAAGGACCGCTGGAGACCGAGGCCGAGAAGTCGCGACGCAACGGTCTGTTGCCGCCCGATGATGCCATGATCGAAGTGGTCGCCGAGCATCTCCATCGCTTTGCCGAACGAGCGTGGCGAAGGCCGGTGAAGAAGGACGAGTTGGCCGACTACCTGCAGGCTTACCGCGCGGAACGAGACGCCGGAGAGAAGCCCGCCGACGCTTATCGAGTGGCGATGCAAGGCGTGCTCACGTCGCGACACTTCATCTATGTGGTTGAAGGTGACCCGGTCGCTCGCGAACGGCTGACGGATTCGGAACTCGCCACCCGGCTTTCGTACTTCCTGTGGAGTTCGATGCCTGACGACGCTTTGTTTGCTGCGGCGCACGGCGGCAAGCTGAATGGTGAAGGCATGAAATCGGCAGTCGACCGTTTGCTGACCGACGGTAAGGCGAATCGTTTCATCGACGACTTCACGCGGCAGTGGCTGCAACTGCATCGAGTCGGAATGTTTCCGCCGGACAAGAAGCTGTATCCCAATTACGACGCTTGGCTTGAAGCCAGCATGCGTGAAGAGCCGGTCGAGTACTTCCGCGAGATGTTTGCAAAGAACCTGCCGATCGAGGGCTTCATCGAATCGGATTGGACGATGGCGAACCCTCGGCTCTGCGATTTTTACGGACTGCCAGAACCTCAGAAGAGCAGCTTCCAACGAGTCGCCCTGAAGCCGGAAGATCATCGCGGCGGACTGTTGACGATGGGCGCACTCTTGGGACTCACGTCAGATGGAACTCGACATCGCCCGGTGCATCGAGGCGTGTGGCTCAGCGAATCGATCCTCAACAAGACGCCGCCGCCACCGCCAGCGAACGTCGATCCGATCGAACCCATTCCGCCGACCGGCACCAAGATCACCATTCGCCAAAGAATTGAAGTCCACGCGAAGAACACCAGCTGCGCCGCCTGCCATCGCAACATCGATCCGCTCGGACTGGCGTTCGACCAGTACGACGCGATCGGCCAATGGCGCACTCGCGAATTGGTCCCCACTGGCGTTGGAGAAAACCCGTTGGTGGATGCATCCGGCGTCATGCCCGACGGCCGTCCGTTCAAAGACGCCAACGACTTCAAACGACTGCTGGTCGAAGACCGCGACAAGCTGGCCCGAGGCTTCATCGAGCACCTCTGCACCTACGCCCTGCGCCGAGTGCTGACGATCGACGATCAAGACGACATCAATGCCATCACCGCCGAAGCGAAAAAGAGTGGTTATCGAGTCAAAGACATCGTGCGAGCGGTGGCGTTGTCTGATTTGATCAAGAAACGATGAGGGGATGTTCTTCGGCGGCTTCATTCGCTACCTACTAACCAACAAGTAAACGATTCCAAGAACAAGGAACCAAGAACTATGTCTTATCTTTCGCAATCGTGGCTCATCGATCGTCGGCACGCGCTGCGTGCTTTGGGAACCTGCATCACGCTGCCCTTTCTTGAGTGCATGGTTCCTCTTCGCGCGGCGGAAGGGACGGACAGCTCTGCTCGTCGAGCCGCTTTCATTTATCTCGCGAATGGCGTGCATTCGTTGAATTATCAGATCACGACGCCGGGCAAGGATTATCAATTCTCGCGATCGTTGAAGCCGCTCGAAAAACATCGCGAAGTCATCACGCCGATCAGCGGTCTGCATCATCCGGGAGCAATCAGCCATCATCACAACTGCATCTCGGTGTGGCTAACCGGCGGCAAGCTTGGACCATCGGATAAGAACACCATCTCGGTCGATCAGAAGATGGCTGAGGTCACGGCGAAACATACGCGCTACTCGTCGATGGAGATCGCCCTCACCGGTGAAGCGTTGAGCTGGACGGCCGACGGAGTACGGCTGCCATCGATGCGTCGTTGCAGCGAAATCTTCGCGTCACTGTTCGAAGAACCGAAGGGAGGCACCGCCGCTCAGCGCAAGGCATTGCGTCGCAAAGGAAGCGTGCTCGACGCCAACCTCGCGGAAGTACGACGGCTCGAACAGAAGATGGGCGCGGCAGACAAAGGTCGGATGGAGCAATACCTGACCTCGGTTCGCGAAGCCGAAATTCGCACGCGGCGAGCTGACTCATGGCTCGATACGCCGCTGCCAACAGTCTCAGAGGCCGACCGCAAGCGGACAAACCGCGACGTGCCGCAGACGATGGCGGGCGATTATTTCCGCACCGTCTATGACTTGATCGTGCTGGCGTTCCAAACCGATGTGACACGCATTGCGACGTTTAGTCTCGGCGGCGAAGGGGATGCATTTTCTATTCCAGAGATCGGAATCACAGAGTCGCGGCATCAGCTCAGCCATCATGGCGGCGACCTCGGCTACATGGAGAAGCTCACCAACTACGACACGTTCGCCATTGAGCAATTCAGCTACTTCCTCTCGCGACTGGCCGACACGAAGGATCTCAATGGCAAGCCGCTCCTCAATACGACGATGTCGCTCTTCGGCAGCGGCATGTCCTACGGCCACAGTCACGGCAACGCGAACTTGCCGCTCGTTCTCGCTGGTGGTGCAGACCTCGGCCTGAAGCACGGCAGCCATCTCGATTTCAATCAGGGGCACTTCAAGGGTTATCAGCTCGACAAACCCGGCGAGCACTACTCGCTCTGTAGTCGCCCCGCGAATCCCAACGCCCATATGAGCAACCTGCTGCTGCTCATGGCCCAACGCATGGGCGTAGAGACCGACAAGTTTGGCGACAGCAACAAGGTCATCGAACTATGAGAGGCAGTCGCGAAGCGATGACAGAGGATTGCACCGGCGACATTCGCGAAGCGGCCACAGCGGGGTTAGTCGCGAAGCGACGGCAGCATATAGCTGCGGGCGTCAGCCCGCAGATCGCGAGCCTCCGATACCCCTAGCCGCGAAGCGGCGACAGTGACTGGGCCACACATGGGTAGTTTCGCGCGACTCACGTACCACATCGTGTTTGCGACCAAATATCGAAGACGCACGATCAAAGACGATGTCCAAGAGCGTCTTTACGAATATGTGGGCGGGACACTTCGCGGGAAGAAGGGGCACCTCATCGAGATTGGCGGCATTGAAGATCACGTTCACATTCTCGCGAGCTTGTCTCCCACAGTGGCAGTGGCCGATGTGATTCGTGACGTGAAGGCCAGTTCGTCGAAGTGGATGAGCGAAGAAAGGCACTTGAATGCGTTTGAATGGCAAAAGGGGTACGGCGCATTCACGGTCAGTTACGATCGGGTCGAAGCCATCTGCAATTACATCCGCAACCAGAAAGAGCATCACCGCACGAAGTCGTTTCAAGAAGAATACATCGACTTTCTGGAACGCCACGGCATCGAGTTTCGATTGGAGTACCTCTTTGAAGACGAGCACAATGGCTAGATCCAATTTGCGGTCACCGCTTCGCGGCTCATGGACTTTTTCTTCCAGCTTCTGCGGGCTATCGCCCGCAGCTATTTGCTGCCGTCGCTTCGCGACTGAAGACGCTGCGTCCCGATTTGGGAATCGGGTTTCAAGCCTGTCGCAATGGCTCGTGGCGCTGAGTCTCTGCGTTTTCATTTTCGCATCCTATGGAACCGTCGCCGCTGCCGAGCCCTACCGCCCTGAGGCTGGCAAGTTTCCCCCGTTAGAAAAAGCACACGCTTATC
>OMIV01000306.1 GCA_900299185.1 Planctomycetaceae bacterium
CAGCGGCGGTTTGTCACGAGAACGTCGTGACGATTCACGCAATCGAAGAAGCCGGAGCTAGCGGCAGCGTGCCCAAGATTGTGATGCAGTTCGTCTCGGGCGGTTCGTTGCAGGAACGGCTTGATCAAGAAGGCCCGCTCGAACTCAAAGAGATCCTCCGCATCGGCATGCAGACGGCAGCGGGACTGGCGGCCGCTCATGCTCAAGGGCTGGTGCATCGCGACGTGAAGCCCGGAAACATCTTGCTCGAAAACGGAGTGCAGCGCGTCAAGCTGACGGACTTCGGGCTGGCGCGAGTCATCGATGACGCAAGTCTTACACTCAGTGGAGTGATTGCCGGAACTCCGCAGTACATGTCGCCCGAGCAAGCGTGGGGACGAGCTGTCGATTTGCGAGGCGACCTCTTCAGTTTGGGAGCGGTGCTGTATGCGATGTGCGTGGGACACTCGCCGTTCCGAGCACGCTCGACGATGGCTGTGCTCAAGCGCGTCTGTGAAGAGCAGCCGCGTCCGATTCAGGCCATCAATCCCGATATCCCCGAGTGGCTGTGCGCGATCATCAATCGGTTGTTGGCGAAGTCGCCGGATGACCGCTTTCAAACGGCGGAAGAGATCGGAACGTTGCTGGGCGGTTATCTGGCTCATGTGCAGCAACCGACGGTGTGTCCCGAGCCCACTGGCTGGCGGCGCGAGGTCTCGCTTCAAGAAGTCGCTGTGCCGATCAACCAACCTCAGCCGCAGCAGGCCGCTGTCCGGCACGAAGCTGAACCACTTGGCACACGCAAATCTTTGGCGCCGCAGTTGTCCTGGAGCATCGCGATTCTGCCGATGGTGCTCTTTGCTGTGATCAATCTCTATCTCACGGCCATTGATAGTCAGGACGGTTGGACGCACCGCCTGTTGGAGCAAGCCGTGTGGCATCAAGCAATCGCGTTGGTGCCGTGGGTCGTCTTCGTCATGGGCTGGATGACGCGCAGCAAGCTTCGTTGGCGAGTGTGTGTCGTGCTGCTGTTGCTGACCCTGCCGACTGCGTTTAACGCTCCGCTGCATATGGGTGGGCAACGCTCGCTGTCGCTTTTATGCACCACTCATCTCGTTTTGATCATTGGCTTCCTGCTGTCATTGATCTTCGTGCGACCTCGTTTCAGTGGCTTTGATGTTGAGCCGCATGACGCCTCGTCAGCAGCGCGCTCTATGGAGCCGGTGACAACTCGCTTAGCTCCCGAACAAACTCAACCGAACCACCGTCGCGAGTCTTCGAAGAGTCCAGCTTGGAAATGGATCGTGGGCTTGCTGTTAGTGATTCCAATGTGCTTGCTCGCGGCTGTCATCACGCTGTGGTTTTCTTACAGAGCGACGAGTCGCGAAGCACAGCTGCAACGACTTTTGGCGATCGAGCAAGCGGAAGCGGCCAAGGCTCAATTAGTCATCAGAGAGCGTGCCGCGCTGGACGCTCAACTTATGATGCACGCCGACAGCTCCCGAACTAACGATCTCAAAGGTCGCTGGGTTGTCTTGTCGGCTCAAGGTAATGAGCCGCCACGCACGGCTCAGGAAGCCGTTCAATCAAGCGCTGCGATGCCTGGCGGCTTGTCGGGAGCAGGCATGATGCCACCAGGCGGCGGATCGGATGGCGCCGGCAGTTCAAACGACATCGTGATGGCTCCTCAGTGGATTGAGATCACCGATAACGAGTTGAAGTTGGTCGGAACTCGCGACGTGGTCTTTACAGTGACTTGTCCCGAGCCAGGTCAACTTCTGCTCCGAGATCCCCTTGTGAGTGCCTCCGGCGGAGTTCGTACCGGAATCTTTCTGCGTGATGCCGATCGACTCGTGATTTGTTGGGGATCGATTCAGGTGGATCCGCCTCGTGAACTCGTGGCATCTCAACACCATCAGTTGCTGGTGTGCCGTCGGGAGTGGGAGCCGAGGAAGTCAATCGCTATCAAATCGGAGTTTGACCTTGATGTTCTGCCACAGAACATTGACCTCGATTTAAAGGATTTGCAGGTCGAGAACGTGCCTCGTGCCGACGTGCCTTTCACTGATCGAGAAGCGGCGGACTTTCAGCAAGCTTGGGCGAAGAAGACTAAACACGAAGTCGAGATCACGAACTCGTTGGGCATGACGTTGAGACTAATTCCGCCCGGCAAACTGCCTGCATCGGCACCCGGCAGTGAAGGCATGGGGATAGGCGGAATGCCTGGCGGAGCAGGCATGGGGGGCGGGCCAGTCGCGCCGCAGCCAATAGTTCGCGATGGAGTGCAAGCACCGATCTATGTTGGAGTGCATGAAGTCACTCGTCGGCAGTTCCAACAATTCGTGGATGACACCGGGTATCTCACTGCTGCGGAAAGATCCAACTTGTTGATGGCTGGTGACGCTGCGGGGAGCAAGATCCTGACGTGGCGAAATCCGCGCTGCTTGCAAGATTCGGATGAGCATCCCTTGATTGAGATTACTTCAGCCGACGCCACTGCCTTCACACACTGGCTGAGCCGGAAGGAGAAACGGGCTTACCGACTACTCACGGTCAACGAATGGGAATTCGTGACGCGAGCCGGTCGCAAACAGTTGATTGCTTTGGGTACGGACAAGTTGAAGCATCGCAGTCAGTTCTTTGCGACCACTTCTCCCGTCGGCAAGTACTCGAAAAACCCTTTCGGTTTGCACGACCTGATTGGCAACGCCGCTGAATGGAACTGGGGTTCGCGCCGGATCATCAACGCAGCTGGCATGGGGAGTGCCTATGGGGGAGCAGCTTCGACCGGTGAGCCATTTCTAGCCGACTATCTGAGCGGCGGCGACTACTCGACTTCGATCGAAGCCAGCCAACCCGGTCGCTCGATCGCCGCGGACGACTACAAGGTCCTCGCGATGAACCAAGCTATTGGCTTCCGCGTGGCGATTGATCTTACGTCCGATTCACTCGTGCCTTATCGGGCGACTGTGCTGGGAGACAATCGCGTGTATTTCTTCGAACAATCAATCAGCAAGAGTGACTTAGCGATCGATCCCAGCAACCTCACTTCACCGGACGATCCCAAGTCCGAGCGTCGGACTGTTGTGGTGATTCGCGACGTGCTCAATCGCGAAAACTTCCCGTATGCCGTCGAGTGGGAAGACATTGAGATTGAACGAGCTGAATCTCGCGAAACGCCTATCAATGTTCTCAATGAAAAAGTGAAGTGGCAGCGTCTGGACATAGCGGCGAATCAAAGAAACCTGGCTCGCTATACGCAGGGAGCTGATCCGGTTGCCGAACTCTTTCGAGACAAGGTGCTGACGTCACCCGTGCCAGGCACAGCGACGAGCCCAGGGATCTCATTCGTGTCGCATCAGATGGTTAACGACGCCCTCCAGTTTTCTCCGAAGACGGAGTATGGCCAGATGGTTTTGGTGCGGTTTGTGGACCTGACGACTGCTCCGGGAATGCACTATGTCTATCGCTATCGAGTGAAGTATCGCATTCCTTACGTCGAAGGTGATTCCTCACAACTCACCGCCTGGCGCGAGTGTCAACACAGCGTCGGCGTTCCCAATGAGGGGATGTAACATCGGCAACACCAACAACCGCCTATCGGCTTGCGGTCCGATAGCGCGACGCATCAATGATCGGCCACGAAGAACACGAAAACGCACGAAGAGAAAAACATTAGGTTCATCTAGAGAGGTCGATCGACGAAACGAAGTTCAGGAACCGCTGATACACGCTGATGGAACGCTCATAAAAATCGGACAAACGTCGTTCGCGCCTTCCTCTTCTGATTAGCGTTCCATCAGCGTTCATCAGCGGTTCAAACTCCTTTTCGCTTCGAACTCAGCAAGTCATTGGAAGTGGGAACGCCCTAGTTCTCATCGGGCCTCATTGTGGCCATCGCCTTTTCATCTCGCGGCCTCAGCGTTTCGAACATCAAACGCGGAGAGTTCCCTCGCGCTCTGGATTGACCTCGCGACGACGAGCGAATCGACTTCGGTCCGTGACTGGCCACAGTATGCTGGCGCGTCGCTCGTCAGGCTTTTTGCCGGGCACTCCTGAGACTGAGGTAATACCGATGACACTCGTTCGAGTTCTGCTGGCCTCGTTGATGCTTCTGCTGGTCGTGCCGAGTTTCGCTGCCGACTATGCCCGCGACATCAAGCCGCTGCTGCAACATAAGTGCTATGCCTGTCACGGAGCCGTGCAACAGAAAGCGAAGCTGCGAGTCGATACCGCCAAATTCATCAAGCAGGGCGGTGAGAGCGGATCTGCGATCGTCGACGGCAAGCCGGACGAGAGCTTGTTCTTCAAGGTGCTTTCTGGCACCGGCGATTTGAAGATGCCACCGGAAGGCGAAGGTGCTCCGCTTACCAAGGAAGAGCTGGCCAAAGTCAAAGAGTGGATTGCAGCAGGAGCACCAGTCGCTGAAGACGAGCGACCGCAAGTCGACCCCGCGACGTATTGGTCGTATCTGCCGCCTCGCTTACCGGCAGTCCCGGCACCCAAGAACGCTCAGTGGGTCAAGAACCCGATCGATGCCTTCATCGCCATCGAGCATGAGAAACGCGGACTCGCACCCAGTGCTCCCGCAACGAAGGCGACTTGGCTGCGCCGCGTATATGTGGACCTCATCGGCCTGCCGCCGACGCGCGAGCAACTGCAGGCGTTCCTCAATGACACTGACCCGCGTGCGGAAGAGAAGGTCGTTGACGATCTCTTGTCGCGACCTCAATACGGCGAACGATGGGGGCGCCATTGGATGGATATCTGGCGCTACTCGGATTGGTACGGCAGCCGGGGCATCAATGAGATCCGCTATAGCCAACGACACATCTGGCGCTGGCGAGATTGGATCGTCGACTCGTTGAACGCGGACAAGGGTTACGACTGCATGGTCGCCGAGATGCTGGCCGGTGATGAAGTCGCAGGCGGCGATCCGAGCGTCTTGCCGGCAACCGGCTTTCTCGGACGCAACTGGTACAAGTTCGATCGCAACGTCTGGATGTTCGAGACGGTCGAACGAACTGCCGAAGCATTCCTGGCACTGACGCTGAAATGTGCTCGCTGTCACGACCACAAGTACGACCCGATCTCGCAGCAAGAGTACTACCAGTTTCGAGCGGTCTTTGAGCCTCACAACGTGCGCACCGATCCGATCTCGGCGCTGGTGGGGACGGAGAAGGATGCCACGTTGGGCCAGGTGCTGACGGACGGCGTGCCGCGCGTCTACGACAAAGAACCAGCCGCTCCAACGTATCGCTTCATTCGTGGTGACGATCGCACGCCAGATAAGTCGCTATTGCTACAGCCAGCCGTCCCCTTGAGCTTGGGCGGATTCCCCTTGAAGGTGGAGCCGATCCAACTGCCGATCGAAGACTATTACCCCGCGCTCCGCGAGAGCATGCGAGCGACCCTTTTGCAGAAGGCCGATGACGACATCGCCGCGACTCTCAAAGCCGTTGCGGCTGCCGAGCAGAAAGCGATGGTCGCGAAACAGACGCTGGCAGAGTCCGAGCAGAAAGCCGCTCAAGCACCGGCTGATTCGAATGCTGCTGAGGGTGTCTTTCTGAAGGACAACTTTGAAAAGGCGCGGCCCGATGTGTGGCAGATCGTCGATGGAGATTGGGCTTACGAGAACGGTCACTTGATCGAGAGGGCTGTTACGAGCTTTGCCACGATGGTCACCAAGCAGCCTCATCCCGAGAGCTTCACCGCCAAGCTGAAGTATCGAGTATTACAGCCCGGCACGTATCGCTCGATCGGCTTCAGCTTCGACTATCAAGACAAAGGCCAATCGCAGGACGTCTACACGAGCAGCGGTGACGCGGCTCAATCGGTGCAGGCTTTCCATCGCACCGGTGGCCAGCAGGTCTATCCACCAGCGGGCATTAAGAAGACGACGTTGAAAGTCGGCGACGTCACCACGATCGAGTTCACCGTCAAAGGCCCGCGACTCGTCATCGTTTTGAATGGGAAGCAAGAACTCGATTACGTCATGCCAATCCCGCGTAAGCCCGGCAAGTTCGCGATGTGGGTGCATCAAGGTGCTGCGGAGTTCCTTGATGCCGAGATCACCGAACTCGTGCCCGATCGCAACCAGCTTGTTTGGGACGTGCGTCGCGCCGAGCACGATGTCCATGTTGCGAAGGTCAAAGCGGAGATCGCTGCGGCGGAGAAGATATCAACCGCCGCGCGTCTGGCTGCCGAACAAGCGAAGTACGCAACGCCCCCGGCTTCGAACGCCGCCGAACTCGCACTCGCTGCCAGCCGCGCCGAACGAGCCGTTGCAGTGCTCAACGCGAAGATCAAAGTGCTCGAAGCGGAGTTTCAACTTTCGCAGTTTGAGTCGCGTGCCAGCGTTTCTTTCAATTCTCCCCTCGCCCCTATGGGGAGAGAGGCCGGGGGTGAGGGGCAGTTGCAATCCGACTGTGTGCCACTCAGCCCCTCATCCCTACCCCCTCTCCTCAAAGGGGCGAGGGGGACAAGAACGGAGCTTGCCTCTTTCAATCAAAAGGCTGACGAGTCGCAACCGAACTCCGCGCGGCTCGAGGCCGAGAAGAAGCTCGCAGCCGCAAAGGCCGAGTACGACAAAGCCGTTCAAGCTGCTGCGGACCCCGACGGTAAGTACGCATCGCTCGGTGAAGTCTTCCCGTCGACGAGTACCGGTAGGCGGCTCGCGCTGGCGAAGTGGATCGTGCATCAAGCCAATCCGCGGACGGCTCGTGTGGCGGTGAACCACATTTGGAATCGTCACTTCGGTCAGCCGCTTGTCGCGACAACCGAGAACTTCGGACTCAACGGTGCTCAGCCGACGCATCCCGAGTTACTGGATTGGCTCGCGAGCAATCTCGCAGTCAACGGCTGGCGCATGAAGCCGCTGCATCGAGTGATCGTGCTCTCGGCGACGTATCGTCAAAGTGCGAGTGACCGCGATTCGGAGTCCGCAAAGCTCGATCCGAACAATCTCTATCTCTGGCGCATGAACTCGCGGCGGATGGAAGCGGAAGTCGTCCGTGACAGCGTGCTCGCATTGGGGGGAGTAATCGATCTTACACGCGGTGGTCCCGAGATTCCCGAGGCCAACGGGCAGACCTCGCCGCGCCGCAGCCTCTACTTCCGCAACACCCCCAACGAGAAGATGCCGTTCCTCGAAATCTTCGACGTCGCCGATCCGAACTCGTGCTATCGCCGCAAAGACAGTGTCATTCCGCAGCAAGCCTTGGCTGTCATGAATAGTGCACTGGCTCAGGACCAGTCGCGGGCGATCGCTGAGTCATTGAGCAAATCCGTGGGAGAAGCAGACGACGAACCGACGCGCGATCGCTTCATCACGGCGGCCTTCGAGCATCTCCTTTCTCGCGCTCCGTCGAGTCAGGAGTTGAGCCGTTGCCGCCGCTTCTTGAGCGAGCACCAAGAGTTGCTGGGGACATCCGCAAAGTCGCCGTATGCCGGCAGCAGCGGAGCCAAGCGAACTCCCGCCGCCAGCCCCGCTCAGCGAGTACGCGAAAGCCTGATTCAGGTGCTCTTGCTGCATAACGACTTTGTCACAGTTCGTTGATGACCGCAGACATCGCTGAAGCCGCTCCGTGCCGATCTCGTAGTCTCAAGGACGTTTCGCCGACAGCAGGTAATTGATGAACCCGAATCCGCGACGACAAATGACACGACGCGACTGCATCAGTCGAGCGGTGTCGTTGTCGGCGGTGGGCATTCCGGCTTACGCATTGAGTCACCCGTCGCTGAATGCCAATGACGCTCGGACCGCAGCGACGGCGAAGTCGGCGGTCTTCGTGTTTTTGTTTGGAGGACCATCGCAGGTCGACCTCACCGATTTGAAGCCTCAAGCTCCCGTTGAGATTCGGGGAGAGTTTCAGCCGATCTCGACCACCGTGCCTGGACTCGAACTTTGCGAGCACTTGCCGTTGCTGGCGAAGCAGGCCGAGCGTTTCTGTTTGGTGCGTTCCATGACGCATCGCATGCCGGTGCATGGTCCTGCCTGTAGTGAAATCTACAGCGGGCGGGAATACTTCGGAGCCCCGATCACCGATCAGGCTCGCATTGACGATTGGCCGTCAATCGCGTCGATGGTGCAGCGCTTCAGCGAGCGGCGGAGCATTTTACCGCCATCAATTGTTCTGCCGTGGTACACGCAGTTTGTAGGGCAAGACAAACGCATCGCCGGGCAGACTGGCGGACGGATGGGTGAGCAATTCAATCCGTTCTTGGTTGAGGGCGATCCGACGCAGGAGCAGTTTCGCATCGAGGGCTTGGATCTGCCGCGTGAGGTCAGTCTGAATCGGTTTCATCGCCGTCGCGACTTACGGCGACAGTTAGAACTGCTGGGGCTTAGAGCCGAGCAAGGCACGTTTCAAACCCGGTTGGCTGAGTCCAACTATCTCGCTGCTGCCGAGTTGATCGAACGCGCCGAAGCGTTGGGAGCTTTCGATCTCTCGCGCGAACCGACAGCACAGCGTGATCGGTATGGCCGAACGAAGTTTGGTCAGAGTCTTCTCTTGGCGAGGCGATTGGTCGAAGCCGGCGTGCCGCTCATCACGGTGAATTGGGACGACGAACACAAAGACGACAAGGTCTCGCCGCATTGGGACCTGTCTCTTATACACATCTGACG
>OMIV01000307.1 GCA_900299185.1 Planctomycetaceae bacterium
CGCTGCGGCGACATCCTCGAAGACTCACGTCCCTCACGGGCGAATGATTGGAGGAAATCTTACCCCCGCTGCCAAGCCCACTTCGCCAATCTCCGGCAGAATTCTCGGACAGGCTCCTAGCGGTGTGAACATTCCAGGAGCATGATCGAGAAGTTCGGCGAGCCAAATTGAGTCGATGAAGTTGGTGGTCTATTTCTCGTAGCGAGTGGCCACTCTCTTGAAGCGTTTGATAAGGCCGAAGAACCACTCGATGACGTTCCCGTTTTTGTCGTGGCTTCTTTGGTATCTCGTCTTTGTCGTGCGCGCCTGAGTGGATCGGAAACAGGCTCGCGACCTTAAGTGTCGCACTCGTTGGTGGATGGCAGCGCGGTTGTACGTTGCGTCCGCAAGCACTTGCTTCTCAGTGTCTGGCTTCAGCTCCTCTGTCTTGCCTTCCGCCTGAGGAGCGTCGCCGTACTGTCCGGCAGTTATCAACAGTTTCAGCAGACGGCCTGTCGATCTACGCCCCGATGTAATTATTGCGTCAGGACTCAGCGCTGAGTTCTCAGGGAACGTTTGAGGTCGGCTTCCTCTTTTTCATCCTCGCGAAGACAGCCCGTCGACGCCACTGGAAGAGCCTTGATACTCGCGGAGTCCTTTTGCACTTCCTCTAAGTGTGGCTCTCACAAGGAGCGAGCGATTCGTTCCCGGACTCCATTACCACACCTGCGATCAAGCCGCCTCCAAACAGGGTTCGCTTTCCCAGTTCGAGGCGGAAGGTCTTTCCACGGAATGCCAGTCTTCAACTCCTGAAGCACCGCATCCACGAACGGACGATTGTCAGCCGTAGTGCGACTGAGATCTCCTTTCTTACCCAGTAACAGCCTCTTGATTCGGAGCCATTGAGCTCTGGTCAGTTCAAGTCGGCGCCGCAAGCCGAGTTGATCTTCTTCTCGACTTCGCTTTGTGACCGGCCAATCCCCGTACCGTCGACCAGCAATTGAACTGTCGAAAGTCGCTGTTCCCGAGCACCAAATCGCTCTGCCCACGATCAGAAGGTTACCCCAGTAGCAATCCTGACACGCGATCTCACTGCTCATCAGAAGAACAACATCGCCCCATAAACGCGTTTCGTCCTTGGGGACGATTCGGTCATGGCCAGCACTCGCAATTCCCCGGCTACAACCAATGTGGTCTCCATGCGACCTAGTTAAGGAGCATTTTGGCCGCGGGCGTGCATTTGCCTGTTTGGTCTCTGGACTTGAAGATTCCGGCTCACACCCGAATGGCAGCAACTCTTGGCCGATGTGCGATTGAGGGATGTCAGGCTGACGGTCGGAAACCTTTGAGGTCGCATGGCTACGTCGCTGTCTCCGCGCCGAGTGAATCAATTCCACGTCTTCTTCGCTTCACCGAGAGATGTAGGGTCCAAGCGGCAGTACGTTCGAAAATTCTTCGACGAATACAACCGCCACACAGCCCATATCTGGAATGCTCAGTTCGTGGTCCTGGACTGGGAGAACGACTCGACGATCGGTGTGAGCCGACTTCAGGCCTGAGGACATCGACAACCAAGTCGCGTCGCGGCTCTTCCTAGAAGTGACGGCATCGCCTAAGTCGTCTCACTGCGATGACGTGTGGCAATTCTTCCAGCGTGTGGCGAAGCGGTTGATTCTGTCCGGTCGAAGGACGGGGGGGATGGAGACGTAGCTCACTGGCCGATGCAGTACAGGAACTTGTCCGAGCGGATTAGCAGGCGGCTGCCGTCGACTGAGGGCGTGCCGTTGAACGTGCTGCGATCGGAGAAGTCGTTGACGGCGAGCTGCTCGAACTCGGGCTTTGAGGCGAGCACGAACGTCCGGCCTTCGCGCGTGGTGTAATAAAGCCGACCGTCGGCCAGCAGAGCCGACGCATAGACTTGGCCCGCTCGTTCGAGTCGTTGCTCATAAACAATCTCGCCAGTTTCGGCTTTGGCGCAATATGCGACTCCGCGACTCTCATGCACCCAATACAGATGCCCGTTGAGGAAGACCGGCGACGACACGTTCGAGCCCTTCATGCTCTTCCACAAACGATGCGACTCGGTGACATCGCCTTCGCCGCCGGCTCGCACGGCCAGTGCCGCAACACCCGAGCGACCGCCGAGGCAATACACGACTCCGTCATGAGCCACGACGCTGGGCACCATGTACCAACCGATGTCGGTCTTGCACGACCACAAGTCCTTGCCGGTATCGGGATCGAAGGCGAGCACTTTGCCCTGAGTCGCGACGACCAATTCCTTGCGCCCCGACTTCGCCGACACAACGACCGGAGTGTTCCAAGCTTCGCGAATGCCTTTCGCTCGCCACTTCTCTTTGCCGGTCGTGCGATCGAGGGCATAGAGCGACTCGCTCTCAACGCTCGCATTGATGAAGACCAAATCCTTGTAGAGCACTGGCGAAGCAGCCGTGCCCCAGCCGTGCGTCTTCTCGCCGACATCTGTTTGCCAGAGTTGCTTGCCGCTGTGATCGAACGCCAAGACGCCGCTCTTTCCGAAGAAGCAATAAATCCGCTCGCTATCCGCCGCTGGAGTATTGGCTGCGAAGCCGTGATCACGGATGCGATCTTCCTCGGGCAATTTGGCTTTGATCGCGGTGTCCCAAACGAGCTTGCCGTCCTTGCGATTGAGCGCCAGCAAGTGCCGCTTGAGATTGTCTTTGCTGCCCTCTTCACCCGGCACAAAGAAGCCGGTGTAGCACGTCAGATAGATGCGATCTTGGAAGACGATGGCACTCGAAGCCCCCGGTCCCGGCAGCGGCGTCTTCCAAACGATGTTCTCCGAGTCACCCCACTTCAGAGGCAGCCCTTTGGCCGAGCTGACACCCATCGCCTCCTGCCCGCGAAACGCCGACCAATCCGGCTCGGCAGCCAAGCTGGCTGCTGAGAACATCAAAACTGCGCCGCTGAGAAGCTTCGTCATCATCGCCTTGAGCATGCTGTGATCTCCGTTTCGAGGTTTGATGTGAGCAGGTCGAACTCGAATGTCAGCGGTGTCTTCTAAGCTCGCAGATCGATCCTGTCGCTGAAGCGGAGTGGCTCGATTTTCGTGGCTCGCGATGTGCCGACGGTGTGATCCCAAGTCGCGGCGCGGCGAACGAGTCTGACGTTGTCGATTGAGACTGCTCATTAGCGGCAATCAAAGCAGTATCGAGACGTGCGAGTGTCGGCCTTGGGTTGCGGCAGGCGACGAGTTGATGCGACCTTGCGTATCGAGTCTCTTGCGAGCTGATTTGCGCACCTCGTCGCAGTGGTCACTGAGACCTCTGCGATGGTCCTAACTTGTGAGCCCACTGTGATGAAACTTCTTACGTTTCTGTCGTATGTCTGGCTGGTGCTGATTGGCACCAGCTCTTTGCATGCCGAAGTCGTTTCAGCGGATCTGCTGATCGTGGGCGGCAACGAATCGGCTTGCGCCGCCGCGGTGCAGGCCGCGCGACTGGGTGTGAAGAAGGTCTTACTGGTAAACGACATCGAGTGGCTCGGTGGGCAGTTCAGCGCGGAAGGCGTGGGATGTCCTGACGAATGGACCGTGGTCAACAACATCAGAACCAACTTCCCGCGCAGCGGGCTGTTTCTTGAAGTGCTGCGTCGGATTCGAGCAAACAACTCCAAGACCTACGGCATGCCCAGTCCTGGCAACGCCTTTTGCGGAACGGAGACCATCGAGCCCGCTGCGGCTGCTGCGATCTTCGAGGATCTCGTGCGGCCGTATGTGGAGAGTGGCTCGTTGCGGATCGAACGTGGATGGCAGCCGATCAAGGTGGCGGTCGAGACCGGTTGTGTTCGTGGCGTGGAGTTTGAACGAACTCAAGGTGGTGCCAATCGTCTCCAGGTGAATGCTCGCTTGACGATCGATGCCAGCGATTGGGGCGACGTGATTCGACTAAGCGGTGCCAAGTACGGAGCAGGGCCGGACTTGAAGTCTCGCTTTGGTGAGGCGAGTGCTCCTGAGTCATTTGATGACGCTGGCCGACAAGAGATGAACCCGATCTCGTGGTGCATGGTGCTGCGAGAAACCGGCGGCAAGCCTGCAATCATCGCCAAACCGGAAACCTATCACCCGTTGTCGTTCGCGGGACTCGACAAGCTGGCTCCGTGGGTCGACAGCGACATGAGCGGCGGGATCTACTCGCCAAGTGGTAACAGTCCTTACACACATCGTCGCTTGGTCGATCGGTGGCATAACGGCTTTGCTCCGGGCACCGAAGCGACGTTTTTGAATTATCCCACTCAAGATTATCCGCTCTGCCAACTGCCGCAGCGCGTTGTGGATGCTCTCGAACAAACCGAAGCTGGAGCGTCGAAGAAGAACATCGTCGAACTCACGCCGACCCAACGCCGCATCATCTTTGAAGACGTCAAGCAGCATACGTTGGGCATGCTCTATCACTTGCAAACGGCGGTGCATGATCGAGTTGGCGACTTCCCACAATCGTTCCGTTACATGCAACTGACCGATGAATTCGGCACTCCCGACCGCTTGCCGCTCAAGCCGTATGTTCGCGAGGGCTTGCGGCTCGAAGCCCTTTACATGCTCCGCGAGCAAGACATCCGCGCTGCCAATCGCGATCCCCTGTGGGCCAAAGTCTTGCCCACAGATGGTGTCTTCGGCTTTCAATTCAACATCGACTTTCATCCCACTCGCCGAGGCTTCGTGGCCGGGACGAAGAACGGTCCGTGGCGCAACATTCATACGCCGACTCGCGGCTGGCATACCGACACAGACCGTTCGACGTTCCCATTGAGAGGGTTAGTGCCCGTTGAGATGAATGGCCTGATCGGAGCGGGCAAGAACATCGGCGTGACCAGCGTCGTGCAGTCGGCCATTCGTCTGCACGGGCAGATGATGCACGTCGGCCAAGCTGGTGCGACGTTGGCGTGGCTGAGCCTGCGTGACGACATCCAGCCGCGAGCTGTCGCCGGAGACCTCGCCAAGCTGCGTGAGCTGCAACTGCGACTGGTGCGAGGTTCCGGCGGTCCGGGCATCTTGCTGTGGCCGTGGCATGACCTTGCTCCCGACGATCTCCATTTTGAAGCGGCCAACATGCTAGCTGTGCGAGGGATCTGGCAGCCGGACGCAAACAGTTTGTTCTTTAAACCCGACCGAGAAATGACTCGTCGCGAGCTAGCTCGGTTGGTCGCGCGGTTATGTCGAGCATTGCCGGACGCCAAAGAGTGGCCTCGTCATGACAAGCCGTTGTACGAAGACGTACAGGCCAACGATCCCGATCGAGCCTGCATCGAAGCGATGGTCAGTTGGGGCGAGTTTCAACCACTCGCCTCGCGTTTCACTCCCGACGGTCCGGCGAGTCGAGCCACCTTGGCTGAATGGTTGAAGCGTCTGGGCTTACCGGTGTCGAACACGTTGCCCACCAACGGAACTCGAACATTGACACGCGCCGAAGCCGCCGTGCATCTCTGGCGAGCGCTGCATCTCAAGGGCGAATGGTTCCCAACTCGCGACACCTGGCTGAAGTCCGGTAACGATGACGATCAAGACAATCGCCCGAACGAAGACGATCCGCTCCCCTTCGATCGCGACAACAACAACATTCCGGATCGGCTCCAGCCATCTTGAGCTAAAGGTTCTGCCACCTTGGAGTGCACCGTCGTGCCGGAGTACTCCAAGGTTGGGCGGTAGCTGGGGTTGGGTTGTGTGACAGATTTGTTACAGCGTGGCTGGGTCGTCGGTGGCGAACAGTGCGTCGATGGCGGCGAGGTCGGCGGCGGTGGGGAGATGTCGTTCGCCGACTGCCAGTTGCTCGGCCATCACGTCGGCTGCAACTGGGGTGTGATCCAATCCCAGCACGTGGCCGAGTTCGTGGGCGATCGCGCTGATCAGGTCGACTCGGTTCGCCTTCATTTCGCCGCTGGTCCTCACGGACCAACCACGCCCGGCGGCGTTGTCATCCAGGACAATCTGAGCTTCGCTGACTTGAGCTCCCAAGAGGTTCGGGTTCGCACCAGATGCGTTGAGGTCTCGCACGCTGACTTTCACCTTCTGCAACTTCGCGAGATCAGCTGAGTTCAGACCGGCTCCGGCCCAAGCGTTGATGGCTGACTGCGTCGCCGCGGCGATGATGGCATCGTCGAGGTGTTGAGCAACTTCTGTCTTGCGTGCTGAGCCTGCGACTTCCAGTCGTGTGGTTGGTGAGGTCAGCAGCTTGTTCGTTCCGACCAAGACCACCTTAGGACCAACGGTCGCAGTGGCCGTGATGGTGAATGGTGCGACGCTGATCACCGACGGCACGTATCCGGTGCGGCTCGGCCATCAGTCCTCAGCGAGCATGACCATCGACGATGAGGACACGCCGCTCACGCTGACCTACGCGACGAAGTTCGTCAGCAACGACGGCAGCGATGTGACGGGCGATGGCTCGGCGGCCAGTCCGTGGAAGTCGCTGCAACACGCGGCGGACAACGTCGGCCCCGGCGACTACGTCATCGTGCAGCCCGGCAAGTACTGGGGTTTCAACATGACAACCGATGGCAAGCCCGATGCGCGGATCACGTTCCACGCGATGCCCGGTGTCGAGATCGACGAAGCGTTCCCCGGTCAGCAAGACGGCATCAATCTCGAAGGCGCGGACTATGTGACGGTCGAAGGCTTCTATGTGCATGACATGCCGAGGGCCGGTTTGCGATCGGTCAACAACGACGGCGTCATCCTTCGCGGGAACAAGTCCGAGCACAATTACTTCTGGGGCATCCTCACTGGTTGGTCCGAGAACATCATTGTCGAGAACAACATCACGACGGGCTCACAACGCGAGCATGGCATCTACATCAGCAACTCGGCGGACGGCGCGATCGTTCGCAACAACATCTCTTACGGCAATCGTTGCAGCGGCATTCAGTTCAACGCGGACCGCTACCTGCCGGGAGATGGCATCCACTCGAACAACCTCATCGAAGGCAACGTGATCTTCGAGAACGGCAAGGGCGGCGGCGCGGCGTTGAATCTCGACGGCGTGCAGGACAGCGTCATTCGCAACAACCTGCTCTATGACAATCACTCGACCGGCATCGTCTTGTATGTCGGCTTCGCGGCGGATGGTTCGAAGAACAACATCGTCACCAACAACACAGTCGTGATGGCCGAGGACGCTCGCTGGGCGTTGCTCATGACCGATGGCAGCAGCGGCAACGTCGTGACGAACAACATCCTGCTCAACAAGAACCCCAGTCGAGGTTCGATGACCGTCGAGGCCAACAGCTTGCCAGCGGTTTCTGATCACAACGTTGTGGAAGATCTGTTCCAGATGGATGGTGCCAACGGCTCGTTCGCAAGCTGGCAGACGTTCGCGGGCGGAGCTGATGCGCATTCGATCGTCGTCAACATGGCCGATCCGCCGAGTGAGCTATCCGCACTGTTCGTTGATCCGGCAAATGATGACTACCACTTGAAGACCGGCAGCGCGGCGATTGATGCGGGGCTCGCGACAAATGCTCCGACGCTCGACATTTTCGGTCACGCTCGACCGACGGGCGCGGGCATCGACATCGGCGCTTACGAAGCGGGCACGTTCACTCCGAGCGTGCAGTTCGAATCGTCGAACGTCATCGGTTACGAGTTCATCGGCATGTCGGAAGTGGCGATCACTCGCACGGGCGATACCGAAGGCACGCTGACCGTTGCCGTGACTTCGGCCAATGGCTCAGCGAGCGGCGATGACTATCAAGCCGTCTTCGAGACCGTGACGTTCAACCCCGGAGAGAGTCGCAAGACGATCCGTGTCTTCGTGACGAATGACTCCGCGATTGAAGGACCGGAGACGGTCGGACTGTCGCTGCAAAGTGCGAACGGAATTCAGTCGAACGCGACGATGCACATCATCTCCGACGACGCATGGCTGCCGGGTTCGTTCCAGTTCGATGCGAAGTCGGTCTCAGTCAATGAAGCCGACGGCACCGCGACGCTGACCGTGAAGCGAGTCGGCGGCAGCAGCGGCGCGGCGTTCGTTTCGTTCTCGACCGACGCCTTCGTTCCTCCGAAGCAAACCACTTGGATCAAACGGCATACCGACTTGCTCTACCCGACCGACCGCGACACGGCGGCCACAGCGGGTGCGGATTACCTCAACACGATGGGCCTGCTGAGCTTTGCCGATGGGCAGACCGAGCAGACCATCACGATCCCGCTGCTCAATGATGCTTGGTTCGAAGGCGGCGAAGCGTTCGTCGTGAAGCTGAGCGATCCGACGAACGGCACGCAGCTCGGCAAGCAAAGCTCGGTCAAAGTTCACATCGACAGCGACGACGCGAAGCAGCCCGGCTCGTTCGAGTTCGCGGCCGCCACCTACACCGTCACCGAAGGCACGCCTGTAGTTAATGTGACAGTCAATCGGCTGAACGGCGGCAACGTCGAAGCGAGCGTGCGGCTGTACGACACCGGCGCGGGCAACGGTTCGACGACCGCGAGTGCTTGGGCGGGGAGCGACTACGCCTTCTTGCCCGGCCTGCTGACGTTCGCTCCCGGCGAGATGTCAAAGACGATCAGCATTCCCGTCACCGACGATACGAGCACCGAGATCGACGAAGTCTTCTCGATTCAGCTCTATAGCCCGTCGAACGACGCGACGATCGGAGCCGTCAACAAGACGTTCGTGACGATTCAAGACAACGAGTCGACGATCAGCTTCCAATACCCGAGCGGCCAATGGAATTATTCTGTCATGGAGAACGCGGGCTCGGTGCCCGTGACCGTCGTGCGGCAAGGCTCGCTGGCAACGCCTGCTTCGGTCCGCATCAACACATCGGATTCGAGCGCGATCTCAAACGTCGACTTCACTCCGGTCGATGTGACGCTGAACTTCGCGCCCGGCGAATCGTCAAAGGTCATCAACATTCCGTTGATCAATGACTCGCTCGTCGAGCCGACGGAATCCTTCGCGGTCAACATGTCGAACGTCGTCGGTGCGACTCAGGGAAGTTGGACCGCATGGAGCAACATCCTCAATGACGACACGGCCGCATCGCCCGGCAAGTTCGAACTGAGTGCCGCGAACCTCTCGGTCGTCGAGAACGCGGGCAACATGGTCGTGACGGTGAATCGAGTCGGCGGCAGTGACGGCACCGTGACCGTGCAATACCGAACGCTCGACGGCGCCTACGGCATGCCGAGCAATCAAACCGCATGGGCGGGCAGCGATTACTCGTCGAGAAGCGGCACGCTGACGTTCGCTCCGGGCGAGACCTCGAAGACTTTCACAGTCCCAATCACAAACGACACGAGCGTCGAACAGTCCGAGTACTTCACGATTCAACTGCGTAACCCGGCAGGCGGAGCAACGCTCGGCACGATCGACAAAGCGTGCGTGGCGATCCTCGAAGACGACAGCTCGATCGAGTTCGGTACTTCGACGTACACCGTCAACGAGAGCGCGGGCTACGTGACGATCACGCTCGTGCGAAAGGGAAGCACAACGGGAGCAGCGACGGTCGATCTCAACATCAGCGGCGGTTCAGCCGAGTCTGGCAAAGACTTCATCAAGCCAGACAACAAGACGGTGACGTTCGCTGACGGAGAAGCGACGAAGCAGATCCAGGTGCAAATCATCGACGACGCCTTCACCGAGAACGACGAGTGGTTCTACCTGTCGCTCACCAACGCGACCGGCGGAGCAAAGCTCGGCAGCTCGCAATGGGGCAACGTAAAGATCAGCGCGAACGACTGAGAGTTCTGAAGCCTGACGCAACCGCAGCCTCGAGCCGTCATGAGGACCGCTCGGGGCTGTTGTCGTTTCTGCTTCTCCGCCATTTGTGTTGAAGACCTCTTTGGATTTGGAAGGCAAGACTCCTCTGCGGAATCAATGCGAATGGCGAAGTGCCGGTTCTTCCAGCGGGTTGCATCGAGTCTGGCTGAAAGATCTCTGCGTTCTCTGCTGCTCGGCGGTGAGAACTTCTTTCACCACAGAGAAACTGAGAGCGCAGAGTAAAGACACGGAGTTCGCAATTGACGCCGCACTCCGCTTGGAGGCTGTCTCTCCGACTCAAGAGTCAACACGAACGGCGGAGTGCCTCGTTTCTTAGAAGCTGTGACTTTCCTGACATGTAGTCCTCATGGAATGTCCAAGACTCACCGCCACCGCACTTTGGCTGATTGGCATAACCGGCGTGGTCGCGACACTGCTCGACAACCTTGGCGGATTTGCGTCCTAAGGTTGTCGGGGCTTGCAATCCACTTATGCTGGCTGGCTAAGCTCCGCTCCTTCCCACCGCCTACCTCTTCCTCCCGCCCGCCGCCAAGCCACTCTCAATGAGCGAGAACATCATGCCTTCTCTTCGCTTCCATTGGCTGTCGATGTTGCTTCTGTTCGTTGGTTGGTCGATCTCGCCGCTGAGTTCGCTGAGTGCCGCAGACCGACCGATGAGCTTTACCAACGATGTGATGCCCGTGCTGACCAAGGCTGGTTGCAACGTCGGTCTGTGCCATGCGAAAGCTGGTGGTGGGCAGAATGGCTTCCAGCTTTCGGTGCTCGGCTTTGAGGTTCGCGAGGACTATGAGCATCTCGTTCATGAGGGCCGCGGACGCAGGATTTCTGCGACCGAGCCGGAATCGAGTCTGCTGCTTCGCAAAGCTTCGGGCCAGATGCCGCACGGCGGTGGCATTCGACTGAGTGCCAATAGCGAAGGCTACAACATCGTTCGCGAGTGGTTGCAGCAGGGGGCTCAATTCAGTGTTCCCAATGAGCCGCACCTTGTGAGTTTTCAGGTGCAGCCCAATCGCGGCACGGTGCCGATGAAGTCGCAAGTGCAGCTTAAGGCGACCGCGAAGTTCTCAGACGGATCAGAGCGTGATGTCACGTCGCTCTCGGTTTACGAACCCAACGATGTCGCGATGGCTGAAGCCACTGAAACGGGACTGGTGAAGGTGCTCGACATCTCTGGCAAGTTCTCCGTGATGGCTCGCTATCAAGGACGCTTTGCTGTCTTTAGCGCGTCGGTGCCGCTGGGCGCTCCAGTCGAATCGCTGCCAGCATCAAAGAACTTCGTCGACGATCTGGTGTTCGCGAACCTGAAAGAACTTGGCATTCCACCGTCCGCGATTTGTGACGACGCCACGTTCTTGCGGCGCGTCCTGCTCGACATCGGAGGCCGACTACCCAGCGACGAAGAAGCCAAAGCATTCCTCGGCAGCACTGCTCCTGACAAACGCGATGCCGTGATTGAGGACTTGCTTCGCAGCCCTGACTACGCCGACTTTTTCGCCAACAAGTGGACCGCACTGCTCAAGAATCGTCGCGACGATGCGAGCGACATCATCTCGAACTTCGCCTTCTACGCGTGGGTTCGAGACAGCCTGTTGGCCAACAAGAAGTACGACCAATTCGTTCGTGAATTGCTGGCCTCAACGGGCACCGTCATCGGGAACCCACCAGTCGCGTGGTACAAGCGAGTGAAGGAACCGAAGGAGCAAATCGAAGACGTCGCGCAGTTGTTCCTGGGAGTCCGCATGCAGTGCGCTCAATGTCATCATCATCCCTTCGAACGTTGGAGCCAGGATGATTACTACTCATTGGCGGCGTTCTTCACGCAGGTTGGTCGTAAGCCCTCAGGCGTTCGCGGTGAGGATTTAATCTTCCACAAGCGAGGCATCGCAGCGGCAACGAACATCAAGTCGGGAGTGGCTCTGAAACCCGCGGCTTTGGGCGACGCCATCCCGCCAATTCCGGCTGATGAAGACCCGCGGCTCAAGCTCGCTGATTGGCTCAGCAACTCGTCGAACCCGTTCTTCGCGAGAGCACTCGTGAATCGCTATTGGAAGCACTTCTTCCAACGAGGCTTGATTGAACCTGAAGATGACATCCGCGATTCGAATCCTCCGACGAACCCCGAACTTCTGGCAGCGCTTGAAAAGCATTTCGTCGCCAGTGGCTTTGATCTGAAGGAACTCGTTCGCACGATCACTCGATCGAATGCCTATCAATTGAGTTCGACGCCGAACCAACACAACGTCGTCGATCGCCAAAACTACTCGCGCTACTACCCGCGCCGCTTGCAAGCCGAGGTCATGTTGGACGCGATCGATCGACTGGCGGGGACTCAGACGGACTTCGCCAACTTGCCACCTGGAACGCGAGCCGTGGCATTGCCGGACAACAGCTACAACCGCCAGTCGCCGTTCTTACGAGTCTTTGGACGCCCCGAAGGCGAGAGCGTTTGCGAGTGCGAGCGAGTTCAAACTTCGAGCCTTGCTCAGAGCCTGCATCTCATCAACGCCCCGGATATCAAAGCCAAGTTGGCAAGTGCCAGCGGTCGTGCCGCTCGGCTGTCGAAGGACACTCGGCCGCCCGAGGAACGAGTTCGCGAGCTGTATCTCGCCGCCTTTGCTCGTGAGCCTCGGTCTGTCGAACTTCAAACGGCCTTAGGGTTCCTCTCGGAAACTGGCACGTCAGCGAATGACAACTACCAAGACCTAATCTGGGCTCTGATCAACACCAAAGAGTTTCTCTTCAATCACTAAGCGCGCCTCATTCCGGCATCGTTTCGTCCGCTCAATTCCATGGGACTTCCTATGAAAATATCAATTCGAAATGTCGTCGTTAAGGCAGTGCTGGGTGCGGCATTGCTGGGAATGACTCCGGCTGTCTTCGCTCAGTCGGTTTGTCTGCCGGCTCCTCGGTTGCTGACAACGATGCCGATGGGCGGCAAGGCGGGGACTCAGGTTGAAATCACGATTGCTGGTGATCATCTCGAAGACGCTGCGGAGTTGTCGTTCTCGGATCCGCGTCTCACCGCGACTCGGAAGCTCGACGCTGCCGGCAAGCCCGAAGCGAATAAGTATGTCGTCAGCATTCCGGCTGATTGCCCGGTTGGCGTGTATGAAGCGCGAGTCATGACTCGACTGGGCATGTCGTCGTCGCGCGTCTTCTCGGTGGGATCATTAACCGAGGTCACGCAGTCGAAGCCCAATACTTCGTTGGCCACTGCGATCGAGTTGCCGATGAACTCGGTCTGCAATGCCGTGATCTCGGCGCGAGCCGTCGACCATTACTCGTTCGAAGCCAAGAAGGGGCAACGAGTCATCGTTGATTGCGCGACTCGCGGCATTGATTCCAAACTCGATGCGACTGTCATCATCGCAGATGCAGCTGGACGTGACTTGCTTGTCGAGCGTCGTGGTGGCGTGTTGGATTTCATTGTTCCAGCCGATGGCAAGTACGTCATCAAGCTGCATGAGCTGACCTACAAAGGCGGACGCGAGTTTTATTATCGGCTTGGTCTTTGGCAGCAGCCGACGGGCACGCCGATCGTGCGGCAGCCGCTGACGAAGACCGTGAATTCGTTCTCGTGGCCGCCAGTCGGTTTGCCAGAGAAAGCCGTGTTGGTCGAGGCCGAACCCAACAACGCCGGAGACAAGGCTCAGAAGATCTCGTTGCCGTGTGATGTTGCCGGAGCATTCTTCCCGGCGGCCGATGTGGACGTGTTCGAGTTCGAAGCCAAGAAGGGCGAAGAGTGGTGGATTGAAGTTGGCTCGGAGCGATTCGGCTTACCGACTGATCCTTCGGTGCTCGTGCAGCATGTCGCCAAGACTCCTGAAGGCGAGAAGCTGACCGACGTGGCTGAGTTCAGCGATATCCCCAGCCCAGTGAAAGTGTCGAGCAACGGTTACGCGTATGACGGCCCCCCCTACAACGCTGGCTCAGCCGATGTGTTGGGGAAGCTGGCCATTAAGGAAGATGGATTACACCGTCTGCAACTGACGGACTTGTTTGGTGGCACTCGCACCGATGCTCGCAACGTCTACCGCTTGGTGGTTCGTAAGGCTGCTCCAGACTTTGCGTTGGTCGCGTGGGCTCTGCACATGGAACTCCGTAATGGCGACCGCAACGCCTTGTCGAAGCCGCTGGCATTACGCGGCGGAGCAACGATGGCTTTGGAAGTGATTGCGATTCGACGTGACGGATTTGATGGCGACATCGAACTCTCGATGAGTGGTCTGCCCGACGGAGTCACTGCTACGGGACTCAAGATTTTGAAGGGCCAATCTCGCGGGCTGCTGCTCGTGTCTGCCAATCAAAACGCACCGCGCGGACTCGCGAGCGCGACCTTCGTCGGTCGTGCCGAGATCAACGGAGCGAATGTGTCTCATCCGGTCGCGTTGGCATCGATGGCTTGGCCGATTCCCGATGCTTGGGGCGAGTTCCCAGCACCTCGATTGATGGCTGATGTTCCAGTCTCTGTGAGTGGCATCGACCTCGCACCGCTGACGATCGCGCCTCAAGGTGGTGGACCGTTCGAAGCCAATGTCGGCGACAAGCTGACGATTCCGCTCTTCATGACTCGCCGCAGCGAGTTCTCTGGAGCCACGATGGAACTCCGCACGGCGGGAGATGGCATTGAACGAGTGCCCGTTTTCAATCTGCCACTGACTGCAGATCAGTCTCAAGCGGTGATCGACTTGGGAGCGCTCAAGACTCAGCCGGGCAATTACATGATCGCGTTTTATGGCGGAGCAGTGGCCAAGTATCGCCATAACCCCGAAGCCGTCGGAGTGGCTGAAGCGATCAAGCAAAAGGCCATGCAAGATGTGACAACCATCGAAGCCGAACTGAAGAAAGCGACCGACGAAGCTCAAGCCGCAGCGACAGAGAAGAAGGCCGAGGCCGACAAACTCGTAGCCGATACGACCGCTCGATTGACCGCAGCGAAGGCCGCGTTGACTGCCGCCGACGCTCAACTCAAACAAGCGACGACGACGGCTCAGCCAAGAGATATTGTGGACATCGTTGTTTCCGAGCCGATTGCCATCAAAGTGAAAGCTCCTGCTAAGTAACAGTCAGACTGCTCCTCAATCCCACCGAGACCGCACCGACCAACCCTCATCCTTGAGTGACCCTTGAAGACCACTCAACGAGCCAGCGGAGAAAACATGAGCCACTCTCAAGCTACTCAATATTGTCCTGGCCCAATTTCGTTTGCCGGGGGCCGTCGGGCGTTCTTGCAGACCGGCCTGGCTGGCTTCGCTACGTTGAGCTTGCCGGGCATCTTGAAGATGCAGGCTCACAGCCAAGCGATGGCTGCGGAGACTCGAACTGAGAGTCGATCGAAGAACGCGATAATCATGGTCTGGCAACCCGGAGGATTATCGCACGTTGACTCATACGATCCTAAGCCCCAAGCAGGCAGCGAGTACCGGACTCCGTTCAATCTGATCGACACCAAGGTTCCCGGTTTGCAGTTCACAGAACTGCTCCCCAAGCAAGCCGCGCTGGCAGACAAGATGGTCGTGCTGCGTTCCATGCGGCAGACGGCGGGCGGCCATCCCGCAGGTTCCATGCAACTGCTCTCTGGCGATCCAGACATGCGAGACAAGCCGAAGCCGCGCTATCCCGACTGGATGACTGTCGCCAACTATGCGAGATCGCTCAGCGGTCCTCGTCAAAGCCCGCTGCCGAGCTATGTCGGAATTAATCCACCTCTGGAGTACAACGGCCCGGCGTACCTCGGTGACACCTATTCGCCGTTCGTTGTTTCCGGTGATCCCAACGCGCCGACGTTCAATGTGCCAAACATCGGTCTGACCGACGCCGGACAAGTGAAGCGACTGGGGCGCCGTTCAACGCTGCGTCAGAACCTCGATACGCTCGAACGCACCTTTGATAAGCAAGGCGAGCTGGCCGCTCTCGACGAGTTCGAAACGCAGGCCATGACACTGCTCACCAACCCGGCCACCAAAGAAGCTTTCGACCTCAGTAAGGAAGATCCAAAGACGCGCGATCGCTACGGTCGCAATGCTTGGGGACAGCAACTTCTGTTGGCTCGCCGCTTGATTGAGGCTGGCGTCGATGTGCTGACCACAAGCCTCAGCGGGCCTCTTTGTGGTCGCGTCCAGAATTGGGACGATCACGCGGTGAACCATCACGTTTTCAACGCGATGAAGTTCCGTTCGGAAGTTTATGACCAAGCCGTCTCGGCTTTGATCGAGGACATCTATGACCGTGGCCTCAACGAGCGAGTCTTGGTTTGCGTGACTGGCGAGTTCGGAAGGACTCCCAAGATCAGCTATGCCGCCAGCACTGGCGGTGGTGATGCGAGTGCTCCAGCGGGAACGACTCAACCCGGCCGCGATCACTGGCCGCGCGGCTTCTCTAACATCTGGTTTGGTGGTGGCATCGAGACCGGAAAGTTCGTCGGAGCGACCGACAAACGCGGTGAAGATTCCATCGAGCGAATCTGTGGGCCTGGGGACTTCTTGGCCACGATCTACCATCATTTGGGTATCGACTGGGCCAATACGATGATTCGCGATTTCAATGGTCGCCCCACGCGCATCGTGGAGAAGGGCAAGCCGATTCCCGAACTGATGGGATAGTCCTGGCTGCCAGACAAGGGCTCGAAGTAGACGGTGATTCGGTTGCTTCGGGCCAATATTCAAGTGGCGATTTTGTGCCGTTTTCGAACTGCCATTCCCGACCAAAAGCCCCGCATCTGATAGCACATCTTGCTTAGCCGTAAGAATGCGCGGGCGGAGTTGGTGATCGTGGCGTTGCGGGGAAAACAGCCAGAATTAGCGACTGGACTTCGAGTCCCTCACCGTTATTCTCCCGCCCCCTTTCGTCCCGCCGGGCCGTTGTGTTGCCCATTGGACGAGTCCAGGTCCAATGACTTTGAGTGAACGCAGTGTGTGTTCGATAAATTGGTCCTGGTGGTAATTCCACAAATTGGACCAAGAATGAGCTTTGAAGAGCTGGGGCTCGCTGCGCCCCTGTTGCAGACCGTCACCGAAGAAGGCTACTCGACACCCACTCCGATTCAGGCCCAGGCCATCCCTCACGTCATCGCCGGCAAAGACTTGCTTGGCTGCGCTCAGACAGGGACCGGAAAGACAGCCGCGTTCGCACTGCCAATGTTGCATCAGATGATGCAGAAGATGCCGCCTCGCAGTCAGCGCCGTCGTATCCGAGGATTGGTGCTATCTCCCACTCGCGAACTGGCTGCTCAAATTGGCGACAGCTTGCGGACCTATGGTCGAAACACGGGCGTCTTCCACACAGTCGTCTTTGGTGGCGTGAATCAGTTTCATCAAGTGCGTGCATTGAGCCGTGGTGTCGACATCCTCGTCGCGACTCCCGGGCGCCTGCAGGACTTGATGGAGCAAGGTCACATTCAACTCGATGCAGTTGAGTTCTTCGTCTTGGACGAAGCCGATCGCATGCTTGATATGGGCTTCATGCCAGACATCGAGCGGATCGTTCCTGTGTTGCCCAAGGAACGACAGACGTTGTTTTTCTCTGCGACGATGCCCGGTCCAATTCGCAGCTTGGCTGACTCGCTGCTGACCGACCCGGTGAGAGTCGAGATCGAGCCGGTTCGTGAAACCACCGACCTCATTGATCAGTCGGTATGCTTCTGCGACGCCGCTGACAAAGGACGCTTGCTGGTCTCGCTCATCAAGGCTGAGAACTGCACTCGATCGGTTGTGTTTGCTCGCACGAAGATGCGCGCTGACCGAGTTGTGCGACGTTTGCAGGACGCCAACATCTCGGTTGACGCACTGCATTCCGACAAGTCGCAGTCGGCCCGGCAGCGAGCGTTGTTTGCGTTCAAGTCGAGCCAAGTCCAAGTGCTTGTTGCGACCGATATCGCGGCACGCGGTCTGGACGTCGACAACATTTCGCACGTCTTCAACTTCGACATGCCACAAGATGCTGAGACCTACATTCATCGCATCGGTCGAACGGGGCGAGCTGGTCAACGCGGAACGGCGATCTCGTTCGTCTCTCGTGATGAACGCGGTTTGCTGAGCAACGTGCAGTATCACATCAATCAGCGGTTACCGCTTCGCTCGTTGCCTGAGTATCTGACGCGCGATGACGAGCGACCAGCAAACGTCGCCCAAGGTGCAGACGAAGCTCAAAACGCTGCTGCTCCACAAACGACCGGCGAAGGCGAAGTTGCTCAGCAGACGGCACCGGTTCAAGAGCAAGGTCAGCCATTCGGCGCTCCGTCGCAGTACCAACCTTATCAGCCACGATTTGAACGTCGCGGTAACTTCTCCGGTGAACGTCGTCAGTTCGATGAGCGACGACCTCGCGGTCAGAAGCGACCATTCGGCGGCCAGAACCGAGAACGATCTGGCTATGGCGAGTCGTTCGGTGGCGGCGGTCGTGGTCGTGGACCTCGCGATGCACAGCGTCAGTTTTCGAACGATCGAGGCCCAGGTAATCGCTATGAGCAGGCAGCGTTGCCTCCAGATTCGATCGCTCCAGCTCCACGTTCATCTGGCTATGAAGCCGGGGATGATCGACCACAGAATTCGTACTTGTATGTAAGTCCGAATGAAGTTGGCGGCTACCAACAGCCCAGTGAGCAAGGTCGTCGCTTTGAAGGTCAACGTCGTCCTCCTTATCAAGGTGGACCTCGTCGTGGGTATTTCGCTGATCGTTCTGGAGCGGCTCCCGAGGGTGGTCAATTCAATGACGGCGGTCGCGGCGAGTACGGACATCAGCAGGAAGGTGGCCAGTACGGTCGACGTCCTCAGTTCCAAGGTAACGATCAAGGTCAGCCATTCTGGCCGAAGCGTCGTCGAGAAAACGAAGACCAGGGTCAAGGTCGAGAAGGTGGCTATCGACAGGGCGGACGCTTCCCCGGTCAACAAGCCTCTCGATTTGGCGGTGGCGGCAATGGTCCGCGAGGTGACCGACGACCCGAAGGTGGCTACGCAGGTCAGCGCGAAGGCCAGGGTTACGGGGGCCAACAACGTGGCCAAGGCGGCGGAGGATACCAACAAGGACCGCGCGGCCAACGACCTGGTTTCGGTCAAGGTGGTGGCGGATTCCGCAAGAACTATGGCCAAGGTGGTGGCTTCGAGCAGAACGGTGGCGGTGGCTACGGCCGTGCTCCCTTCCGCAAGAAGTCGGGCGGGTCTGCTCCTCGTTACTCGTAAGCGAGTCGGCAAACTCAGTCGATGAAATTCATGCCGCGTCTCTACCACGATGGAGACGCGGCTTTCTTTTTGTCTCGATGAAATCGGCGACTCGCTCAACTCCAAACTCATCAGCCGGACTTGGGCAAACTCGCTGAGCATTCAGTAGATGCGACGTCGGTGGCCAACCGAGATCGATCGGCAATCGAATCGCATTCGATCGCCTCGTGTTCGTCGGGCTGTGATGACTCGTTCCACTTGACCAAGCAGCATCGTCCGCGTTCAAGCGACAGCGGCGTCGCAGACTGGGGTCACTTGTCCGCGTTCAAGCGACAGCGGCGTCGCAGACTGGGGTCACTTCGAAATTGAAATGTGACCGATATACTCCCGCCCGCTTCTCGGCTTGGGCAGATTGCTGATTGCTCGCCCGGCCCTTCTCGCGACGAATTCAGCGAAGGACTTCCGTTTCATGAGCATTCCGACGATTGCTCCGGGCAAAACCAAGATTGGTTGGATCGGCACCGGAGTTATGGGTTCCAGCATGGTCGGTCATCTGATGGCCGCCGGGTTTTCCGCGACCGTCTACAGCCGCACGAAGGCCAAAGCTCAAGCACTCATCGAAAAAGGCGCCGCTTGGGCTGCGAGCCCCAAAGCCGTTGCCGAACAGTCGGATGTCATCTTCTCGATCGTCGGTTTTCCGAGCGATGTCCGCGAAGTGATGCTCGGAGCTGACGGTGCTCTCGCTGGCTCGAAGGCTGGGAACGTTCTCGTCGACATGACAACGAGCGAACCGTCGCTCGCCGTTGAGATCGCTACTGCCGCAAAAGCGAAGGGCGTGCAGAGCGTCGATGCTCCGGTCTCGGGCGGCGACATCGGAGCGAAGAACGCGACTCTGTCGATCATGATCGGCGGCGAAAAGGCCGTCGTTGATGCGCTGGCTCCGTGTTTTCAAGCAATGGGCAAGACGATCATCCATCAAGGCGGACCGGGTTCGGGTCAGCACACGAAGATGGTCAATCAGACGCTTATTGCAGCAAACATGATCGGCGTCTGCGAAGCGCTACTCTATGCGTATAAGGCTGGACTCGATCTGCCAACGGTCATGCAGTCCGTTGCTCCGGGAGCTGCCGGAAGTTGGTCGTTATCGAACCTCGGCCCGCGCATGATGGCCAACAACTTCGATCCCGGCTTCTTCGTGGAGCACTTCATCAAGGACATGGGCATCGCCCTCGCCGAAGCCAAGCGGATGAATTTGGCTCTGCCCGGACTGGCACTCGCGAACCAACTGTATGTCGCCTTACAGGCACAAGGTCACGGACGAGACGGCACGCACGCACTGCTGCTGGCGCTTGGCCGGTTGTCGAACATTGATTGGAAGAGCCGGGGGCGAGATTAGTCTTGCCCACAAGTTCGCCATCAAAGAGGAACCACCAATGCGAGCCAGCGTTTTTGCTGTTTACGACACGGAAGAGCCGGTCGAGTCAGGGACAACACCGGACTTGTTGGGACAGCTTTTGTTTGAATACGTGCCGAAGTCCGAAAGGTGGGTTTCCATTCCGAGCGAGGACGACCCGGCGGGCGACAACTGGATTCCGCGATGGTCGAATATCTTGGAAGCGATCGCCGAAATCGACCAGTTTCTACGCTCGGCTGCCGCTCACAACATGGTGGTCCCTGAGTTCACGATGGATGAACTACTTGCCGAATTGCATGCGTTTCGTGACGAACTTCAGAGGGCAAGCGCTTGGACTTCGAAGTTTCATCTTTGTGCCTATTAATGTTGCGTACTTGGAAGTGATGGTACACGACACTCGAGAGTGGAGTTGTTCCCTCATACTTCGCAGCCCTGCTTCTGAATTCTTCGATAGCTATAGGGTGCCAAAAAGCACACGTCCGTCGGTGTAAGCCCGACAGTGATTAACTGGAGTCGTCGCTCGTGACTTCTCCCTGTTCCTCCTCTCATGAACCCGCTCCCTTACTTCCTCTTCTGAGACCCAACATGGCACGACGCGGAGAAATGTTTGCTGGCTTGACCGTTGCGATGGTCACGCCGTTTAAGAATGGCGACGTTGATGAGCCCGCTTTGAAGAAGCTCGTCGACTTTCATATCGAGTCCGGCACCGACTGCATCTGCCCCTGCGGCACGACGGGCGAGAGTCCGACGCTGACTCATGACGAACAAGATCGAGTGATCGATGTTGTTTGTCAGCATGCTGCCGGACGCATCAAGGTCATGGCCGGCACGGGCTCGAATAATACGAAGGAAGCGATCCGGCTGACTCAGCACGCAAAGGCTGCGGGTGCGGATGGCGCGTTGATGGTTGCTCCGTACTACAACAAGCCGACGCCGGAAGGATTCTTCCAGCATTACAAAGCCGTCGCGGATGCCTGCGACTTGCCGATCTGTCTCTACAACATTCCTGGACGCACCGCGAAGAACATGGAACCCGAGACGATCGCTCGCATCGCCGAGGCTTGCCCGACCGTTGTCGCCATCAAGGAAGCGACCGGCTCGCTCGATCAAGCGTCGCAAGTGCTCGCACTGACCGACCTCACTCTGCTCTCGGGCGACGACAGCTTGACGCTCCCACTGATGTCGATCGGCGGCAGTGGCATTATTTCGGTCGTCGGCAACATCATTCCGAAGGACGTGATGGCGATGGTCAGGGCGTTCAACGACGGTGATCTGAAGGCCGCTCAGCAGTGGCATCACAAGCTGTTCCCACTCTGCCGCGACTTGCTCGGACTGTCGACGAACCCGATCCCGATCAAAGCCGCGATGCAGGAACTCGGTCGCGACAGCGGCGAATTGCGTCTGCCGATGACACCGCTGAATGCTGCTCAGCGCGAGAGCTTGCGAGCCACATTGAAGAAGTATGGCCTCATCTAAGTTGACCGCACCTGCTTCTCAGTATTCGCTGACCATGAATTGAGCACGTGAGAACGGTCCGCTGTGGATGTCTGTAAAAGATATGCCAGCGGACCGCTGAAGACCGTCCATCACTCTCTCGGAGCGACATTGTGATTTTTGGATTTGGAAAAAAGAACGCAGCCCAGGTCGACGACGAGGAAGAAGAGGAGATGGAATATGTCCTCTTCCAAGGTGCAGTGAACGGCAAAGATGCCAACCTTGATGAGAACAAGAAGCTGGCCGCTGCTGGCCTCGCCGCGGCCAAGGAACTTGTCAGTGATGCAGTGGGACGTCGGTCGGACGTCACTAAGCTTGAGCCTCAAGGTGACAAGGCTGTGACGTCATTTCAGGTCGATGGCATTCGGAAGCCGGGACCAAAGTTTCCAATCCAAAAAGCCAATGCCATTACTCAAGTGCTGAAGCTGTTGGCGGGCCTGGATATTGAGGTCAAAGACAAGCCTCAGTTGGGTGGCATCAAGGCCACATTCAAGGACTACAAGATAGAGATCACGATTAAGTCAGCGCCAGTCAAAGGCGGCGAGCTGCTGACGATCATGTATCGCAATCTGAAGATTAATCGGCAGAAGCCGGATGATATTGGTGCTCCGGACATCGTGAAGAAGACCGTTCGCGACTACACGTCGCAGAAGAAAGGCGTCATCGCGTTTGCCGGTCCGCCGGAGTCGGGTCTCACGACGACAGCTCTGTGTTTGTTGCGCTGCGTTGACGTGTATCTCTATCAGGGCTTCATTCTGGGAAACATCGGAACGCGAGAAGTCGTAAACGTTCCGATCTTCAAACCGGAGGAAGGCCATTCGATCGATACTACGATCGACCGCATCAAGCGCAACGACGGCGACTTAATCTTCTTCGATACCTTCAACAATCAAGACAACATCAAGACCGCGTTCCGTCGTGCGATGGATCTGGCAGTGTTGTCTGAGATCAACTCTGCTGACGCCGCCGATGCGATTATCAAGTTCTGCGACGTTGTTGGTGACCGGTCGATTGTTTGCGAGCATCTCAAATGCGTCGTCGGTCACAAGCTGATTCGAAAGCTCTGCACCAAGTGCAAAGAAGCATTTCGTCCCAGTCCCAAGCTACTCGCACAGATTGGTTTGCCAGAAGAAACCAAGACGTTGTATCGCAAGCCGGAGCCTGCAGAACCTGATCCCAAAACCGGAGAAGTCCCGCCGCCATGTCCATCGTGTGATGACGCTGGCTTCCGAACTCGCGCCATGATCTTCGAGTTGATCGACATCACGGACGGGATCAAAGAAGTGATTATGTCTGGTGGGGATGCTGCCGCGATTCGCGCTCAAGCGAAGAAAGAAAAACAGCTCACGTTCCAACAAGATGCGCTGCGATTGGTGGCCGATGGAACAACGGGACTTGAAGAGCTTCAGCGAATCTTCCGTCCGCCAACTCCTGCTGGTGGCCCAGCCAAGAAGTCCGTTGTGAAACGACCACCGCCGAAGGATTAAGGATCCATCATCAAGCAACACTCGACATCGAATTGAGTTGAACCCAGTCGGCCCATCGCGACGGCGCTACAGACTTTGCTGCCTGGCCACCGCATTCCGTTGATGCATCTAGAACCATCCTGAATGGAATAGGTATCTCGCTTAACGACATCTTCAAGAGTGCCAAACTCTTGGGGATGTAGCTCAGCGCGATATCTATGCCATTCGACATTTAGGACGTCTTAAACACGAGTTGTGAAAGAGGCCGAGCAGCACGAACTCTGACTCTCAAAAATTCTGCTTCGGTTCCTCGCGGCTCTCCACGACAGCGATCATTTATGTGTTGCGTTTCAAGCTGCAAAGCCACTAAGAGTTCGTTCGCCGTTGGACGTCGTGCATCAGCTGACGTCAACACTCACCTCTAGGCCGGATGCAACTGAGAGAACTAAAGGAGTTGGTTCATGTCGAGACTCATGACGCGATGTCTCACGGGAGCGGCCAGCGTTGCCGCCTTTCTGGCGTCTGCCAGTGTGTCGCTGGCTAGCGAAGCAGATTTGGTGCTGCCCGAGGGGCTCACCACAACTCCCATCTTAGGAACAACGACCGGCACGCTACTGTTGCTGGGCATGGTGGTTTGCTTACTCGGCGGTGCCTTTGGTTTGTTGATGTGCATGCAGCTCAAGAATCTGCCGGTGCATCGTTCCATGCGCGAGATCTCAGAGCTGATCTACGAGACTGTAAGACTTATCTCATAACGCAGGGCAAGTTCATTCTGATTCTTGAAGTCTTCATCGGCTCGATCATGGTCGCGTACTTTGGTTGGCTGCGACATATGGAGCTTGCCAAGGTCGTCACCATCTTGGCCTTTAGCCTGATTGGTATCGCTGGCAGTTATGGAGTTGCTTGGTTTGGCATTCGCATCAATACGTTTGCGAATTCGCGAGCAGCATTTGCAGCATTAACTGGCCGCCCTTTCCCAGCCTACGCGATTCCACTGAAGGCTGGCATGAGTATTGGCATGCTCTTAATCTCGACCGAACTGGTCTTGATGCTCGGCATTCTGCTCTTTGTTCCAGCGGATTATGCAGGCCCTTGCTTCATTGGCTTTGCTATCGGTGAGTCATTGGGAGCATCGGCGTTGCGGATTGCCGGTGGCATCTTCACGAAGATCGCTGATATCGGCTCAGACTTGATGAAGATCGTCTTCAAGATCAAAGAAGACGATGCCCGTAATCCAGGCGTTATCGCTGACTGCACTGGGGATAACGCAGGCGATTCGGTCGGTCCGTCCGCTGATGGATTTGAGACCTACGGAGTGACTGGTGTTGCTCTTATTACATTTATCTTGTTGGCTGTTAAAGATCCGACGATTCAAGTTCAGCTCCTCGTTTGGATCTTCATGATGCGCGTCATGATGATCGTGACGAGCGCTGGCTCTTATTGGATTAATGATGTCATCGCTAAGAATCGTTACGGCCAAGCCCAGCAAATGAACTTCGAGCAACCGTTGACTGTTTTGGTCTGGCTATCGTCGATCGTATCAATCGCTGTGACCTACGGTGTCTCCTACTTGATGATTCCCAATTTGGCCGGCGACCCAAGCCTGTGGTGGAAGCTCTCAACGATCATCACTTGCGGCACGCTTGCCGGAGCCATCATTCCCGAGATCGTAAAAGCCTTCACTTCGACCGAGTCGGCTCACGTTCGGGAAGTAGTGACCTCGTCACGAGAAGGTGGAGCCTCTCTCAACATTCTGTCGGGACTGACCGCAGGCAACTTCAGCGCGTATTGGATGGGGCTTGCAATCGCCTTTTTGATGGCAACGGGCTACTTCGTCAGTACCGCTGGTTTGGGAGCCGTCATGATCGCTCCTGCGGTATTCGCATTCGGACTGATTGCCTTCGGCTTTCTAGGCATGGGACCAGTAACGATCGCCGTCGACTCGTATGGTCCGGTGACAGATAACGCGCAATCCGTTTTTGAACTCTCCTGCATCGAGTCCGTACCTCATATCGCTAATGAGATTCAACGTGACTTTGGATTTCGACCGGAGTTCGAGCGAGGCAAGCAGTATCTCGAAGAAAACGATGGTGCTGGTAACACATTCAAAGCAACTGCCAAGCCTGTATTAATTGGTACTGCAGTCGTGGGGGCCACGACACTGATCTTCTCGATCATTATGGAGCTGACTAACAAGCTCACCGACGCCGCTGCAGTTGCGAATCTCTCGATCATTTACCCGCCATTCTTACTTGGGCTCGTCCTTGGTGGCGCTGTCATTTACTGGTTCACTGGAGCCTCAACACAAGCCGTATCGACTGGGGCTTATCGAGCTGTTGAGTTCATTAAGGCCAACATCAAGCTGGATTCGAACGCCACGAAGGCATCGATCGAGGATTCGAAGAAGGTCGTTGAAATCTGCACTCAATACGCGCAGAAGGGGATGTTCAACATCTTCATGACAGTCTTCTTCAGTACGTTGGCCTTTGCTTGTCTCGAACCCTACTTCTTCATCGGCTACCTGATCTCGATCGCGTTGTTTGGCCTCTATCAAGCTGTCTTCATGGCGAATGCTGGTGGCGCGTGGGACAACGCCAAAAAGCTTGTTGAAACCGAACTGCATGAGAAAGGCACAGCACTGCATGACGCATGCGTCGTCGGTGACACGGTTGGCGATCCATTCAAGGACACGTCTTCGGTGGCCATGAACCCGATTATCAAGTTCACCACGCTCTTTGGACTGCTTGCGGTCGAGTTGGCAATTGGCATGGATCGCAGCTTGTCGGTTGGTCTTTCAATCGTGTTCTTTGTGATCTCGGTCTTCTTCGTTTGGCGATCGTTCTATGGAATGCGTATCACAGCTTCGGATGAGCACTCGAGCGGGACGAAAGGCGTTCAAAACTCAGGATCTCGATCAGCCCCCAACCGACCTCAAGCATGGCCTGGTAATGCATCCGCCTTTACCGGAGCTAGCGTCGGGGAATCAAACCGCTATTAGGAATTAATGGCCGTTTGCATTTTCGATGGTTCAATCAAGGACAAAGCCTGCTGAGTGCCACGCACTCAGCAGGCTTTGTACGTTTCCACGCAGACATTCAGACCGTCATCTACGCAACTTGCTGGCCATGAAAGCTGGGTCGTGGTGTTTGCGAGCCAATCCTGTCGGAAAAAACTCGGGGCCTTTTTCCATTCGAACTGTCGTAAGCGGGTCTGCGTCTTCAATGTCTCGCCACTCCAATTCCTCAGGCGGAATTTGGATATCAGAGACTAAGAACTTGTCGAATTGCCAGATTTCGTGAGGCTCTCCAGTGAAGTCATCTGCGACGGGACGCCAATTACTCTGAATTGAAAGCACCGGTTCGATGTAGGGCTGAGCCAGTCCCAGCACTTCGTCATGCGGCAGATAGTCTGGAAGATTTACTCCACAATTTGGATTCCGAATCATCCAAGCGATCGCGCCGAGTATCGCACTTGCTACCTGCAAAGTGGTTGGGTTCTGGCCGCCAATCAACTCGCGCGTCGCTGCGACATCTAGAGTGCTACCGTACCACCAGGCACCGAAATCGTGGCCCATGAGTAACACACCAAGTATGTCTTCGCCTTCGAGAAGTTCGTCGGAGTTCAGGATTCGAATTCGATCCTGCAATTGCAGATCTCTCATCCGGAGTTCTTGAAGCGATGCGATCGCACAATCTGTTGGGCAATAGGCGTAATGGACTGTGGGGCGATAGACGACCTTGTTCTTCTTTGGATCGGTCACGGACAGATACTCGCCGATGCTGAACGCCTCGCCGTGTCGAATCACCATGCCATGAATCTGCCCGCCCGGCACCCACGACCGAACCCACGTGTCCATCCCTCGCCGGTTTGCTAAGTAAATCTGATGTCCGGGGCCATTCTTGTGGCCTTGAGCACCATGAGGAATGCGCCGTTCGTGCGTCCCCCAGCCCAATTCTGCTGGAGCAATCGCTTCCTCATAAAGTCCCTCAACGCTCCATGTGTTGACGAACTCGTTCTTCCGTTTGGGAGAACTCGTGATCTGAGTATCTCGCTCGCTGATGTGAATGGTCTTCACGCCGGAAAGCATTGCCATTTGTGCGAAGTTGAGATCCGACAGTGCTCGTTCCAATTGCGGAACTCGGGAATCGAGAGGCTTCTCGGCGATGATCTTTGCACTGATCTCAATGAGCGCTCGCTTCGTGAAGTGTGAGACCAACCCAGGGTTGGCACCGTGATCGAGTACTGCTGTTGGTCCGTGGTCAGCGTTTTGCCACTTGGCCACGTGCTTTCGAATATTCATCTGCCGGTGATACAGCGTCTTCTCTGGTCCATCTTTCGTTTGGTAGGGATCCCATTCTTCGACAGACGTGTTGATGAAGAGCACTCCATGCCGATGGCACCAATCCAACATCGAAATCGTGTCGACATTCCATGAGAGATCGACAAACAAATCACCGGGGCCGAGGTACTGACTTAGAACCACGTGGAAGTTCTCGGCGCTGATTTGATTCTGGATGAAGCACACACCTGCCGAGACTGCATCAGCAATTCGGTCCTCGCGAGGCTCCATGTCCATAACCGTGATGCGGTTGGCAGGCATATCAAGATGCCTCAGAAGCAATGGCACCGTGCATTGAGAAACGGCACCGCACCCCAACACAAACACACGCCCGGAAAATGGGATTCGCTTGATCTCAATTTGTCGACGCATTTTGGGTCGATCCCTCCTTTAGCCGTGAAGGCGTACCAGATTCCCCAGAATCCTTAATTGATTAGACCACTACCTAAAAAACGACAGGCTCGTTGATGAAGTCATCAACGAGCCTGTCGCCAGAGATTGAAGCAATACATGGCGATCTCTTAGGGAGACCTGCCGCAGGAGTATGGGCTACTCAACTTCAATGATCTTCGCGACATCCAAGCCATTGAACGGCGACGCACTCGCGTTTGTGTAAGAGCCCATTGTGGGTACTAAAAGCAACTCACCGATCTCCAAATCTGGAAGCTCCTGATCTTCCGAGACGATGTCGTGTGAGTCGCAAGTTGGACCGGCAACGACGCAAGGGAAGTGCTGTCGTTCAATGGCATTCTCCGTCACCAGCTCGAAGTCGGCATGATCGAAGAGCTTGCCCGAGAAAGAGCCATAAACTCCATCGTCGATGAAGTACCACATCTTTCCGCCACGCTTGTTCTTGCCCAGAACTTTGGTGATCAACGTCATGGTCTCGGCGCTAATACCGCGGCCTGGCTCTGCGATGATGCGAACATTGAGGTCGCCGAAAGTCTTCACCAAAGCGTTATCTAGCTGATGGCAGAAGGACTCGAGAGACATCACTGGGCGACGGTACGGAGCCGGGAAACCTCCTCCAACGTCGAGCATTTCCAACTCGAATCCTTCGGCGACAGCTTCGTCCCAAACTTCACGAGTCTTAAACAACATTCGCTCGTAATCCGACGGGTTAAGACACTGAGATCCAACGTGGAACGAGATGCCCTTCACTTTCAAACCTCGTCGGCGAGCTTCACGCAGAATGTGCATTGCCTCGTCCGTCGCACAGCCAAACTTGGCCGACAAATTAATCAAGCTCGATTGTGACGATGCTGCCAATCTCAAAATCAGATTGGCCTCTGGCGCCCATCGAACCATCTTGTCGAGCTCTGGAACGCAATCGACAACGAACCAACGCATACCAGCATTCCAGCAATCAGTGATGTTGCTTTCGGTCTTGCAGGGATGCGTATGGATCATGCGGTCGGGTGTGAAACCTGCTGCGAGAGCAGCCTTCATTTCGCCCCACGAGCACACATCGCAGCTTGATCCACTCTCGCAAAGAGTCCGCAAGATCCCGTGAGCAGGATTGGACTTCGCTGCATAGAACAGTTCGACATTAGGCATGGCGGCTCGCATCGCTTCGTAGTTGCGGCGAACGGTCGAACGTGAAATGACTAAAGTTGGCGTGCCATGTTCTTCTGCGATCTCGCGAGCTTGATCGAAGGAAACAACAGGACGGGCCAAACGGACAGAGTGCGCAGACAAATCAAGAACGGGAGCCATAGCTCAACCCTTAGCGACAAGAGAATGAAGTCTTCATCACGGAACTCGGACTCAACCGAGCATTGATAGGCCTCGAGTGTGGATCATTAAGGATCGAGAGACGAGGGCTAGAAACTCGGGCCGTCACGCGGTTCTTCGAGACCGCGAGAGATCGACGGCTGCTGATTTCCGAAGAAACCAGCCGGATTGTCCTGCCGGCTCAGGAGACTGATATCATCGCTGTATGTGGGCGAGACGCTTATTTCCGACCGAATGACGCTGTGCTGCTATTGATGTTCGGAAGACCGAGATCCCACATCGAGACGTATTCACGCTCCAGATCGGGACGAGCAACAAAGCGAATCGCGCGGCAACAGCTTCGCGCAGACCAAGGAGAAGGCGAGAAAGAAAAACGGTCGTCGACGATGAAATCGTTTCTGCCATGTCGGACCAGTGAGCCTCCACCAGGAACTCAAAACGCTGCATGCATTTGACCGAAGCGTCATCAATGACTGCTTGGTAATCCATTGGCAGGCATTAGAACCATCCTTGGCGGCCTTCAAAGCGGCGGGACTATAAGCAGGTCGCTTTCGAGCCGGAAAGAGATTCTCTGCCCTCTCTTTAAAAAAAGCAGCAATCTCGGCAATAGGTATCGGCAACGAACGCCCTTCTAGCCAGTGAGTGGTTCTAGGTAAGGCAAATTTCTGAAGAATCCCACAAAGCCCGACAGTCCCTGCTGGCGTTTCGATTCAAACACTCGGTTGCAGCGTCGACCTGAGTCCGCCAGCCTGCGACGAAGTGCAGTTCTTAATGGAATTGATGTTGTCGGAACTCGTTACCGGAGGAGTCGTGATGAAGAACTTATGGTTCGCGGCCTTGGTTCTGGTCAGCGCGTTGTCTGGAGTTTCCAGCGCTCAATCGCAACGGGTGAAGTTAGTTGATAACCCCGGAGATAAGTCGATCGCGGTGCTTATCGACGGTCAGGAATTCACTCAGTACGTCATGAAGCCGGAACAGCCTAAGCCTTATTTCTTCCCGGTTCGCGGAGCGGATGGGACCGTGATTTCGAGGCCCATTCAGGGTAAAGGACAGGGAGACCACCCTCACCATAAAGGCATTTGGGTTTCGATCGACGAAGTCGATGGCATCAAATTCTGGGCTGAAGCCGGCAAGATCGCGACTCAAAGTTCAAAGGTTCTTGTTGCGGAAGGGAATCCAGCTCAGTTTGAAGTGGTCAATAACTGGCTTGCCAACGATGGAAGAGTTGTCGTTACGGAAACAACAACGGTCAGCATCTTCACGAATCGAGTAATGGCATTCGACATTCGCTTTCGGACGCCGGGTGATCGCGCGATTGAATTTGGCGATACGAAAGAGGGACTCTTCGGCTTTCGAATGGTCGATTCGATGCGTGAGAAGCAAGGTGGCAAGGTCTGCAACGCTGACGGCCTGAAGACAACTGCAGAGTGCTGGGGGCAAACATCAGATTGGGTCGACTACTACGGCACGGTGGAAGGAAAAATACATGGAGTGGCGTTGTTTGACCATCCCAAGAACTTGCGACCGTCTCGATATCACGTTCGAGATTATGGCCTCTTCTCGATGAGTCCGTTTGGGGAGAAGTCTTACACCAACGGCAAGCGTCCCGCTGACCATTATTTCTTGATGCCTGGTTCTACGTTGCGACTGAGATATGGCCTCTATGTTCATTCGGGAGATACGAACGAAGGCCGGGTATCCGAGGCCTATCAGGGTTATCTCAAATCCGGGTTGTAACGATTGCTGAAGCGATACCTCACCAAATCTAAAGAGCCCAGCAGAGCAACTCTGCTGGGCTCTTTGCATTGACGTAGATCGCTCGCGGCCTTGATGAGTGACACAACGAGACTCGCGATTCTGCAGCCGTCATTCTCGATAGCGATGCATTCAAGAACTTTGCCGCAGAACAATCCATCTCACCGTCATGGCTAATCGTTATCGAAACGAGTGGCATGACTGAATTACCTCGAACGATTGGTGGTAAACGCATTGGCCGAATGAGCGGTGCAGCTTCACGCGACGTGTGAAAGAGTCTTTCTAGCTTGCCTAATTGGATGCGAAGCGACGTCGGGGATCCCGATAACTGTGCTTGCCTATGTTGTGCCTAACTTGGCACAGCGGGCGACCATGTTCTTCTTCCGATTGCGACAGGTTGGACGGAGTGGGTCGCCCGCCTGCCAATTCATCCTGATTGACCTCGCGATTTGCCACTGGGAGTCCTGACCTTGAGCCATTCTCACCTCGTCGTGCAGCACTTGCTGAAACAGATGGAAGGCTGGCGTCCGCGCCAAAAGAAACGCGACCTGCGGCCTGATTGGCTGACAGCTTTAATCGAGGAGTTCGCGGAATCTTTCGAGCCAATTTCAGACGTTGCTCGCGTCGGCTTCGAATGCATTCCGGACGGTGATGTCTGGGTCGTTCACATGTACTTGGGACGCACTGAAATCGTCGGCGGTCCTCGCGACGGCCACGCTCAACACATGAGCTTCGAACTCAACATTCAAAGTTTGATTGGCCGGTTTGAGCGACTCGATGAATTCTCTTGGTCCGTCTTCCCGGACGGTGCAGAAGATATCAACGACCCTCGCTCATATCTCACCATGGGCGGTCACGTCATGGGCCATCCTGTGCGGTTTCATTTTTTCGCAACCGCTCCACACCAGAATGGTCCAGGAATGAAAGTCTATTCTGACGGCCGCTTTGAACCTGCCTAACAGACTCGATTAGCAAGCATTGCTCAAAGCAAGAAGGCGACGGAATTGCGTGAGACTTTCTCACTCGGCTCCGTCGCCTTTTGTTTTGTGAAACATTGAAACTTGTGCTGCAGCTTGTCTCAAACAACTCGCGACCTAGGCCACAGCGAATGCGTCTTCAGCAGTCACAATCATACGAGCGATCTCAGCGAGCTTTACGTTCTTGTCATTCGAGAGCTTTTGCAGTCGCCGAAAGGCCTCAGGTTCGGAAAGGTTCGCACGGTCCATCAGAATGCCTTTCGCTCGCTCAACGATCTTGCGTTCTTCTAGAGCAGACCTCAGGTCGCGAGCTTCGCGTTGAGCACACTCCAGTTCCTCGAATCGCTTCATGGCCAAAACGATGGCTGGCTCCAGGTCTGCCGATTTGATGGGCTTCACCAAATAGGCTTGGACATGTTCATCTCTGGCACGCTCTAAGTACTCGTCGTTGTGATAAGCTGATACGACTATGGCCGGAACCGCACGCTCTTCCGCGACAAAGTGGATCGCTTGAAGGCCATCCATCACCGGCATTCGAAGATCGGTGATAATGAGGTCTGGCGACGTGACTCGGCATTGGTCGACGAGGTCTCGCCCGTCTTTGGCAACGGCAACGACTTGATAACCCAATCGCGTGAGAACTTGCTCGTAGAAGTCTCTCATATCGATTTCGTCGTCAGCTACTGCGATCCGAATGCGGTTATTCATGATGAGCCTCCAGTAGGCATTGTCGTCGAGACCCAAAGGCCAATAATCACCGGGGATAGCGCTGCAGGAGCACTGGCAGCACTATTGAAAATTGATGTTGGCAAACGGTTCGCAACTCATGTGCCGCCCGTCATTCACCTTTGGCAAGCGCTTTGATCGCCGCTCAGCGCGAGTCAGCGAGCCAGGCCTGATTCCGACTGCAAAAATATGTCACGTGATCCGCTCTCATCTTCGAGCCCGCCTATGCCAGTAAGTCCGGTGGTCATACTGGGAGCTGGCATTAATGGGTGCGCGGTCGCTCGTGAGTTGGCGATCAATGGCGTGCCGGTATGGCTCATCGACTCGCACGATATCGCTTACGGAGCGACAGCTCGCTCATCGCGGCTGATTCATGGCGGCCTCCGGTATCTCGAATACCGCGACTTCGCGTTGGTCCGCGAGTCACTCGCTGAACGCGAGCGATTGCTGAAAACCGCTCCGCAGTTCGTCACTCCGTTACGACTGCGAATTCCCGTGAATGGCCTGTGGGGTGGGCTCTGGTCAGGAGCACTCAAGTTTTCCGGTCTTAGCGGAACAGCGTTGGGACAGAGACTCCTACCGAGCCGATCAGCATCCGTTCGAGGAATGTTGGCCGTCAGCTTCGGACTAGAGATCTACGATTGGCTCGCTGGAAGATCATCTTTGCCAGGTCATCGAGTCTTGCGAGCTGATCACTCTTCTGGACTCGCGAGTGAAAAGCGATGGCTGTGTGAGTACTCCGACTGTCAGATGCTCTACCCCGAAAGGTTTGTGTTGGCGTTGCTGGCTGATGGGCAACGAGCTGCTTCGGTCTATCAGCGCGATTTCGAAATTCGTCTCGGCAATACCGTGAGTTGCACTGAGGGAGCCTTGCGTGTGAGTCCCAATGGCGCGGCACTCGCAGGTCAGTTGGCGGCAGAGCGATTGGAACCGTCCTTCATCATTAACGCGACCGGTGCATGGGGCGACGCAACATTGCAATCGCTCGGTCAGCCAGAGTCATCACTCTTCGCCGGTACCAAGGGAACTCATCTGTATTCTCACTCGCCAGCACTGAAAGAGGCTCTATCGGGCTATGGAGTTTATGCCGAAGCGAACGACGGGAGATTGGTTTTCATTCTGCCCTGTGGAGACGGCACGTTGATTGGAACCACGGATGAACTCTTTGAAGGTAATCCAGGCGCCGCCACCGCGACTCCGAGCGACATCTCGTACTTGCTCTCAATGGTTAACGACATCTTCCCCAAGGTCGCTCTTTCCGAGAGCGACGTCGAAATGCATCACGCGGGCGTGCGGCCATTGCCGAATGTCGCATCGAGCACAACGTCGGCCATTCCGCGGGGGCACTCGATTGAGCCGACAACACTGCAAGGGATTCCGGCGCTCACACTCGTCGGAGGCAAGCTAACGACATGTCGCGCGCTGGCCGCCGAAGTTACAGACATCGTGCTGCAGCGACTGGGACTGCCGCGCCGAGAATCTTCGCACCATCGATTAGTACCAGGTGCCGAAGCGTTTCCATCGAACGAACAAGAGCGTCGACGGCTCTTTGAGGGACTGGCTCGGAACTATCAATTATCACCGCAGCAAGTAGCTTCGGTCTGGAGCTTCGTCGGCAACCGCTTTGGAGAAATCTTTACACCCGCCAGTACTTCACCGGCGAACCGCGACGACGACAGCGTTCGCCCGTCTTTGATCGGCACGCATATCCCGATCGAGTTTGTTCGCTGGTCGATCCAGACGGAATGGGCTCAGACGCTCGACGATCTTGTCGAGCGACGCTTGCTGTTGATCTTTGAACGAGACTTATCGATCCAAACACTGAGAGCTCTGGCCAATGAACTTGTGGCTGCAAATAAGATCTTCCCGAGTGACGTTGAAGCAGCGATTGCAGCGACTCAGAACCGACTCCATGCAGTTTACGGCAAGCGTGTTGGTGACAGTGAGCTTCCAAGCGTGTCGACCCTGATGTAACCAATCCGACAAGTCGGTCACTCTGACGTGCGGTCACGCTATCGCGACGCGCTCTATCGCGGCTTTAGCTCGCGTTCGCCGCTGAGGCTGATGGCTCTATCTAAAGAGCAGGCTCATCTTGAGCTTGATTCTGGTAGCACTCACCGATGTGCATGATGAGTTCGAGCACAAGCAAGTCTGCTCGCGCCATGACATGCCGAGTGCTGCGATTACCGAGTCCTCGAACTAATTGTTCGACACGCTCAAGGTGTAAGGACAACGTCTCTCGCGGACTCAACCCAATCTTCGCGAGGACTTGAGAGAGAGCCACTATCTCGGAACCGAGATTGCCATTGCCCATGATGACATAGGTCCGCAGCAGCTCTTGGTAATACGTCTTGATTTCGTCGGGCACTCGCAGACGCACATGGTTTGGCTCTGCAACGACCCCGCTCGCAACAAGCCCATCCGGATCAAAAACTCGAGCGTCGTCCTCGGCACTCAATCGGCCAGTCAGTAACTCAAGCTCTTTGACGATGTCGCGTTGTTGCTGCAGCAAGTGGTCGGCCTCATCGCGTTCACGCACCAATCTTCGATGATTGGCGACAGAGAGCCGATGATTTTCGCGGCGCAGTTCGCACTGTCTAAGTCCTCGCTGAATGCAAGGCACGAGTGCCTTGGAGTCCCACATCGCAGCGCTAACCAGAATCTCGGCGTTCGCGTCGCAAGCGGCGGCACTCAGTGAATCGTTGGGCTGACTGGTGAGTAACGCGATGGCGTCTTCACAACCTGATGCGCGAATCGCATGGAGCAAATTGATGAGATCGCTTTCGCTGTGACCGCTGCTCGCTGAGTAGGTCAGTACGATGACGTCAAAGACTTCATTTCGCAGAACCGTCATTGCCTCTGCAGAAGTTGAGACCCACCGCAAACGCGAGTCGTGACAACCAACTCCATCCAATCGCAACGCGAGGCCAATCCAGGAAGGCTCGGTCGCCGCGACGCACAACATGCGAAACCCGACTGGCAGGCCGCTTTGCGGCGGCGTGCTGAGCCAATCAAGAGATGGAATCGACTGAGAGTCTGCCTGCAAATCCATAACCGGCTTTCCTCAAACGACAACTCCGAGGCTGTGATCTCTTCGTGAGATCGCCGATCCATTTAGCACTTGAGACTCGCATCCGAGCAACCACGGGCCATCTCGGAGCGGCTCAGCGACATCTGAATGAACTCGATCAAGATTCATCCTGAGGTCGCGTCTAACTCGATCAAACTGCGTGTCCTCGAACTGATGCGATCGCTTCGGCCCCAAAGGTCGACCATGCCCAACCCCCGGCTCCGATAAAACCTGCTTGCCCGCCGAGACTCGCATAATCGATTCGCACGTTGGCGGACGGCACTGGGAACGACAGCCGCTTAACCTCATCACGCACAATGCTCAGAAACCGTCGACCAAGTTCGGTTTCATTGCGACCAAAGGTCATGTTGCCACCGAACAGGACCACTCCAGGATCGATGGTGTGCATCAAATTGGCGGTGCCGAAAGCCATGAATCGAGCGGACTCGTCGATCAGCGACAGGGCAAGCGGATCGTTGTGCTCTGCAGCTTCGGCAATCAACAGCGGTGAGAGTGCCTCGCCGGACTTCAATCGTTCCGCCATGACCGTCGAGAAGTCACCGCGAGCTAAGGCTTCTTTGCAGCGAGTCATCAATCCCGCCGAGCCAACATAAGCTTCGAGCGTGCCCTTCATGCCCGTCGCAGCATGTCTGCCGTTTTCAATTTGGATGTAAAGAAAACCACACTCGCCGCCATGCGAATGGGCGCCTTCAACGATCTGACCATCAATGATCAACCCGCAGCCGATCCCAGTGCCCATCGTCCAAAGTGCGAGGCTATGGGCTCCCGCGCCTGCTCCCGCCCAATACTCGCCGAAAGCCGCAGCATTGGCGTCATTGAGGAAGACTGTTGGCTTTTCGAAGTGGTCTGCCATCAACTGTCGAATCGGAATGTGCCGCCACATCGGCATGTTGGCTGGCTCCATCCAGATGCCGTTGGGGATATCGATCGTTCCAGGCACCGCGAGTCCAATCGCCGTAATGCCCTGCCATCGAATAGGGCTTTGCATCACAGCTTCTTCAATCGCCGCTTTAATGGTCTGCAAGCCCGCCTCAGGGCCTTTTTCCGCCTCGGTAGCAACGACCACGGACGACAGCACTTTGCCCGTGCTGGTCACAACACCGGTCTTGATGTTCGTTCCGCCGACATCAACACCGACAAAGAATTCTTGGGGGGCTTTCCGGTCCCTCGGTCGAATCACTCCGGGCATCACTGCGCCTTTCGTGCGATAAGAGTCTGACTCGGCATCCTTGCCGCGCCCCGCGATCACGAGCGCGAGGACACTGAGCATATTCAGGATTCATCGATTGAAGCAACGTGCCTTGCGCCGCTACCGGTTAATCGTAGATTGAATGCGGACAGTCGAGGAAATCCGGTCCGATATGACGAGCTTCGATGCTGCTTCAGGATTGGGTTCTGATCGGGACCGACTTATGTTGCCGACATCAGCAATTGCTCGATCCCCTTTCCACAGAGGAGTCTCTCATGCGACGACTGAGCGTCTTGTTGGCCTTGTGCGCGGTACTTGGGTTAGCAGTGACTCTGCCGGCAGCCGACGCCATTACGATTCGAGAAGCCGGCTCGTTGGGCGGATTCACGGATTGGGTTACCAGCGTGGAGTGCGCCCCGGATGGCAAGCTGATCGCAACTGGGACACACGACAAAGTCGTTCTCTGGAACGCCGCCGATCAGAAGGTCTTCAAAGAGCTGACCTCGAAACTCGGTCGAGTCCGCTCGTTGGCTTTCAGTGCCGATGGCAAGCAACTTCTCGCAGGTGGTTATCAGAAGGTTGTCATCTTCGGTCTGGCAAATGGAACGAGTCGCGTTCTCAGCGGTCATCGAGGCTTCGTGACATCTTTGATTCCGGTTGCGGGTGGCCAACAGCTCCTGAGCTCCAGCGAAGACGGCACCGTGCGCCAATGGGATCTCAGCAGCGGTGAGAGCAAGGTGCTCGTGAAGGAAGCCGAAGATCCAATCATGGGGTTGGCGTTATCTCCCGACGGCAAACGCATCGCGACAGCCTCTGGGGATGAGACTCGTCCAACTCGTCCGGGGCCGATCAAAGTTTACGACCTGGCGACTGGAGAACTCTTCAAGCAGTTAGAGTCACATCAGCGAGCAGCCACGACCGTCGCGTTTTCGCCTGACGGCAAGCAATTGGCTTCTGGCGGGTTTGATGGAGTCATCAAGTTGCACAAGCTCGAGGACGCCACATTGATGCTCGCTTATGACGACCATCAACGGCCGATAACGCAACTTCGCTTCACCGCAGATGGCAAGCAGATCGTCAGTTCGGCCGGTGGCCGAGCGGTCGGCAAGAACGAGGTTCATGTTTGGGAAGTTGCCACTGGTAAGACACTCGCTGAACTCAAGAAGCACGAAGCTCCCGTGTTAGGTGTGGCGTTGTCAGCGGATGGCAAGCGGATCGTCAGCGTCAGCCGCGACCAGACGGCAGTAATTTGGGACAAAGTCGACGCGACCAACAACGTACTCGATCAAGCCGTCGCAGCCGTGACTCGATTAACGGCGAACAATCAACAAGCCGCTAAAGAACCTGCCAAAGACACGGAGGCGGCGAAAGATGAACCGAAGGCCGACGCTCAGCCTGCAAAGGTCATGAAGATTGGAATGATCGGGCTCGATACTTCGCACTGCCTCGCGTTCGCTCAAATCTTCAATGCCGAAAAGTCTGCAATTCCCGGCTTCCGAGTCACGCTCGTCTACCCCAAAGGCAGTCCCGATATCATATCAAGCACAGAGCGAGTGCCCGAGTACACAACCAAGATCACGGCCTTGGGTGTAAAAGTTATTGATTCACTCGATGAGATGGTCTCGCAGGTCGACGCTGTCTTGTTGGAAACCAACGACGGACGACCACATCTCGAGCAGGTCATTCCAGTGCTCAAAGCTGGCAAGCCAGTCTTCATCGATAAGCCAATTGCTGGCTCGTTAACCGATGCGGTCGCGATCTTCGAACTTAGCCGACACTACAAGACGCCGTTGTTCTCTTCGTCGTCATTGAGATTCGCCAGTGTAGCGCAAGCACTTCGGGCCGGAAAAATTGGCGACATCACCGGATGCGATGCGTACTCACCATGCTCGTTAGAAGGCACTCATCCCGACCTTTTCTGGTACGGCATTCATGGCGTCGAAACGCTCTTCACGGTGATGGGGACTGGCTGCGAGTCAGTGAGTCGCACGTCGACGAAGGACTTCGATTTCGTCGCGGGAACTTGGAAGGGCGGTCGAATTGGAACGTTCCGCGGCATTCGCTCGGGCGGTTCAGGCTACGGAGGCACGGCATTTGGAACCAAGGGCGTTTCCGAGATCGGCAAGTTCGATGGCTACCAACCGCTTGCCGTCGAAATCGGTAAGTTCTTCCAATCGAAAGTCGTTCCGGTTTCCGAACAAGAAACACTCGAGATTTACGCCTTCATGGAAGCCGCTGACGAAAGCAAACGCCAAGGTGGTAAACCAGTAACACTTGAAAGCGTCCTCGCCAAAGCCCGCACCGAAGCTGCTATCAAAGTCAAAACAGCGATCGCGAAGTAGCTCAAATCAAAACCGTAAGCGTTCACGGCCCGCTGAGGGTTAGAGCTGGCAACGGTTCGTTTCGGGGGCTTTTCGAGGAGTTCAGTGATGAAGGCAACGCTGTCGCGTCTGTTCTGACGGCTGGCCCGTATGGTCATTAAACCTTGCCGAAGGTGGAGTCATTCTGGTGTCTTAAGGGAACTTAAGGATGAGTTTCGCATGCGACGCCGACATCAACTTATTGATGCTTAATGGATCCAAATCAAAGACCTGTTAACGCAAGGAAGGGAACCCGGTCGCGGCTGCGGACAATCGCCTGTTGGTGGATGCGATGCTCTTGGTGTTGAAGATCGGCATTTTGTCAGACGACTTTCCGGCTCGATTGAACAAATCGAACTCGGACTGGATGCGATTTAATCGCTGGCGTGCCAACGGAGTCTGGGATCAGTTCGTTGGCTCGCAGGGTGAGCCCGACTTGGACGAAGTGCAATTCGACTCCACGAGTATCAAGGCTCATTCAGTGGCATCAATGAGCCGTCGTCGCGCCAAGGAAAAAAAGATGCTGACCTAAGACGTTCGCTGAGAACTCAGCTGCAGAGTCCTGACGAAACAATTACATGTGGCCGTGATTCGATGTGGGCGTCTGCTGAAACCGTTGGTGACTTTTGGTCAGTGTGGCGACGATCCGTAGCAACAAGGCCAGTAGATGGAACTGAAATCAGGCTCGGTGAAGCATGTGCTCACAGACGCAGCGTGAAACAGCGATGACATCCGCCAAAGAGTACGATTCTTAATGTCGCGAGCGTGCATCCATCCCAATCCGACACGCAAGACCAAGAAGAGATACCACACAGGTCGGTACAAAAGTCGGAACGTCTTTGAGCAGTAATTCAGCCGCATCAAACGCTTCCAAAGAGCGGCCGCTCGCTACGAGAAAAGCCCTCAACTTACCCGACTTCATCTGACTCACCGAACACATCAATCAAGCTCTTTGAATGCCCATACCGCCTTAGGAGCAATCTCCTTTCCGCGGCTTCGAACATGCGATTGCCTTGCGCCACTCAAAGCTTCCAGATGTCCTGCCTTGCGAGCATCTTGATCTGTGGTCCATAGCAGACCGGCTTGATCAGTTATCCCCGACTTAATTGCAACTTAGAGATAGTCCGAACTCGTTGTGCCTAGTTTCACAACGAAGTCGGCTCCTAGGCCGCTGCAATCCCGGCTCGTAGGTTTTCGAAATCGACAACTGCTAGATCATCAACGAAACGAGTCTTGCCGAACAATGCCACGAGCCGGAATCTGGTTTCGCGATAATCGTCGACGGTTCGAACTGTGATCTCTCCAGCTATCATTTGGCGAAGCTTCGGAGCGAGAAAGGGATTACGGAGTTCAGCAATAGCGAGACTGCAAGTCGTCAATCGAGAAGTTGATTCGACATGCAGGTCATCAACTTTCGCCTGGTAAATCTCAAGGGCTTCGTTCCAGCCATCGTCATCAATTCAATGCCAAGATTCCATTGACGATGCGCAACACCTTCCAAAGCAGTGGGCTTTGCAACGAATCCACTTTTTGCCAAGCCTCGCCGGCATGCGATGAAAGTGGGATGTCAGGATAAGGCTTCTTCGGACGATCAACTGACGATTTCCGTGAACGTCGAGATGAAGTAATCTCCTTTGGAGTGGCATCACTTTTCGACGAGTTGAGGAAGGAGTCGCTGCCCACGCGATGCGCCAACATTCGGCGCAACAAGGATGTCGAGCAAAAGAAGTAGTCGGCCGAAGCTGGCAGTCTCAGATTCTCAGAAAAGCACTATAAAAACAGTACTTTGTCCCCGTAGCTCAGATGGATAGAGCGACGGTTTCCTAAACCGTAGGTCACAGGTTCGAATCCTGTCGGGGATATTTTCGGAAACAGGCTGATTACAAGCAAAAACGGCGAGCAACTTCGAAGTGAGTTGCTCGCCGGTTTTCGTTTGTTGCTACCCAGTTGCTACCGGAGAGCCTCGAATCGCCGTTCTCGGGATGCCTTGCCGAGCTTCTGGGCGATCGGATCGCATCCAAAGAAGCGACGTCACTTTTGTTGCATCAAGTCACCGCATGAAGTTGCTTCAACGACATCCTTTGCCACTTTCACCAAGTAGCGATTGCCCCGGCCAACGAGCTTTGTGACCGTCACGGAAACGCCGTCAATCTGGACTGATTCGCCATCCTTCACTGTCCTGACCGCAACTTTCGGCTTTTTGTTTGTCGCCATGCACTCAGCTCCCCCAAAAAAGTTTCCGACCTAGTTAGCCGTCGCAGCTTCGAACCGATTCAGAACGTGCATCACTTGCACCGAGTTCCAAGCCTTGCCGCGCCGCGTTGTGTAGCCCTTCTCGGTCAGCTTGGTTGCGATCGCTCGCAGAGAGAGCCCTTCGTCTCGCATCGCTCGCATCTCTTCGATGATGTCGACGTAGGCTTCGTCCGCTGACTTCTTCACTGCTTCGGCAGCCTTCTCGCGAGCCTTGCCGAGCCACTCGCCTCGGTCGATCCCGTCGAAGTGACCTTCCCGAGCCGCTCCGAGCTTCACGCCGCGAGCTTTCGCAGCCGCGAGAGCAGCCTTCGTTCGATCACTGATGCGTCGGGCCTCGTCTTCAGCAACTGCCGCGAGGATGTGAATCGTCAGGCGATTCGCGGTCGGATTGTCGCAAGCCACGAACTCGACTCCAGCTTCCATCAGCTTCGACGTGAAGGCGACGTTGCGAGCCAGTCGATCGAGCTTCGCGACGACAAGCACGGCTCCCATTCGCTTGGCGTGAGCAATCGCCTTCGCCAGCTCGGTGCGATCGTTGTTCTTGCCGGATTCGATCTCGGTGTATTCGTAGGCGAGAGCCAATCCGCTCCGGGCGATGTGCTCGGCAACCGCTGTCCGCTGTCCCTCAAGTCCGAGCCCACTCGCTCCCTGACGCTTGGTCGAGACTCGGTAGTAGGCGACGGCTTTTGCAGTTGCGTTTGTCATGATTCTGCCTTTCGAAGATTGGTATCGGCTTCGGATGGCAGGATGTTAAATTCC
>OMIV01000308.1 GCA_900299185.1 Planctomycetaceae bacterium
TCGGGGCGGTTCTCTTCGAGGAACTTCAGCCACTCGGTCTCGCGGTCGTAGATGATCCAGAAGTTTTCCGCGACGGGCTTCGTCGGTTTGTCGACGGGCCGACTGGTGGCCATCAGCACGGCGACGGCGGCCAACATGCCCAGCAACAACAACGCTGACGGGTTCTTCTTCAGTCGCATGAATTCGCGACCGAGCAGAATCTTGAGCATGCTGAGACGGATCATGTCGAAACTCCGAGAAGACTGGTTGGCATGTTGGGCGAGAGCCGTAGAGCACTCTTGGAAGATTCTCCATTTCACGATGAGAGACACGTTGGAAACTTGCCCCACTTGAAGGCGGTCAGGTGTAGGACTGGCCGGTCAGCTTCAAGAAGACGTCGTGGAAGTTGAATTCCTGCGAGTGGACTCGGACGCAACGTTCGGTGCGAATGATGTTGGCGAGTCGCTCACGCTGATCGTCGATGTCCAGATCTAGAGACTCGCGAACGACTTCTCGATCACGTTAGTACTGAGCCGCGATGATGCGTTTGACGTGCCGCGTCACAAAGTTGGTGGGCGTGTCTGACTCGACCAATTTGCCTTTGCACAAGATCGCGACGCGGTCACAGATCTGCTCGACCTCATCCATGTCGTGCGTCGTCAGAAAGATGGTGGTGCCTTTTGACGCCAGATCTCTCAGCAGATGACGGACGAGGTCGGTCGAGTGGATGTCGAGATTCGCGGTCGGCTCGTCGAGGTACAGAATCCGAGGTTGATGCAATATCTCACGAGCGATCAGCAGCTTGCGACGCATGCCTTTGGAATATCGTCGGACCGGAACGTCGGCGGCCTCAGCCAGTTCCAGTCGCGCGAGTGCTGGACCGACGACGGAACGAGGGACATTGTAGAGGTCCGCATAGAGTTCCAAATTCTCGCGGCCAGTGAACTCTTCAATGTGGTTCTCGGTATCGGGCACATAACCAAAGATGGGTTTGACTTGCTCGAACTCGGACGGGATCTCGTACCCAGCCACTCGCACAGAACCGCTGGTCGGGCGCAGGCTGCCGATGAGCACTTTGATCGTGGTGGTCTTGCCCGCGCCGTTGGGGCCGAGGAAGCCAAACAGCTCGCCCGGTTTCACGGAAAGCGTCAGGCGATCGACCGCCGTAAAGCGTCCGAAGCGAACGACGAGGTCGTTGATTTCAATGCCTGTGGGAGTCATGGTGCCCGGCCTGTTGCGAAGGTCGTGAGGAGATTGCTGCCGCTGCGCGAGTGGTTGTGAAATCGAGACTTGAACGGCTCGAGGTAAGCTCACGCAGAGGCACAGGGGACACAGAGAAGACCGAGTGATTGGGCCGCTAGATCTCTGCGAACTCAGCGTCTCTGCGTGAGACCTCTTTGAGTTGTTTGAAGCTCGATCAAACCTTTGTGTTAGGTTCCTTCGATCGTTGCCCCAAACTGGCCTTTTCTGTGTTTCACTTTGGAACGATGTCCGGCTCGATCACCTCCAAGCGTATGTCACATCCGGAAGGACGCCCCGTTGAGTTCCGACCTGTCAGCTACAAACGAAGCCGCACAATCGATTGAGCCTGCGCAATCGCTGCCAGCGCCGCCGGTCGAGCAAGCGTGGTTTGGGCTGTGTCTCTTCGCGTTGTTCCTGGCGACCTCGGGGCTGTGGCTCGGCAACAGCGGCTTTCCGCAGGTGCCGTGGTTTTGGCCGCTGCGAGTGGTCGGAGTCTCGGCGCTGATTGTCACTCGCGCTGGTTTGGCTCTGCTGACCGTCGTGTTGGTGAGCTTGATAGTTGGTCTTTGGCCGAGACGGTTGCCCTCTGGATTGGCCCGCTGGTTGAACGGAGAGTGGTTGTCGTCTCAACGCGACATCAGAACGCCAACGCCCTTCGACAGTGGATCAAGTCCCCGACTTTTGCCTCATGCGTGGGCGAGCTTATTGGTCCTGTTGATTGTGCTGGTTTTGCCCGATCAGAACCGGCTGCAGCCGTGGGTCTGGCATGGCATGTTGGTGAGTGCGATGTCGATCGGGACTTGTCGCGATCCTGAACGCTGGCGGCGAGGTGTGTTGTGGTTGACCGTCAGTTTGTATGCGTGGTCGGCTTGGTCGAAGTTCGATGCCAGCTTTCTGGACTCATACGGGCAGCAATTCATTGAGTCCTTGTACGGAGCCGACAACATCCAGTTTCGCTGGTGGAAGCCGCAAGATCGTCAGCTGGCTGCGGCCGTCTTGCCCCTGGGCGAATTCGCTGTCGCTCTAACGATGCTGGTGCCGAGCACTCGCAAGTTTGGTTGCGGGTTGTCGATCGTGATGCACTTGGGACTCATGGCGGCTGTTGGACCGCTGGGTTTGAACCATCTCCCCGGTGTCTTCTTGTGGAATATCTATTTCATCGGGCAAAACGCGTTACTGCTGAAGGCTGCTCGGCGAGCAACTCCGATCGAGCCAGGGGCTGACTTGATGGTGTCGCCAACTCGCAGTTCTTGGGGGCGTCTCAATCAAATCATTCTGGCCAGCGCGATCTTGCTGCCAGGGCTGAAGCCCTGGGGCTATTGCGACAATTGGCCGGCGTGGGCGGTCTACGCTTCAGGGATTGAGCATGTGACGATTTATGTCGCGGAGTCTGCGGTTGATCGTTTGCCAGATGGTGCTCGCAAGGTTTTGGAAGAGTCGCGAATTCAGTCGGGCTGGCGAGCGGTGCGGATTGAGCAATGGGCGTTGCAGAGCTGCCGCGCCCCCATCTATCCGCAGGACCGGTTCTTCATGGGCGTTGCGCTCTGGTTGGCTGACGAAGCCGCGCTCGGTGACGACGAGTTGATTGTCTTGTGGCGCGGACCATCCGATCGATTCTCGGGGCAACGCGAGGTTATCACGCTGCGCGGTGCGAACGACGTTCGTCGGTTTGCAGAGCGCTATCAGTGGAATCTGAAGGCGGTGTCTCGCCAGTAGGTGCGGGCAGTTCTCAAGAGGGCTCAGGCACTTCGGAAATTCGAAATTGGGCGAGTTGCTGCTGTGAATGCAATCCGAGTCATCAATCGCCCAATTCCGAATTTCCGAAGTGCCTGACACCGTGCGCTGTAGACAGCCAGTCGCGGCAGTTATGCCGGTTGTGAGTGTTCGCGTCTGTGATTTCGGCGCGAGTCCAAAATCTTTTCGAACCACACCAAACACAACTGCGTCGAGTGGTCGTAGTGTTGAAGCCGATCGGTGTCATTGCTTCGTGTCGTTGTTTACTGAGGCCTCGCATGCTGACCTCTCCTCGCCGCCGCTCTGCGACCTCTCAGCCCCGCCTACGCATGAACGAACTCAATTCCTCGCCGACGCAGTTACGAGTGATCTATCGCGGTCACGTTCAGGGCGTTGGCTTTCGCTATCGCACCAACGCGATCGCTCAGCGGTATCCCGTCACCGGCTTCGTCATGAATCGAGCCGACGGCTCTGTCGAGCTGGTGGTCGCCGGAGCAAAAGGTGTCGTCAATCGCTTCTTGTCCGAAATCGACGCGTCGATGAGCGACAACATTTCCGACAAGCAGGTCGCCCCCTTAGAGGGCCTCGCCGAGTGGCCGAACTTCTCCATCCGCCGGTAGTTGAGACGCCGTTGGTTGCGGTGACTTCAACCATGCCTCGGGTGCAGCAAGTCGCGGAGCGACTCGCCTACGTAGCTCAGTCGCTCCGCGACTGAGAGGTACAATTCGAAGTCGCGAGGCGGCCCGTTCCTCAATGTCGTCAACCGCCAGACGTTGCTCCCTTGCTCGACTCTGCTGCCGCGCGTTCAACTGCGAGCCCAACCAACCTTCATTCCTCGGTGCGAGGCTCGCTATGCACTCACTTCTCAGTCGTCGCCATTTCCTCAATCAGATGAGCAGCGGACTCAGCGGCATCGCGCTGGCATCATTGCTGAATCGCGAGGGATTGCTGGCGGCAGATAGCTCGGAAGCCAAGTCTCCGATCCGACCAAAGATCGATCCCGGCCGTCCGTTCGGAGCGAGAGATACGCACTTCGCGCCGCAGGCTAAGAACATTGTGGTCGTGTTTTGTTCCGGAGCTTGTAGCCAGCTCGACACGTTCGATTACAAGCCGGAATTGATTAAGCGACACGGTCAACCACTGCCCGGTGGCGACAAGCTCATCACGTTTCAGGGCGAGCAAGGCAACCTCACCCAGAGCCCGTGGCAGTTCAAACCGCGTGGCCAATGTGGCAAATACGTTTCTGATTTGGTCCCGCATCTGGGCGAGCTGGTCGACGACATGTGCTTCATTCACTCGTTGACCAGCAAGACAAACACGCATGCGCCCGGCGAGAACTTCATGTCGACGGGCAACACCCTCGACGGCTTCCCCAGCTTGGGAGCGTGGGTCACTTATGCGCTCGGCAGTGCCAGCCAGAACTTGCCGGCTTACATCGCGATCCCTGATCCGCGCGGCAAGCCTCAGAACAGCGTCAACAATTGGGGCTCGGGGTTCCTTCCAGCGGCGTTTCAAGGCACGGACTTCAATGCCGCGAGTCCGATCCGCAACTTGGCTCGGCCCGAGTCACTGTCAGCCAGTGGTGACCAAGCGACTCAAGCATTCCTCAAGCGTTTGAACGAGCGACACCTCGAACGCTTCCCCGGCGATAGCGAATTGGCCGCTCGAATTTCGAGCTATGAACTTGCCGCTCGGATGCAGGCGAGTGTGCCAGCTTTGACTGATCTGTCCTCGGAGCCAGCTCACATCTTGAAGCTGTATGGAGCCGACGACGCTCAGAATCCTGTGAAGGCTGGGTATGCTCGGAACTGCATCTTGGCGCGGCGACTGGTCGAGAGTGGCGTGAGGTTCGTGCAGCTCTTCAACGGGGCTTATCAAACTGGCGGCGAAGGCGTCAGCAATTGGGACGGCCATAAGTCCATCGCAACTCAGTATGCGGTGCATGGTCCGATACTCGATCAGCCCACGGCGGGGTTGATCAAGGACTTGAAGCAACGCGGACTATTGAAGGACACGCTGGTCGTGTGGTGTACCGAGTTCGGTCGGATGCCAACTTTCCAAAAGGGAGCGAGCGGTCGCGATCACAACCCCAGCGGTTTCACCGTGTGGATGGCCGGAGTGGGCGTTAAAGCTCCGTTCTCTTACGGGGCGACCGACGAGTTTGGTTACAAGGCGGTCGAGAAGGTCGCGTCGGTCTACGAGTTCCATGCCACGATCTTGCAGTTGCTGGGACTCGATCACGAACGACTCACGTTCTACTACAACGGCCTGGAGCGAAAACTGACCGACGTGCATGGTCACGTTCTGAGTGACGTGCTGGCCTGATTCGTATTCAAGCGGTCGGACGAAACGCCAACTTTTGGGTGTTTGCTATTTGGCCGCACGCTTGCTGATCTTTGCCTGAGCCAAGCCTCTCCAGAACTCGTCGTCGACATGCCTAACCCCGTGCAATTGATCTGTCGCAAACGCGATGGCGAAGAGCTTTCGGCCGTCGAGATTCGATCTTTCATCGACAGCTATGTCGAAGGTCGATTGCCCGACTATCAGATGTCCGCCTTTGCAATGGCGGTGATGTTTCGTGGGATGACCGACGACGAGATCGCGGCACTCACGGAAGCCATGCTGAGGTCGGGTGTCGTGCTGGACTGGCCGAGTGGCTTGCCGGTCGTTGATAAGCATTCAACCGGCGGCATCGGCGATAAGGTCTCGATCGTGCTGGCTCCGCTGTTGGCGGCGTGCGATTTAAGAGTGCCGATGTTGTCAGGACGAGGACTCGGGCCAACGGGCGGGACGTTGGACAAGCTCGAAGCGATCAGCGGCTTTCGCACCAATCTGAGGCTCGATGAATTGCAGTCGGTCGTCGAACGAGTGGGTTGCGTCATCACCGGAACGACATCGGATCTCGTCCCCGCCGATCGCAAGCTCTATGCGCTGCGCGACGTGACCGGCACTGTGCCATCCATCCCGCTCATCACCGCCAGCATCATGAGTAAGAAGCTGGCCGAGAACTTGCAGTCGCTGGTGCTCGACGTGAAGTGGGGCAGCGGGGCCTTCATGAGAACTCGCGAGCAAGCCGAAGCTCTGGCTCGTTCGATGGTGCGAGTCGGTCAGTTGCTGGGCACTCCGACGGTGGCGGTGTTGACGGACATGAATCAGCCACTCGGACGAATGTGCGGCAACGCGGTTGAGATCGATGAGTCCATCGAATGTTTGAAGGGCGGCGGTCCTGTGGACTTGCGAGAACTCACTCTGACACTGGGGGCGGCAGTGTTGCGCATGCTCGATGGTCGCAATACCGAGGACGCTCGCGAGCTGTTGCGAACTCGCTTGGATTCGGGCGCGGCTTACGAGCGGTTCGAACGTATGGTCGTAGCTCAAGGTGGCCAACTCACGACGCCGTTAGCTCGGGCACCGGAGACATTGTTGCGGTCCGACCGAGCGGGGTATGTCAGTCGGATGGATGTTGCAGCGATCGGTTACTCGATCATCGACATGGGCGGCGGTCGGCGAGTTCTGACCGACAAGATCGATCATTCCGTCGGGCTGGAGATGTTGGTGCGAATTGGCGATCGAGTAGACCGCAATCAGCCGCTGGCTCGCGTCTTCGCGAGGAAGTCGGCGGAGTTTGCCGTCGAATCGCTGCGATCCTCGATCTCGATGACCGATGAGCCACCGGCGGTGTTGGGCCTGGTGGTCGGGACCATCGACTAGCCGCATGTACGAATCGTTCCACTGAGTCTTATGTATTGATCCTCTGGTTTGATTCTCTTTGGCGAGCCCCACAAGATGGCTCGGTGTCGAAGTGGCTCTTCGACTTCGCGCTCTTCATTGCTTCAGGATGTGCTTCATGACGGAAACGAATCGCCCGATGACCGTGCCTCGCTTTATGGCCTCGAAAGGCAAGCGGAAGCTGAGCATGCTCACGGCTTATGACTTCACCTTTGCGAGCATTTTTGATGCGGCTGGCGTTGATTCGCTGCTCGTCGGCGATTCAATGGGCATGGTGATTCAAGGTCACGACACCACGCTGCCGGTCACGATGGATCAGATGATTTATCACAGTCGTCTCGTGAGTCGCGCCGCTAAACGAGCCTTGGTGATCGCCGACATGCCCTTCATGAGCTACCAAGTCAGTCCTCAACAAGCCGTCGAAAATGCAGGCCGACTCATAAAGGAAGCGAGCGTTGCCGCCGTGAAGCTCGAAGGCGGAGAAAACCAAGCTCGCACCATTCGAGCGCTCGCCGAAGCCGACATTCCAGTGATGGCTCATGTGGGAATGAAGCCGCAGTCCGTCCGGAAACTTGGTGGTCACGGAAAAGTGCAACGCGACTTTGATCGACTGCGAGCGGACGCATTGGCGGCGCAAGAGGCAGGTGCGTTCGGACTCTTGCTCGAGCTGATCCCGAGTGCCGATGCCGAGAAGCTGACTGCCGAACTTCAGATTCCGACCATTGGCATTGGCGCCGGTCCGCATTGCGACGGGCAGGTGCTTGTGAGCTACGACATGCTCGGCCTGACGTCGCATGACTTCACGCCCAAGTTCCTCAAGCGGTTTGTCGACATACGGACCGCGACAGAATCCGCCGCGCGAGCTTTCGCCGAAGAAGTCCAAAGCGGATCGTTCCCCGACGCGGCACACAGCCACTAATGCTCGACTCTGTTCGGGTTTCAGGTCTGAATGAAGACAGTTGGAACAGAAGGAAACAGAGGGAACAGAGAAAAGCCAAACAGAGAGCATGCTGTAGGCTCATGAGACCAAGGCTCCTCGTGGGGCACGTCTCCAACGTGCCGCTTTCGCGCAACGAGAACTCATCGAATCCGGTCTCGTTGAGTTCCAAGCAGGACATTGAGGTCAGCAACTTCTTCCTCTGGTTTTCCCTCTCCGTTCCCTTCGTTTGCTCCTGTTCAAAGTCTTGATGAAGACCGTTGAAACAGAAGGAAACAGAGGGAACGAAGAAAAGCCAGACAGAGAGCATGCTGTTGGCTCATGAGGCGAGGGATCCTCGTGGGGCACGCTTCTAACGTGCCTCTCTCGTGCAACGAGAACTCTTCGAATCCGGTCTCGTTGAGTTCCAAGCTGGACATTGAGGTCACCAACTTCTTCCTCTGATTTCCCCTCTCCGTTCCCTTCGTTTGCTCCTGTTCAAAGTCTTGATGAAGACGGTTGGAACAGAAGGAAACAGAGGGAACGAAGTGAAGACCAACAGAGAGAATGCCCGACGATCGAGCCGAAGTTTGACTCGTCGCCAGTCTCTGAGGCCAAGCGTCACTCGGCGCCGGGCGATGGTTGCGTTGATGCCTCTGTTCGCTGGCACGCAATGAGTTCCAATAGGACTTCGACGCACTTGGCCGAGAAGGCGGAGTCGTTGATGTTGGCATCAACTTCGATGATCGGAATGTCTGGTCGAGCTGTTGCTTTCACCGCATCGAAGAAGGCTTGGTCAGCGGCGCGATCGCAGAACAAACCTTCGTCAGCATCGAGCATCGAGACGCCTCGCAGCGGGAACACGAACGCGACCGGACCTTTCGCCGCGTTCGCTTTCTCGGCGAAGATTTGGCCCATGCGGGCGTTCTCGGCAGCCGTGGTCCTCATCAGCGTGACTGTCGAAGTCCATTCGTAGAATTGCCGACCGGCCTCTCGATAACGCTCCGGCACATTGGCCATGCCACTGAAATTACACATGTCGATGCAGCCTGGAACGATCACATGTGGAAGCCCTCGCCGCCCCGGCGCGTCCAGTCTTTCGGAGCCAGCCGAAAGGACTCCGCCGCAGAGTTCATCGGCCCACTCGGTGGTGGTGATATCCAGCACCGCATCAACCATCTCGGCGTCAGCCAGGGATTCCAGAATGCGGCCTCCAGTACCCGTCGCATGGAAGACAAGGACTTCATACCCGGACTCGTTCAACGCCTGACGGCAAGCGTCAACGCACTTCGTCGTGTTGCCAAACATGCTGGCGGCAATGAGCGGCTTCTCGGTCTCTGGCGTGGGCACAACGGCTTGGATCATGCCACAGATCGCTGCTGCCGCTTGAGTCAGCACTTGGCGAGAAATCCGATTGATGCCTGCCACATCGGCAATCGACGGCATGAGAATGATGTCTTTCGTGCCGACATACGGAGCAGTATTGCCACTAGCCAACGTCGAGACGCAGAGCTTGGGCACGCCGAGCGGCAGGTTTCGCATCGCTGTCGTAACAATTCCAGTCCCCCCCGAACCACCCATGCCAATGATGGCATCGAACTTACCGGCGTCGAACAAATCGCGGACCAGCCACATGGCTCCGCGACTCATGATCTCCATCGCCTTGCCGCGATCTTGTTGGTCGCGCAACGCCATCAATGCTTCACCTCCGTTGCGAGCGACTTCACCGGCTTCGACATCGATGGGGAATAAGTCCGTGGAGCCGAAGACTCCTGCATTGACTGCGAGAACCTCGCAACCGTGTGACAAGAGTCGTTCTCGTAGGAAGGCGTACTCGGGGCCTTTCGAATCAAACGTGCCTAGCATGAGGATGCGTTTGGGCATGAGGGTTCCTTGGGGACGCTGAGAAATGAACTGCGGTCGCAATCAAAGATCGCGGCGTCGCGCGACAGAACTTGCTGATGTTTGAAACGGTATTGGCTTTGATTTGTGGGGCAATCGAGTCTGCCAACAGACTTCAGCAGATGTCCCTTGTTTGTGGGGCGGGGACTAACTCAACTCCCGCACTTTGACTTGTTCAACTTCCCCTGGAGATCCCTGATGACCGCCCCCGTACAACGCTCGGAAGATGTCTTCGAGTTGGGTAACGACGACATCGTTCCGCCGCGCAAGGCCAATCCTTGGAAGTTCATTCTCTTGGGCTGCGGTTTCTTTGTGATCTTGATTATGGCTGCGGCGGGAGTGGTGGTGTTTCGGCTTGTGAATGCCGCTAAGGACTTCGTTGCCGAAATCGAAAAGTCGGTTGAAGCGAGCGATGGGGCGACTGCTTTCCGAAGTGCAGACAGCATGATCGTCGCCCATCATGGCGAGGTCGGATTCGGCAACAGCGAAGCCGCGATCAAGCTCGCTCGCGCGTTCTCGGAACACATTGGAGACTCTCGCGAGGAACTCTTCACCAAGCGCACCAAGCCCGCGAAGTTCGCGCTTTCAGATGGCAAGTTCTTGGTCTACTGCCATCTCGATGAACTCAACGGCGTGTTCCTGGTGCATGTTCCGGACTTGCGCAAGTTCGATAAGGACGCCAAGGAATACATGTCCTTGTTGGCGTGGGTGACAGCTCAGAAAGTCATCAAAGAATCTGACATCGCGGTCAAACCACAGTACGTGGCCGTCGGCGTGCGAGGCATGCTGCTCTACGACCGAGTCATGCATGGTGAGTTGGCGGAAGAGGGGAAAGATCTCGTTGAGGCCATGAAGTCATCCGACGAAGGTGATCGTTCCAAGATGAGCCTCTACACGTATTTCGAGCCTCCTATCGCGAGCGACGCAACACCGAAGGATGAGGCCGGTGCGGATTCCCCTGATTCGCCAAAGAGTGAAACGCCCAAGGAAGACGCGAAGGACCAACCAAGTTCAAGTTCCGAAGGGGCAGACGAGTCGGAACCGAAGAACGACGCTACTGCTACGAAGGCAACCGAAGAAGCGAAGCCACAGTAAGTCTTACGACACATGACGAAGCTCACTGTTGATGACGCTCAGCGTTGTGGTTTGTCGTAAACCGGCACTTCCTTGTAGCTGGTGCGGACGAGGCGGAAGCCGATTGAACGATAGAGGTTGATCGCCGATTCGTTTTCGGCAGTTGCTTCCAGGTACACCCGGGCGATGCCTCTGGCTCGAAAGCCGTGTAGCGATTGCAACAGGAGTGCTCGCCCCAGCCCCAGCCTGCGACAGTCGGGGATGATCCCAATGTTTTGGATCGTTCCAAATTCAGAATCGCTGCAGAGCCCTTGGATCGTGCCTACGTCTTCGCTGAAGCCGCGACGATCGGGCGTTCTCGACATCAGCCAGGTCGCTCCCGGCAGAAACGACCTTTGGCCGGAGATCTCCAGCATCAGTCGCTCGCACCCGGCGAGCGACTTAAAGCAGTCAAACATGTTGGCATCGATCTCATCGCGAAACGCACGAAACTTGGCGACGGCGTGGCGATACAGGTCGCGAGGATCCCAACGGTTCAACTCGAAACCCGTCGGAAGCGCGACCGGCGGGAGTGGATGGTCGGCGAAGACCAACTCCATGCGGAAGCGGCGGTAGTAACTGATCGAGGTCATGGTCAGTGTGGGCAACCGATGGCGTTGGAGTTGCGAGGCGGAGTTGTAATTCGTCAACAATTGCATTCACTAATGCGGAAGGTTGTTTGTCTAATCGGAATCAGTCCAACCAACTGTTTCGCTGCCATCGATGTCTTCAATCATCTAAGGCGTCGTGGCTCCATGTGTGAAATGTGCCAAAGACAACAGTGCCAGTACTCCGCGCTTCGGAAACAAGTTCATCCGATTCTTTACAAGCTGGGTTTTCCCAATCGGTGGCGTCGTGGTCGAGGCACCACTCCGTTTCTATGAGTTTGAACTTCATCTGAATTAGAGTTGCTTCGAGTAAGGAAATCGCATCTCTTGGATTCGCTGCGGGGATGTAGCAACGAACTGCGGCTCCCGCTGTTTGCGAAGGATCGAGTTCGCAACCTGCAAGAGGCTGAATCTCGATTAACGCGCAGAAAATCGATGCCATCAGGAAGCCCTTTTGAGATCGGTGACAAAGCTCGCAAAGAAACTCGTCGAACGCAATTCGGTCGTAGTGAAACTTGATCTTTACCGCCAAAACGAAGCGCTTGGGATTTCGTCAGCGAAGTTCTATGTTCGCGTGGAACGATTCTTCCACCTGCGTTTTGCGAGCAAGCCACCGACAACGAACACGATCGCCGCACCAAAGGCCCAGTATTGAACGGTGTCGCGAACTTTGAGCACTTTTTCCAACTGATCGGTAAAGAAGTAGGCGAGCCAAAAGCTCGTGGGGATGCTGAGCATCGCGGCTGCGCCATCCATCGCGAAGAACACCCAGAACTTCACCTTCATGGAGCCGGATGTCAGGAAGAGCGGCGCTCGCAGGCCGGGCAGAAAGCGGGCCGCGAAGATGATCCAGGCGCCGTACTTCTCAAAGTAGCCAGCGATCTTTTCGTTGCGTTCGGGAGTCAGCATGCGACGAGTCAGGCGATGTTCGAAGACTCGCGGCCCCCAGCGATTGCCCAGCCAAAACATCATGGAGTCGCCGGCCATCACTCCGAACATCAGCGCGACGAGTGCGTACCACGGATTCAAAGTTCCCCCGGCAGCGAGTATTGCTGACGTCAAAATCGGGACTTCTTCGGGGAGTGGCAGGCCCATTCCGCAGAGCAGCAGGACGCCGATGATGGCTGCATAGGTAAATCTTTCGATGACCTTTGCCAGTTCGCCTTGCATGAGCTCATTAGTTTTTGCATCGCCAATTGGCGACGAGCTCGTAACGGCCGGCTCGTTTGATGCTTCGACAGCGGACTCTTGGGCAACGCTCCAATCAGCGTTTAGCAACCAAAGACCGAACATCAGAAGAAACAACGCCAGGCATCCTTCCTGACGAAGACGCGAGCGCATGCACGAATTCCTTTGAGCTTGTTGCCACATCAAGTGGCCGATGTTGGAGTCATTTGATTTGTTGGCGCGAGAACTCTCCTGTTGCACGTGACGCAGTCTAGGACCACTCGAACCAATTTCACGTTGCAGTCAGAGTTGAGCTGCCAACGCGAATGCATATCGAATCGCCATCGTGGCTAATCTCGTCCGCGCGCTCAACTGGGACAGCCGAATCATTCCTCTCTTCGAGAACTGCCTAAACTCCGTCTCGACCTGCTGGTCAGGACGGATTGAGTCTCAGTATTCTGCGAGCGACCTGCCGTCAGCTCTGAACTTCTCTGAGTTCGTTCATGGGGCGGACCATAGGCGGGAGATCGCCACTGCTACTTCAAGGACTCCAGTCATGATTCGACGCTTCGTGTTTTCGCGAGCGTATCTGTGGGCCGTGCTTGCCGCTGTCGTTTGTGCCGGAGCAACTCGGTTGGCTGAAGCTCAAGCTCAGAAGCAACCCGAGCAGCCCGCCGTGCCGACTCTTAAAGGCACTGTCTCAGAAGTGAAGAAGAAGGGACCACAAACAATCTTGGTGATTGTCAGCGAGTTGGGTGGTGATCCTTTCGAAGTCCCGCTTTCACCGATGATGCAGTTTGCAGTTGAAGCCAAAGGTGATTTGGGTTTCGTTCGCGATAAACAATTCGCGACTGGGACGGGATTTGTGTCGAACAACACTCTGTTCGTCCAAAAGTGGACGGTGCATGTCGGGACAAACTCCAAACGCATGCAGCCCGGAGTTCGCAATCTGCCTGACGCAGACGAAAAGGGCGAAAAGAAAGCCTTGGCTGGAGTGAAGTATGTCGAAGTTTCTGGGCCGATCATGTCGGTGAAGCCAACCGAGGATGATCCCGGCAAGCAACAAGCGATCTTGAAAGTGGGCGGTCCGAAAGGGACGCCGGCCATCTTTGAGAAAAACGCGGCGGTGACAGTTAGCACCAACGATACAGCTCTGCTGAAGGACGGCTCCGAGGTTGAATACATCGCCGTTGGTGGAACACCGAAGAAGCCCAAGATCGCAGCCCTCAAAGTGATTCTTTCTGATGCCATGAGGGCTGATGACTTCTTCAAGGCCGAAGAAAGTCGCGATTCCAAGAAGAAGTAGCAGCAAGATCTCCGCGAAATGCTTTCGTCGTGAGAGGCGATCGCACCTGGATGGCATGCGTGGCACCCGGCTCACGTTGCCCGACGCTGGCGAAGCGTCGCGGCTTGATGAGCATCCCTGTTCTCAAGATTTCTGAGGCCTCAGTGGCAACATTGAACGATCTCGTACCCGGCGAACGAGCCCGCGTGTTGGAAGTCATGGGCGATGACTCGATCACCGTGCGACTCATGGAAATGGGGTTGACCGATGGTGAAGACGTCGAGTTGCTTGGCCGCGCTCCTTTAGGCGATCCGATTGAATACTGTGTCCGCGGCTATCGCTTGTCGTTGCGATCGGATGAAGCCAAACGCGTCGAAGTTCTGCGACTCGATGATGCTCCGGTTGGCTAGCGCGATGAATGAACCGATCTCTTGCTTTGATTGAGCTAGCGGCCGTTGCTTAGCTGGCAAAGCCTCCGAAGCCGATTCTCGAATTCCCCCCCATCAACTTCTGCAATTCTTTCCCGCCTGAAAATTCTTTCGCATGGTTGCTTCTCCAGACTTCAAGTCGAGCGTTCGCAAAGTGGCGCTGCTCGGCAATCCAAACACCGGCAAGAGCACGCTCTTTAACGCGCTCACTGGCATGCAAGTGCGCGTTGGAAACTACCCGGGTGTGACCGTTGAGAAAAAAGTTGGTCGCATGCTGTATCAAGATCAGTCCATCGAGCTGATCGATCTGCCCGGCACTTACTCGCTCTCTCCGCGTACGCTGGACGAGATGGTGACAGTCGATGTCTTGATCGGTCGCCAGGCTGATGTCGGAACTGTTGATGGCGTGGTATGCATAGTCGACGCGTCTAACTTGGAACGAAATCTGTATCTCGTCAGCCAAGTGCTCGACATGGGGCTGCCGACCGTCGTCGTACTCAATATGTGGGACGTCGCTCAAACTCGACAGGTCAGCATTGATGTGGAAGGACTCCGACAGCGTTTGGGGATTCCCGTCATCGTTTGTGAAGCTCATCGTCGCATGGGTGTTGACGATGTGCGACGAACCATCGCGATGTTTCACATGCTGTCCGCTGCCATGCCACCGAAACCGTTTCCCGCAGAGTTCTACAACGAGTGCTCGGCGCTTTCGGCCAAGCTGGCGGCATTGGGCGAGTGCGATTTGCCGTTCTACCTCGTCGAGCGACTGCTGATTGATGCGGGCGGTTCGATCGAGAAGTCCTTTCTCGACAAGTATCAGCCAATTGAGGCTACATCAACAGAGACAGCTAATGCCGGTAATCAGTCTGAATCGCTGGCTCAATTCTTGTCTGCGTCGCGCGAACGATTGAGGGTAGCGAATTGCAAAGTTCCGATGGTCGAAGCGAAAGCTCGCTACGGTTGGGTGCGACAACTCCTTGCGGGTGTCGCAACAATTCCAAAGTCGCGCACGAAGACGCGCAGTGACCGCATCGACAAACTCTTGACGCACCGCGTTGCTGGCCTAGCGATCTTCGCGCTCATCATGTTTTTGGTTTATCAGGCCATCTACAGTTGGTCTGAACCTTTGATGAAGGTGATTGAACTCGCTCAAAAAATTGTGAGCGACCAAGTTGCTGCCAGCATCGAACCTGGGCCACTACGGAGTTTGGTCATCGATGGTGTCATCGCGGGCGTGGGCGGAGTGCTCGTCTTTTTGCCGCAGATCGCTTTGCTGTTTTTCTTCATCGCGATTTTGGAAGACTGCGGCTACATGGCTCGCGCGTCTTTCGTGATGGATAAGTTGATGACCAAGATCGGGCTTAGCGGCAAGTCATTCTTGCCGTTGATGTCCTCATTCGCCTGCGCTGTGCCGGGCATTATGGCGACTCGCGTCATTGAGAATCGTCGCGATCGCATGGTCACGATTTTAATCGCGCCCTTGATGAGCTGCTCGGCTCGCGTACCCGTTTACGTCTTGATGACAACGACGTTTGTGCCGCCGGTGATCTTCTTCGATCAAGTGGTTTTCGAAGGAACGTTTTTCGAACGCCATCTTGGTATTGGGCTGCAGGGACTGATGTTGTTCGGCATGACCTCACTGGGGGCCGTACTGGCAGTGCCGATTGCTTGGCTCATCAAGAAGTTTGCGTTTCCAGGAGAAACTCCGCCGTTTGTCATGGAACTGCCGAGTTACAAGTGGCCGTCTCCGCGAGTCGTTATCGATCGAGTTTACGATCGCGTGAATAGCTTTGTGAGTCGCGCTGGCACGCTGATCTTTGCCACGACAGTTGTCATTTGGGCGGCGGGTTATTTTCCTGGCGACCATACCGAATTGCATCGCCTGGAAGGCCAAATGGCTCAAACCGAAGCGGAAGTTGCCAAGCTATCAGAAGTGAAAGCTCCTGAATTGTTAGATGCCCAACGGCGGCTAGAGTCGATGACGGCACAGCGTAATCGAATCGGTAGTGAGTTGGTTGAGCACAGCATCCTCGGACGGGCCGGCCACGTGATCGAGCCGATTGTGAGACCGCTGGGATGGGACTGGAAAATCGGAGTGGGAGTCTTGGCATCGTTCCCGGCTCGCGAAGTTATCGTGGCAACATTGGGAACGATCTATAGCTTGGGCGGGGATGTCGATGAGAACGACGAAGGACTGAAGTCGCAGTTGGTTGATGCCAAGCATTCCGACGGAGTGACTCCAGTCTTCAACGTGGTCGTGGCGATGTCGGTCATGGTCTTCTTTGCTCTCTGCGCTCAGTGCTCGTCGACATTGATGGTGATTCGTCGGGAGACGAACAGTTGGAAATGGGCCGCGTTCACGTTCTGCTATATGAGTGGCTTGGCTTACTGTGCTTCGCTGCTGACGTATCAGCTTGGAATGTTGATGCTGTCCTAATGACTTTCCGAGAAACCAATCCGAGTCCCAGATGATGTGATTGGCAACATGATAAATGCCGGTCACGAGAGAGTCTGGATTCGTAACCAGAGCCTCTGAACTCTCAAGGTGATTCTCGAACAGGCTGATCGGACGAATGAAGTTTTTGTCGCCGAGGCGTTTGGCTTCGTCGCAGTCATAAAGAACAAACGATGCTGCAAATCGCACTTCTCGCCGCGATCGAAGACGGAGCTTTCCGTGCGATCGAGTACGACTTGCCCGAAACCCCGCTTGGCTGGTCGCTCGCGTTCGTGGTGGCTCTGCTCGTCGTCACTCTCGGAGTGGCAGTGTATTTGAAGGACACTCGCGAGTTGCGTCCGTTTTGGCGTGTGTGGTTGATGGCGTTGAGGTTGGCCGTTCTGGCCGGTCTGGTGGTGGTCGCGATTAACCCACAAGAGCGTACCCAGCAGTTAGCGTATCGACCGTCGCAAGTAGCGATCATTACAGACCGCTCCTTGTCGATGGCCTTTCCTGAAACGCAGCCCATCGGATCCACTGAAGGCAACGCTCCAGTTACTTCGGAAACGACATCCAATCGTTCTCGAGCTGATGCCATCAAGGATTTACTCGCGAACTCGAAGTTGATCGACACCTTGCGGAAGGATCATGCCGTCAGCGTGTATTCGTTCGACTCGGCGTTGAATGGCCCACATCACGTCTTTCGCTCGAATGATCCTCGCGCCGCGCGACTCAATGCAGTGACACCCGGCGCTGTGACTGCCGTTCCTCAAGTAGATGACAAACAGAGCGCTGCTGCCGGTCCCGAATGGGATGAACTGCTGAGACCGATTGGAGTAGAGACTCGGTTGGGCGAGTCGCTCATTGATTTGATTCGACAGACGGGCGGCAAGTCATTGTCTGGCATCGTGGTGTTGAGTGATGGTGGAGCAAACGCAGGCGTCGATCCTCAATCGGCCGTGGAGTTAGCTCGCTCTTCAAAAGTTCGTTTGGTGACGGTCGGTGTTGGCAGCATTCAGCAGGCGGTCAATTTGCAAGTGGCGGGCATTCAAGCTCCGAGCGACGTGCATGTCGGCGACGCATTTGAATTCACAACGTTTGTGCAATCACAAGGCTTCAAAGGTCGCCGCGCGGTTGTGGAATTGCTATCCAAACCGGAAGACGTGCAAGGCGAGCCCACGTTGCTTGAAAGTCGTGAGGTCGATCTGCTGGATGATGGAGTGCCCGTCAAAGTGACGTTCGAACGCACTCCAACTGAGTCCGGTAAGTTCGAGTACTTCGTTCGCACGAAACCAACGGCTCGCGCAAACGAACTGAGCGTTGCCGATAACGAGCGTCGCAAGGCCATCAATGTGGTGGACCGTAAGACGAAGGTGCTGCTCGTGGCTGGTGGTCCAATGAGAGACTACCACTTCGTTCGCAACATGTTGTTCCGGCACTCGGCCATCGATATCGATCTGTGGTTGCAGTCGTCCGATGCGAGCGGAGCGGTTAGCCAAGAGTCCGACAAATTGCTGTTGGGCTTTCCCGATACCAAAGAGAAGCTCTTTGAGTACGACGTCCTGTTGGGATTTGATCCCGATTGGAGGCGACTCAAGCCTGAGCAAATTGATTTGCTTCACGAGTGGATCTACAGCCAATCGGCGGGCATGTTTTTGGTCGCTGGCGATGTGCATTCCCCGGAGACCGCCTCGGCTAAGGAACTGGCAAAGATTCGAGACTTGTATCCGGTCGTCTTGAACTCGCTGATCTTGGACGCCCCGAATGACTCTCGCACGGCACAAGCTTGGCCGTTGGAGTTCACTCGCGAGGGACGTGAAGCCGGGTTCTTGCAGGTCACCGATGACCCCGTCACTTCGGCCGAAGTCTGGAAGTCGTTCGGCGGCTTCTATGGTTGCTATCCCACAAACGGTGCGAAGGCTGGTGCGACGGTCTATTGCCATTACTCGGACCCGCGCAATCAGTCGAGCTTTGGTCAACCGATCTTGCTGGCATCGCAGTACTACGGCGGCGGTCGAGTGCTGTACTTGGGAAGTGCCGAACTTTGGCGTTTGCGAGCCGTCGACGAAGACCATTACGACCGCTTCTGGACCAAGGCCATTCGTGAGGTCGGGCAAGCTCGACTCAAGCGTGGCAATACACGCGGTTCGTTGCTGCTTGAACGAAACCAATACGTGCTCGGGCAGACGGTCCGAGTACGCGCTCAAGTGCTCGATCCTCAGTTCAATCCTGTGACCGATGATTCGGTGAGTCTTGATGTCTTCGATCCTGACGGACGTCCGTTGATCCCGAGTTTGAAGTTGCAGCACGACTCGAACCGAGCGGGACAGCATGTCGGTAGCTTCCGAGTTGGAAAGCCAGGGACGTGGCGCGTTGAACTTCCCATTAGTCAGTCAAACGACCGCGTGATCGAGAAGCTCGATGTCGTGCTGCCTAATCTCGAAACCGACAACGCTCGACAGAACTCTCAGTTGCTGCGACTGATGGCCGAGGAAACCGGCGGTGGCTACTTCTCATTGGCGGAGGCCGAAACGGAAGTCCCGAAAAAGCTGCCCAACATGGGTGAAGAGTTTCAGATCGATCAACAGCTTAAGACATTGTGGGACCGTCAGCACTTGCTGTGGTTGTTGGTTGGGCTGCTCGCTGTTGAATGGCTCACACGCAAGCTGTTGAAGCTCGCTTAAGCGGGCGCGAAGTGTTTGTTTCGAAAACGACCTGAGACCTCGAATCTGCCGTTCTCGATCAGTCGCCCTTCGTCTGCTTCCAGGCTGATGGCGTGAGTGGTACTCGATTCCTAGACTTCCCCCGAACTGCTGAGCCGACACTCGGCGGTATTCGTTTCTCGTGAGGGCGGGAATTATTCGTGGCGCATCTCAAGGTACTTAAAGGCGCGGACACAGGGCGCATCGTGCCGCTGGAAGGCGACCGTACAATCTTCGGTCGACACCCTACTTGTCACATTCTGTTGGACGATGGATCCATCAGCCGACAGCACGCGCAGATTGTTGAATCACACGGCGCCTTCTTCATCGAGGATCTGCGCAGCCGCAACGGCACCTTCGTCAATGAGAAGCAGGTTCAGAAGCCTCAACAGCTGATGAACGGCGACATTGTGCGATTGTGCGAGTTCCTGTTTTCGTACAACGAAGGTGGCAGCTCGTCGGATATTCGGATCGATCCGGCACTCGCTAAGCGAGCTCAAACTGTCACTGGCACGACGGGGACATTGCCCGAGCTGGGATCGATTCAAGACTCGGACGATCGTTCGTCAATCGTCAGCAAGCTCGACGCTTCCGCCAGTGGTTCAAACCATCGACTGAGTGTGAAGCCTGAGACCAAACTGCGCGCGATCTTGGAGATTGGAAAGACGCTGCGTCAGTCGCTGAACTTGGACGAGATGCTGCCCAAGATTCTCAATGGTCTGTTCACGATTTTTCCGCAGGCCGATCAGTCTGTGATCATGCTGGCGGACGCGAATGACAATGACCGGCTGAAGACGAGAGCTTCCAAGAATCGTCAAAAGAACGATGACTCGTTGTCGATCAGTGAGACGATCGTCAAACGTGTCATGAAGACGGGCGAAGCGTTACTCAGCAAGGATGCTGCCGACGATAGCCGATTCTTCAGCAGCAAGAGCATCGCCGGACTTCGCATTAAGTCGATGATGTGTGCACCGCTGGTGACGCAGTCTGGAGACAAGCTGGGTGTTCTTCAAATTACAACCTTTGCCTTGCCGTCGAGCTTCACAGAAGACGATCTCGATGTGCTGGTGAATGTTGCTGCTCAGATTACGTTCGCGATCGAGAACGCGACTTTGCACCAAGCTTTGCTGAAGCAGCGAGACATGCAGCGCGAACTCGAATTCGCGATGCAGGTGCAATTGGGCTTTTTGCCGAATGAGCGGCCCGAGCATCCCGAATACCTCGCGTCTGTTTCCCGGTTCTACCAGCA
>OMIV01000309.1 GCA_900299185.1 Planctomycetaceae bacterium
CATCAAGCGGTGCGACTGGAGTTCTCGCAGTTGCGAGCGACTTGTGGCTTGGCGGCAGGAGCGATCGCTCAAGGCGACGAAGACTTGCTGAACTGCGAAGCCGTCATCGTGAGGACGATGCCGCCAGGATCATTGGAGCAAGTCGTCTTTCGCATGGACGCGCTCGCGAGATTGCAGGCTGCGGGCGTGCTGGTCATCAACTCGCCCAAAGCCATCGAGTCAGCCACGGACAAGTACTTGACGACTGCCAAGCTCGAAGCCGCAGGACTGCCCGTGCCTCGCACCATCGTGTGCCAAGAAGCGGAATCGGCGATGGCAGCCTTCGAAGCGCTCGGCAGAGACCTCGTCATCAAGCCGATTTTCGGAGCCGAAGGTCGCGGCATCTGCCGAGTCAGCGATCCTGATTTGGCTTTTCGCACGTTTCGAACGATCGAGCGCACCGGCTGCGTGATCTACGCCCAAGAGTTCATTCGACATCCAGGGTTCGATGTTCGAGTGCTGGTGCTCAATGGCCGCATCCTGGGCGGCATGAAACGCTTCGGCTCCAACGGCGACTTTCGCACGAATTGCTCGCGCGATGCCCGTGCTGAGGCGCATCAACCGACCGACTTAGAAATCGAATACGCCTTGCGAGCCGCTCAATCGGTCGGGGCAGAGATCGCGGGCATCGACTTGCTCTACGATCAGAACGGTCGGTGCTATGTCATCGAAGTCAACGCCGTGCCTGGCTGGCAGGCTTTCAATCGAGCCAATCAAGTTGATGTCGCGGCGATACTCGTTGAGGAACTGGAGTCGTTGGTCGGAGCCTGATGGTCTCGCAACGGACGTCGAACGACATCGCCGCAAGCGATTCCGCTCGACGGAAGCTCGCAAACGCAGAACTCAATGCCGGGCATTTGCTTGGTCGAACAGCACGACAGACTCGGGAGGAACCTCAGCTTGCGTTTGACGCAACTTGGTTCGAGATCGTTGAACATCTTCGCGAGCTTGCTCACCGATGACCGGTCACATCGGCGAGCGTGTAACTCAGCCTGAGTTGGTGCCGATCAATCGACGATCTATTGCTTGGCCAGGTCTGTGATTTCTGGAGGAGTGAGGGCTCGCTCAAATACCAACGTGCGACCGATGAGCCCGCGATAGTAAGCGTCGTGGAAGTAGAAGATCTCGACACCGAGGATGAGCGACGGTGGGATTGGTTGGCTTGTCGAGAGCTTGGCCAGCCCTTCATTCATCGGCTGACCATTGAGGAAAGTTCGCACTCGCCACTGCTCGCCATCCGGTGAGGCCGTCATGGCAATGTGCGTCCAACGATCCGCTTCAATGGCTGTCGGCGATTCAAAGACGTCGTTGACGTTGACCCGGGCCGCGAGCTTGTACGGAGCCTTTTGACCGTGCAGTCCCAGAATGAATCGGCGACCTCCGTACCCAATCACATCGCCCTTGCCGCCATGATGACTCTTGCCCATCTCGGCATCGGGCTTGATCCACGCCGCCAAAGTGATGCCCTTCAACACGCTGCCGCCGCCGTGATGACCCGTCAGCGCGATCGGCAAGGTCTCCTTACCGGCATAGCTGGGATGTCCCAAGTACTGACCAAGAGCGCTATCGAGCCGGAAGTCCTTGCGACCTGCGCTGATTTCAGCGAAGCGAATGGCTCGACGTCCCGAGTCATTCACCCAATCAATGTTGGCCAAACAGAGATGCCCCAATGCGCCTTGGGCATAGTTCAAAACGAACAACCCTTGGCCCTCTTCCATGCGATAATCAGCGATCGCACCCGACGGGGCAGGGGGAGTCGGTGCCGGTTGATCGTTGGCTTTTGCAAGGACTCCACTGGGAAGCGACTCGCCTTCCGGCAGCTTGCGAAACTCGACATCGGTCACGAGCAATTCGCCGGTGCCAGAGTTCCCTAACGCCAGCGACAGAGCACCGGCATCTTCCGATAGATCGAATGCGAAGCCTTGCTTCTGCCAGTCGAACGAACCGTTTCCAAAGAAGTGTTTGGCCGACGCCAGCACCTTATTGGTCTTGGCTTGAACGGCTTCCAATTCCATTCGACCACCAGGGCCGAACGTGTTGACCGACTTCACCAACGCGGTGACGACGTAGCGTCCCTTGCCGAGTGGTCCCGCTTTCAAAAGCGTTGCTTTACCAAACGACGCGGGGCCAAGTTTCATAGCAAAGCCGCTGCCTGCTCCACAGTTCTTTTCGAGTTCATAAGTTGGTCGTTGGTTGTGACCTGTCATGAACGGCGAGCGTCCGTAGATCCAGGTTTGGCTCAGCGGCACGAATTGGCTGAAGGTCAGCTTCGGCCACTCGTCAGCGAAGATGTAATGGTGGTTCGGATCAAGCGTCGCGCTGGAGTACACTTTCGATGATTTGAAGAGGGACTCGGCTTCGGACGCGGGATAGCCGGTGTAACGATACTTCACACGGACCTTGCTGCCGGGCTTGGCGGTCTCACTCCCGAAGGCTACTCCGGTGTCATAGAAGGCCGCGCAAACTGCGGTGTCGCATTGCCGAGTTCGCGTCTTGCCATCGGCTTGTGTGACCTCGTTCCAACTGGGCGCGATGTCGTATTCCACAGCCGGAGCGACTTGCAGATCGCCGTTGTGTCGACCGAACCAAACTCGCTGTCCGTGGTACATCTCTAAGTCGTACTGAGGACCAGGATCATTCGGCGTGACAGGTCGGTGATAAAGATCACCACCGCGTTTGCGAGCGACGAGGTACTGCCAATTGAATGGGTCGAGAGGCGTGTGATGTTCGAAGTCGAAGCCATAACGAAAGTGGAAGGGCTCGCTGGGAAGAACTTCGAGTTCGCTTTCGACGCCGTAGGTGTAGGTGCCTCGCTGCGGATCAAAGCCAACCGTCATCACACTGTTGGTGACAAAGCGATCCTTCACGCTGCGAGCAGACCAAGTGGCCTTCAGAGACTCTCCACTTCCGCTCAATTCAGGCGCGGTCCACTTGCTGGCGGCATCTGGAAACGCACCTTGATTCTCCAACCCCCAATGAGAATCAAACGTCAGTTGCGGCTTATAGCCAGGCTTGAGCTTCGCGAAGCAGCTCGGGTCTTTGGCGTCATGCAGTTCCAGGATCGGCTCATCGCCATCGAACACCCAAGTTCGACCGCCGAGCCACGAGCGTGCATTGAATCTTGGAACGTGTGGTTGAATCGCAGGCGTCGGCTCGGCAGCAACGGGAGTGATCGTGGGCTCGGAAACGGTGACTTTGGCGTTGCTCGACACACCCAGAGCCACGTGTCCCGCGGCCAACGCTGGTTCCTGACGGTCGACGTAGTGAATCAGTTCTTTGTCATCGACACTGATTCGCAGGATGCCCCCAGCAACTCTTACTCGCAGCTTGATCGGTTTATTGAGCTTGATTGGGCACGGGACGGATCGCACGTAGCCACCGTCGGGAAACCGAACGAGCGCGACCTGCTGGTACTTGTGTGAAAGTTGCACTCGATAGCCGCGCGATGTTTTGTCGTCAGCTCGCAACAGCAGGCCGGCTTCAAAGCCTTGATCTCCAAAAGTTGGATCTGGCCATGCCGACCACGAAGACCCGAAAAACGCAAACTGAGTTGCCGCCGAGTCGATCAGTACGGTCGCCGAAACGTCGGCATCCGAATGCTTCGTCGGACTGACGAGATACACCCACCCGCCACCGTTCTGCAGCGTAGCATTCGCCGCCGCGACGGTGGTTGGTTTCCAAGCCGTGGAAGAAGTCTGCCATGTCGTAAGGTCTTCTGCCGCGATTAACAGACTGCCCCACACAGCAACTGCCACAACGAGGATACACCGACGAAATGTTTGGAAATTGATCATGACCGATGACCTCAATTGAGCGAACAAATCCATGTGAATTCTGAATGGCGTCAATCGAGCAAAGCTCGACAGACAGAAGCAGTTCTGAAGCCTCCGCCGCCGTTCGTCGAGTGAGAATTGGCAGCGACCGGCCTCGCATGAGATGACCGATTGATCGATCGGTTCCCAACTCAGAGACGCACGAGTTTTCAATCGACTCGATGCCGAGTGTTCTCAATCTCGATCTTCGTTCCAAAAGGCTATGTCTGAGTTGTTACATCCCCGATTTCGGACTGCCAAAATTGCTTCGTCGAGCCTGTCGTTGACTGCAAAGAGAACACACTTCTTAGAGCCATGACTCCTTCAAGAAGGTCGCGAATGCCAGAGTGGCAGACGCCCCAAACGACCCTAAAAAGAAGCTGTTTATCAAAACTTCTTGCGGCGCTTTAACTTTTGATGAGTTGATGCCGTGCAACAGAAATGGCACGCAGTTTGTTTCCTTGCCAGGGCGTCACCAGTCAGCGGTCAAAGTGACGAGCGAGATCGCTCTTCATGCTGGTCGACGAAAAGTTTCATTCAACTCAACGGTCAATTTTTGGAGGACACGAAAATGATGACGACTCTTCCCAACCGAGTGTCGGCTCTGTTTGCCGATCCAATCCAAGTCATGTTCCGTGATTTTGATCGCGACTTTTCTTGGAACGGAAATGGCGGCAGTGATGCCGCCCGCAAGGCTGCTCCTATTTCAATGTGGAATGACGGCGATGCCGTGCATCTCGAAATGGATGTACCAGGCATTCCCTTGGATGACTTGGACGTCTCTGTTGAGAACGGGAAGTTGACGATTCGAGGACAGCGCAAAGCGGCCGAACGTCCCAATGGCTACATGCACGAAGAGCGGTTCTTCGGACAGTTCGAACGAACGGTCGCGCTGAGTGATGGGGTCGATCACAACAGCATCGAGGCCACGTTGAGCAACGGCGTTCTGCATCTGAAACTGTCTCGGAAGCCCGAAGCACAGCGCCAAAAGGTAACCATCGATTACTGCGATGGTTCTGGCGCCAAGCGGATTGAGACGCAGCAGTAAGCTCGCTTGCTTACCGCCATTTCACGCGTTTCTCCGCGTCTGACCGTAGCGCGAGCCAAGTCCCATTGCTTTGCTCGCGTCTACGGCTTTCTTGTCTGTCGACGAGTTTGTCTCATCGCCCAATGGTCGATGTTTCTGAACGACAGAGGTTGTGACGACGCGAACTCTTCTCAATTCGTTCGGACAGTCTCTAACTTTGACACCGATTTGCGGTCGGTGACATCGCTTCATTCCGGAACCAACTTTGACGACGTTGCTGACAGCTGCATTTCGGCCTTTCTGACGTGAACGCGTCCTGCGATCATTATGGGCTGCGGTTACACAAGCATGGCATTACGTGTCTTTGAGACATCGTGTCTTGCCGTGACCTTCGCATCGAACACAGCCCGCAGGATTAATCGAGCACGCTGCGTCATGAATTCATCGCCTCTCTCTTACTGCCATTCTCAATGGCGACTGGTCGCAATCGCGATCTGCTGCTTGGGCTGCGCGCTGGGAGCGGGTTGGGGATGGCTAAAGCGGCCACCTCATGATGCAACAAACATTACACAAGCCGATAGCGAGACTCGGGAAGCGTCATCCAGATTTGTGGGTAGTGAAGCTTGTGGGACTTGCCATCGAGAACTTTGGGAGTCCTACCAGCAGCATCCAATGTATGTCTCAACGCGCCCCATCCGCGCTGCCGAGTTCGCCGAACTCCAAGCCGCATCTTCGCGCCAGGACTTGCCTCGAATTAATGGCAAGCAGCGTTTCTTCGAGGTCGCGTATGACGGCCAAACGATGACTCATCGAGAGAAGATGACGGACACCGCAGGTGCGACAATTTTTGAGCAGTCGGTGCCGATGGATTACGTGGTTGGTTCGGGACGACGTGCGAAGGCTTTCATCTATCACCGCGGTAGCAAGCTCTTGATGTCTCCGCTCAATTTGTACTCGAACGGCGGTGTGTGGGACGTCGCTCCAGGCTATGCCGACGATGACCCGAGACGTTTCGATCGTCGCGTGAACGACGAGTGCGTGATGTGTCATACCGGGCGAGTCTCTCGATTAGGCCATGCTCCGGACCTCTTTCAAAAACCGGCCTTTCACGAGGCGGCCATCGGTTGCGAGACCTGTCATGGCGCCGGTGAAAAGCACATCGCAGCACATCATTCAGGGCAGTCAGTCAGCAGCGAATTGGATCCCATCGTCAGTCCGGCGAGATTGGACTACGAACACCGAGAAAGCATTTGCCAGCAATGCCATTTGCAGGCTGCAGCAAGGGTGTTGCGAGCAGGGAAGAGTCCCTTTGACTTCCGCCCGGGCGATCTCTTCGAAGAGACCTGGACGGTGTTGGATGCGGGCGCCGGCATTGATGCAGACGGACAGACGCGAGCGGTCAATCATGTCCCCCAGATGCAGTCCAGTCGGTGCTTCAAAGAGAGCGATCACAAGCTGGGATGCACGTCGTGCCATGATCCGCATCGCGTCCCTCAAGTGGCCGAACGAGCGTCGTACTATCGAGCCCGCTGCCTGAAGTGCCATGAGACCAATTCCTGTGTTGCAGATCAGGCCGATCGCCAAGCGAAAGAGGACTCGTGTATTGCTTGTCACATGCCAGCACGTGAGTCAAACAATGTGTCGCACGTGTCTCAAACCGATCACCGCATCATTCGACGACAGTCGTCCCCTGCTGTGGGGGAATCTCAAGAACCACCTGATCAACTCACCTTCTTCGGCGGCGCAGATCAGAGGCTGTCTCGGCTCGAACGCGACCGGGCTATGGGACTGGGAGCGTGGATTCATCTGTCGAAAAAGAGTCGCCGCCCCGATCGTTCGCTGGCCAAGTTTTTGGATGATGTGCTGAAACAATCGCCGGAAGACTCCTCGTTATTGGCCGTTCTAGGCTCGATGGCTCAAGAAGGCCGGCGCTCCGACCTTGCAATCAACTACTACGAACGTGCCCGCCGATATCCTGCCACCGCCGAAATGGCTCTCAATGGTTTGGCGACTCTGTACTACGACGCTCGGCGATGGGACGAAGCGTTGGATTGCACTGATCGGCTGCTGGTCCTCGATCCGGGTCATGCTCGTATGTCGGCACTCAAAGCAGAGATTCTGCTGGCTCTTGGTCGTCGCGAAGAGGCTGTAACTGCGGCAGAGAACGCGTTGAAATTCGATCCCACTTTGTCCGACGTGCGTCGAGGTCTCGTTCGTCTTTACGGAGAGTTGGGTAAACTCGATCAGCAGCGTGAGCAGCAAGAACTCTTACAACGCATCCAATCGGTGAGTCGGTGAACTATGAGCAACGACAACATCACCGAAGCCGCTACCGTGAACCCAATGCCAACGCGGTCAACTGCGATTGGGCTTGTGCTATTCCTTATGGCGATCGCCGTTGGTGGGTTCATCCTTCTACGGCCACAGCCACCTCTCCTTCCCGCCAGCCTCAGTTCGAGTGACTACTCCGCAGCGCAACGAAGGTACGTCGAACTGTTTGGCATCTTGCCTGAGCACCTCGACTCTTTAGCGATCGCTGGAGAGATTGCAGTCAGCGAGAAGAACTGGGAGCAAGCCGCCGCTTGCTTTCGTGAAGTGCCAACAAACCATCCTCGGTTTGGAGCGTCGGCCCGTTTACAAGAGGCTCAAGTTCTTGTTCGACTCAATCGTGCCGCCGACGCCGAGCGAGCATTTCAGACGTTCTTCGCCTTACCAGAGCATCGACGCTTCAATGCAGTCACCTTAGCGGGGGCAGGGAAGTGGTTGAACTTCGTGTTGTCGGCTCAACTTAGGTTCGAAGATCGCAAACGTTGGCTGGTCTATGTGCATGAATTGGGGATCGCCGACGTCCTAGATTCCAAGCAATTGCACTTTCCCAATTTGCTGATTTGGAACTCGCCGCTCGGGCGAAAACGCTGTAACGAGTTCTTGGCTGCCGATCCTGGAAATATCGATCTGCAGGTCGCGAGTGCTCGCTATCTGACCGCAGAAGGCAAGCTCGAAGCCGCTCGCGAAAGCTTGATGAAATTGTCCGAACGGCATCCGCGCGATCAACGCATCCTTGCGGCGACCTTAGAGTGCGACTTTGAACGCAACGATTGGCTGCATATGGAGGACGTCGAACACTCGTTGCCTCAATTCGATAAGGCCGAGTCGTGGTTGCTGACGAGGATGCGCGGTGAACTCGCGATGCATCACAAAGACTGGTCTAGGGCACTGGAATACTTCCAACAGGTGTTACTTGAAGACCCAGCCAATTCATGGAGCCAAATGGGGATCGTTCGAGCGTTGGGCGAATTGGGACGCGCCGACGAGCAAAAGTCGGCGCGTGCGAAGTCCGCTGCCCTGGCCAAGATCCGGGTGAGTGTGGTGAAAGTGACAGATCGAGATCCCGGGGCAGCGAATGCATTGGCTGACCTCTGCAATGCTGCCGGTCTCATTCGAGCTGCTCAAGATTTTCGCCAACACGCGCGCCACATGGAGAATTCACCGGTCAACTCCACTCAACGTGATAGCCCGGAGTTGCCATGATGCGAACTTCTCAGTCGAACGATTCAGCAACACTCCCATCGATGATGAGAGCTTTGGGGGTGATCGCGGCCATCGTGACTTTGACAGCCGGAGGATGTGGCGATTCGAAGCCGGAACCATCGAGTTCAGCTCCCGTCGCCTCAAGCAATACCGCAACTTTGGTTGAGACTCGTTCCACTTCAAAGACCATCGTTCCCAAGTTTCGCATGCTTGGCAAAGAGTCTGGATTTGAATTTGAACGCCATGACGACATCAACGGGCAACGACGCTTGATCGAAGCCAATGGAGGCGGCATTGCCGTCTTCGATTTTGATCACGACGGATGGACCGACATCTTCATGACTAACGGCTGCAAGTTGCCGCTTTCTCTGAATGATCGAACCACACCGAGTGAGTTGTTTCGCAATCAAAGCGAGATGCGTTTTGAGCGAGCGACCTCCGGCTCTCGATTGAATCAGTTCGGGTACGCAACGGGCTGCGCTGTTGGAGACTACGACTCGGACGGCTTCGACGACCTTTATGTGGCGGCATTTGGCCCCAACACACTTTGGCGTAACAACGGAGATGGGTCGTTCACGGAGATTACTCATGAAACTTCCACAGCAGTTCCACAGTGGAGCACGAGCACAGCCTTCGCGGATCTAAATCTCGACGGACTCTTGGATTTGTATGTCGTGAATTATGTCGATGAGTCCGATGAGCATCCCAGACGCTGCCCCAACCCGGCCAGTCCTGATGGGTTCGAACAATGTCCACCGGCTCTGTTTGAGGGTGTTGATGACGTTGTGCTTCTGAATGATGGCCAAGGCGGCTTCCTGGATGTGACTGAACGCACAAAGGTGGCCGGACTCAAGGGGAAGGGCCTGGGCCTTGTGATCGCCGACATGGACCACGATCTCTTTCCGGAGATCTATGTCGCTAACGACGGTGAGGCGAACTTCTTGTTTGTCGTAAATCAAGAAAGCCGTGCACTGCGTCATAGCGCGACTGACACCGAACCTTGGGTACCGGTTTTTGAAGAACGAGCGGCAGCATCAGGTTTGGCGTTCAACGAGGCTGGGTTTGCTCAAGCGAGCATGGGCATCGCCTTCGGAGACGTCGATCGCAACGGCTGGCCGGACTTGTTTGTGACGAACTTCTTTGGAGACACGAACACGCTCTATCTCAATCGCGGCAAACTGGCTTTTGAAGATGCGACGCGAGCAAGCGGCTTGGGGGCTCCCAGCCGCGACCGCTTGGGATTCGGAACTATGTTCTTCGACGCCAATAACGACGGATGGCTCGATGTCATGGTCGCAAACGGCCATGTCGATGACCGAGAGTGGCAAGACCGCAACGAGCCCTATCGACAGCGACCACTACTCCAAGTCAATCAGGGTGATGGCACTTTCATCGATGTTTCGGACTTGGCTGGCGAGTACTTTCAGCAGACTTGGCTGGGCCGAGCCCTGGCCGTATCAGACTTTGACCACGATGGAAGGCAAGATGTCGTCGTTAGTCACCAAAAGTCGGGAGCTGTGATTCTCAAGAATGAAACTCAAACGCGGGATCATTCTGCTCACATCACTCTGGTTGGGGTTAAATCTGTTCGATCTGAAATCGGCTCACGCATTGACGTGATTGGCACTAGACGGACCGCTATACGACATTCCGTTGCAAGTGCTGGATTTCAAACGTCTCATAGTGTTGGCGTAACAGTGAATTGCCGACTTGATGAGCGATTGAGTGTTAGAGTCACATGGCCTTTTGGAAACATACAGGATAACGAACGACTTTCGCCTGGCCGCTGGGTCATTATCGAAGGAACTGAAACAGTTTCAATTCCGCGATAGTCCAAAGTTGGGTTGTTCTTTCGCCCCGATGTTTCTTTTTTCTTTTCATCCTTTCGTCCTAACTGGTGGAGATTCTCAAATGGTGAAACGCGCTCGTCGGAATGCGTTTACTCTGATTGAACTGCTGGTGGTCATCGCGATCATCGCTGTTCTAGTTGCCTTGCTTCTGCCTGCGGTTCAGCAAGCACGAGAAGCGGCTCGCCGCGCTCAATGTAAGAACAATCTCAAGCAGCTTGGTTTAGCGATTGCCGGTTACGAAGAGACTTTCGGCTTCTTCCCGCAGGGTGAGCGATCAGTCGCGGGATTGGGAGGTCGTCGACATAGCGGATACGTGGGTATGTTGCCGCAACTCGATCAACAACCGATGTTCGAACAGCTTTCCGACGTCAATTTCCAACGCGACCCGTGGGATACCAGCTTTAACCCCTTCACTCGCACTATATCCGGGCTGATTTGCCCCTCAGACGGCAACGTGACGAGCGGCATTGGCAAATCCAACTACACATTCCACCGCGGTGATAGTCCGTGGGATCACAACGAATGGGGTGGCAACGGTGGTCGCGGCAATCGCGGTTTCTTCGACGGAACCAACGGCAATGCCGAAGGTCGTCAAAAGGCTAATCGCGATGTGACGGATGGCATGAGTAATACGATTGCCATGTCGGAAAGGATCAAAGCCAACGGCGGCAACACGATTCGCGACGGTGGCACCCGACTGAATTGCGGTAACACGATGATTCAGTCCAATCCGGCAGCCGCTAAAGCTAATCTAGTTGGCGATGTCTATTCGGGGAGCATCGCTGCTTGGTCCGGAACTCGATGGCCCGACGGGGCGCCATCGTTCACAGGAAGCACGGGAATCTTGGGCCCAAATCGTGGTAGCTACACTCAGGGCGGTTGGGACGGAGAAGACGGAATCTATGAGCCGGATAGCCGCCATGTGGGTGGTGTGCAGTGCTTGTTTGGTGATGGCGCAGTGCGATTTATTTCTGAGAATATCGATGTCGGGAACAGCGCTGCGGCTCCGGTGATATCTGGTCAAAGCCCTTATGGTGTGTGGGGAGCGATGTCCTCGATCGCTGGTGGAGAGGTTTTCGCACTTCCAGTCGATTAACAGATTCGAATTACTGTCATAACGACTCGGTACCACGTGTGGGCGCGGTACCGAGTTTTCTTTTTTGAAGTCTCTCTTCAGGTTGGACCAATGACTCGATCAGCAGCACTGTGTTTGATGGCAGTTGTCTTTGTGATGGGCCTCTCCGGCTGTGGTGGCAAATCAACTGCAGGACGACAAACGGTTTACAAGACCAAAGGGAAACTTACGTTTGCTGGTGGACCTCTCGCCGGAGCATCGGTCGTGTTTGCCCCTAAAGACAAACAACCGGCTGCGACAGGACGAACGAACGACGCGGGTGAGTTCGTATTAACGACTTACGATGGCGGCGATGGAGCAGCGGCAGGTAACTTCGCGGTGCTTATTCTAAAAGAAGATTCCAGCAGCCAAACGGAAACAACCAGCAGCGGGGGCCATAATCCCGGATCTGTTCCAGACGGCTCAAAGATGCATGCAGCTTTCCAATCCAAGAAGAACGGTGGCGGCGGTGGACTCCCCGCCAAGTATGGAAAAGCTGCGGAGACGCCACTCTCAGCCAAGGTCGAACCGAATGGCCCCAACGAGTTCAATTTGGAACTGTCACCGTGAGTTTCGGCAATCTTACGGCCTTACTCTTAACGACCGACGTGCGATGTTCGCCGCCGGTCGTTGGTTTTTGAGGACTGCAAACTCGGTGTGAAGATGACACGAAGAGCGATTCGCAACTGGTGCATCGTCGTGTTCACGCTGGTAGCGATGAGTGTCTTCGCATGGCAATTGCTGCCGCGTCATCGAACTCTTGTTGAATTAGAACGTCTCCTTCTCGATGCGCGCCTGAAGCTTGAGTTGCGGCAATTCAAAGACGCAGAGACCACCGCATTAAGTTTTAGGTCAAGCGATCCACAGTTTGCAGAGGCTCTGTTGGTGGCGGGCGAGGCCGCCACGCGTGACGCTCGTCTCGATGATGCTCGTCACCATTATCAACGAGTGCCAAGAAATGGGTCTCCTACAGCCGCGCTTGCTGCTCGTTCACAGGCGGAGGTTTGTCGCGAATTGGGACTCATTACCGAGGCTATCTCACAGTATCGAGAATGCCTCAGTCATGACCCTCAAAACGTCAGTGCTCGACAACGCTTGGCCTACATGCTTCAGGTTTCTGGACTTCGATGGGAAGCTCGTGAGCAATTCATTGAACTCTTAAAGGCAGGGCAGATCTCCATCGAAGAGCTATGTCTGCTCGGAGACATAGAACGTCCCATGGACGAAACGGCGACCTTGCTGAAGTACCAGCGAGCGAATCCAAACGATCTCTGTGTTGAGCTGGGGCTTGCTTCCGATCGACTCGCGAAAGGTCAGCACTCTCATGCGTTGCCGCAATTAAATGCTGTCGCAACGCAATGGCCCAATAGCGCGGCCGTTAAAGCTCTGCAGGGAGAGGCGTTCTTTGAAACAAATGCTTGGACTGACTTGCAGAGTTGGAATGACAGCTTGCAGGCCAGCCCGATTAACTCGCCAGACATTTGGTTGGTGAGAGGCCTTTGGGCAAAGCACTCAGGGCAACTCGACGCGGCCATACGGTGTTTCGCTGAAGCTGTTCACCTAGTTCCGGAGCATCGGCGAGCGAACTTCCAACTGTCTCAAGCACTCGTTGCGCTCGCTGATCCAGCGGCATCGGATTTCGTAGAGCGTTCTCGTCTGCAATTCGAACTTACTCATGACTTCGATCGAGTCTTGAATGCCAAGCAAAAGCAGGACAAACGAGTCTTTCAGCAAATTGTATCGAATCTCGAATCAAGTGGTCGGCTACTCGAAGCTCATGCTTGGGCAAACCACGTGGCGGTTCAGTCATCGAAAAGCGAATGGGCTCATGAAGTAGTTAAAAGGTTAGATCCACAATTAGCGAAACTCGCCGCGTTGACCGTCAGCTCGGCAGACCTTGTTCGCAAACATGATCTGCGACGATATCCCTTGCCTGATATAAGCTTCATCAAGAGCAATGAAGTGAGTTCGCGGGGGGACACTGTTGTCAGCAGAGGCGGGATTCAGTTTGAAGAAATTGAAGTTGGAGTGGACTTCACATACGAGCCCGGAACTGATGTCGCCACAAAGGGCGTTCGAATGTTCGAGCAGACCGGTGGCGGAGTGGGTGCGATCGACTTCGATCGAGATGGGTGGCCAGATCTCTTTTTTACTCAGGGAATGCATTGGCCAACCGGTAGCGAGCGTCCAGAGTTTTCAGCGACGCTTCACGACCAACTTTTTCGCAACCTGTCAGGCCTAGCCGTCGATATCACTCAGTTAGCGTTGCCCGCTGACAATGGATTCGGTCAAGGCTGTTCGGTCGGAGACATCAATGGAGATGGCTTCGCTGACTTGTATGTCGCCAACATCGGAATCAATCAGCTACTGCTCAACAATGGCGATGGCACGTTTTCAGACGTCACTGACGAGTCGGGAATTCATGGCGAGACTTGGACTTCAAGCTGCGTGATCGCGGACCTCAACAACGATGGCTACCCCGATTTGTTCGATGTGACCTACGTCACTGGCCCTGGCGTCTATACGTTGATCTGCAATGGTCGAGCATGCTCGCCGAAGGGGTTTGAAGGGCTTCCTGATCGAGTCTGGATAAATCAAGGAGATGGTCGTTTCGAGCTTTCGAAACACGCACTGCCTGCTGAAGGATCAAAAGGGCTGGGCGTTGTCGCGTTTCGATTGCCGAGTGATTCGAGGCTGCAATTGTTTGTCGCGAACGATCAAGTCCCCAACTTCTTCTTGAAGAACGAAGCTATTGATGAACCACTCGATGTGAAGCTGTCGAACAACGGCTTCGTCATGGGCTTGGCGTTCAACGAACATGGGCTGGCCATGGCCGGAATGGGAATCGCCGCCGATGATGTCAATGGCGACGGGCTGCTTGATTTCTTGGTGACCAATTTCAAAGACGAACCCAACACGCTCTACATGCAAGACACCAACGGTTTGTTTGCCGATGCAACACGTCGAGCGGGCTTGCATACCCCGAGCTTGCCTTTTGTCAGTTGGGGCACTCAGTTCTTGGATGCTGATCTCGATGGTAATTCTGATTTGGTCGTCGTCAGTGGGCACGTGGACGACTATCGCGACGTCGGCGGTCAGTACCACATGCGTCCGCAGATTTTTCGCAACGACGGTCACGGCCGTTTTGAAGAACTGCGAGGCACTGAAGCCGGAACGTACTTCGATCGGCTCGTTCTAGGTCGGGGACTCGCGCGAATTGATTGGGATCGCGACGGGAGAATGGACTTCGCCGTATCCAACATTGGCGAACGAGCGTCGCTCGTTCGAAATTCGTCTCGCGGTAATGGCAAGTTTTTGAAGGTCCATTTGAATGCCACGAGTTCGGCCAGAGATGCAATCGGGGCAGTGGTTGAAGTTCACGCAGCGAATCGCCGTTGGTCAAAGCAGCTTGTGGCGGGAGACGGCTACATGGCGAGTAACGAACGGTGTGTGCCCTTCGGCGTGGCAACTGCTGAGACGATTGATTCGGTGCGAGTGATCTGGCCATCAGGGCGAGTCTCAATCGTTGAACATGTTCCTTCCGATTCAGAGCTGACTTTGGTTGAAGGTAGGGCGATCGGTCGTCTTCGCCGAGCCAACGGCGATGTCTCGATTGTTACACGCTGTGAATGAGCAACCTAAGAGTTGCCTCGAATCGACAGCACTTCGGAGCAGAGGGCCGCGGCATTTGCCGAGTGAGTGATCCCGATCTGGCTTTTCGAACGATCGAGCGCACTGGCTGCGTGATCTACGCCCAAGAGTTCATTCAACACCCAGGAATTGATGTTCGCGTTTGGGTGCTAAACGGCCGGATCTTGAGTGGCATGAAACGCTTCGGATCCAACGGTGACTTTCGCACAAATTGCTCTCGTGATGCTCGCGCCGAGGCTCATCAGTCAACAGAGTTAGAAACGGAATACGCACTGAAAGCTGCTGACGCTGTCGGGGCAGAGATCGCGGGGATTGATCTACTTTATGATTCGAACGGACGCTGCTACGTCATCGAAGTAAATGCAGTTCCCGGTTGGCAAGCTTTCAATCGAGCGAATCAAGTAGACGTAGCGTCGATGCTTATTGCGGAGCTGGAGTCGATGGTCGAAACCAGATTGTCCCGGAACTGACGGCGAAAAATCAGAACACAAACCACTCCGCTCGCGACAATCTCACAAACCCAAAAGGCAACGGCAGGCAGTCGCTTCGAAGAGACTCTCATCGCGTTGGAGACACCGTAGCAGCGGAAAACGAGAAAGCCCGGTAGCGAACACCGAGCATTGAGTTCCCGTTCTCGTTCTGGATCAGACTCAAGCTGAGCCCGAATCGCCTTTAACTCTTCGACGTTGTTCATCGACTCCGCCGACGCAGTCCCAAGTTGCAGAGCCATGAGGTTAGGCGCCGGAAACCGGTATTCGTCGCGAACGGAGTCGGCAAATTGTCGCCACCACATTGTGGTCGTAATGCCGTAGGCCAACATGCCACTGATCGCGGCCACAACCAATGTTCGCTGCGTCCGGGAACGATTCATTCGGCGAGACAATTCAGCAATTCCAACTCCCAGCAGCGCACCTTCGCCAGGCCCAAATAGTCCCAACAGCCGCGCCCGAGCCGGCAACATCGCCGCCAACAGTCCCAGAACTATTGCCAAAGCAAAGACGCTTACGGGCCAAGTAACACGGGAACTAGCGGCAGATACATTTTCTGTTGGCAACTGTGAGGAAGTCATGGCGACCTTGGTGAGGCGGAGTCTTCGATTGAGACTGAAGATTGAGAATTTGCGGGCCAGACGAACGATAAAGGATGGTGGCTCGATCAGGTGAGTGGCTCAAGAGCGTCTGATGGCCTGTTAAAGACACCCCAGAAACCGTTCTTCCGCCAATTGGTAAGGTCGCTAAGATCCCGCCCGCTCCGAGGCTGATTTTGAGTAAGAGCTGACCACGGCATGGCAGACGAACTTGTCAGAGTTCTCAATGTCATAGCTCGCGTTTGCCGATTGGCGTTTCATGGCGTCGCGGCACTGAGTTCGCTGCTCATCAATGCTCGCGAGTTTGGAGTTCCTCTCTCAAGGTATGAGACCACTGCAATGCGAAGCGAAAACGAGATCCCGTTCGAAGACAAACCATTCAAAGTGCCGGTTGCTGACCGCATGAAACGCTTGCCGCCATACTTGTTCGGCAAGATCAACAAGATGAAGTACCAGAAGCGAGTCGCCGGCATCGACGTCATCGATCTGGGTATGGGAAATCCAACGGACCCACCAGATCAGCTCATCATCGACAAGCTGACAGAGGCAGTGCAGGACCCCAAGAACAACCGCTATTCTGTGTCCAACGGCATTGGGAATCTTCGCAAGGAAGTGGCTACCCGTTATCGCCGGAAGTATGGCGTCGAACTCGATCACGACACGGAAGTGATCGCCACGATCGGTTCGAAAGAAGGCTTCAGCCATATGTGCCTGGCGCTGATGGGGCCCGGCGATACCGCCATCGTGCCAGCCCCATCCTTCCCGATCCACGTCTATGCCGTTGTGCTGGCGTCGGGAAATGTGATCGCGCTGGATACACGAGATCCTCAAGAGTTTCTGCGGAACGTCGCTTTCACCTGCGAGCATCTCTTCCCGAAGCCCAAGCTGGTGATCGTCAACTTCCCACACAATCCGTCGTCGACCTGCATTGAGCAGGACTTCTACGTTGAACTTGTGAAGCTGGCCAATAAGTACGACTTCAACGTCATCAGCGACTTCGCCTACGCAGATATCTGCTACGACGGTTACCAAGCTCCAAGTTTTCTATCGACTCCCGGTGCCAAGGACGTCGGCGTTGAATTCACAACGATGAGTAAGGGCTACAGCATGGCCGGTTGGCGTATCGGCTTTTGCTCGGGGAATGCCGAGATGGTGAGGGCCTTGGCGACCATCAAGGGCTACTACGACTACGGCATCTTCCAAGCAATTCAAATTGCCGCCATTGTTGCGATGCGGCATTGCGATCACGCCGTTGATTCGATCGCCGCTGAATATCAGAAGCGACGAGACGTCCTTTGCGACGGTCTCAAGAACCTCGGCTGGGAGATCACTCCGCCGCGTGCTGGTATGTTCGTGTGGGCGAAGATTCCCGAGCCGTGGGCAGAGATGGGGTCGATCCCATTCTCCATGAAGCTACTCGAAGAAGCCGGTGTTGCCGTCAGTCCTGGTAGTGGGTTCGGTCCCGAAGGCGAAGGCTTCTTGCGTCTGGCGATCGTCGAGAATTCTCAACGACTGCGACAGGCCGTGCGTGCAATTGGTCGCTGCTTAAAGCCTGAGGTTGCCGCAGCTGGCTCATAAGAAGTTGGAAGAGATTTTCCAAAAACGGACCCGCTCGATTCGTCTGAAGGCAGTTGCTTCAGAATGAATCGAGCGGGTTTTGTTTTGAAGGTTGGTTTCCCTTGGGAAGCTTACGAATCATCGTGGCCTAGTAGTCGTAATGGCCCGAGCGATGATAGTCGTAGTGGCCAGGAACCACGTGATAGTGATCGCGATGACGCAAGACTTCGGTGGGGTGATAGTCGTAATGCGAAGTGTCATGCCAAACAGGAGTACGCGGAGAACAGGTTGAGTAGCCGCTGCTGTAACTGAAACCACCGACCCCAATGTAGACTCGGCTGGGCGAGTACGAGTGGTGGTGTGAATGATTTCGCGAGTAGTGCGAATGGCGGTAATGATCGGCTTGCGCCTCGGTGGACATTCCGCTCAAAACAGCCGCAACTGCTACGACGACAACTCCAACAATCCGCTTCATGCTTGTTTCTCCGGACTTCGAACTTGCTTGCGAACCTGTGAGGACCGGCTCGCACCGTCACTGCCTCCTGTTGTTGTCGGACAGTGAATCATTCAATTGGCGAAGTCCGTGCCAATCAAAAAATGCGATGCTCAAATTCGTAACAAGCGGCTTTAAGCAGGCTCATTGGAACGCGACGGTCTGAGAGTGATTCGCCCTCAGCTGTGTTCACGGCAGCCGCTCTATACCAACGGCGATCACATTCGAATCGTTGAGAATTCAGGCGAAATTCAGGGGCATTTCTCATCCAGCCACGCATCGGTAACTCCGATTGACCAAGTCTTGAAGTCGATCTCGGTGGCTACTCGGTATCGCTCCACAACGCCTCGTGTCTAGAGATGAGCGACAGCGATGTCATCATCGAGCCACCGAGTTGTCATCATGCTGACCGCAACATCGGACCGCCTGGAAATCGCCTTCGAGTGTTGCCGGCAGAGCATTACTTCGATGAGGACTTGGGAGTGAGCGTGGCCAACCCTCTGAGCCGGTCATCCTTTGGGTTGAGGATGATTTCGCAGATGCTTTCTGGAGATTCGAAACGTGCAGCCCAGCCATTTGAGATTCGTTCCCACTCACGCGTTGGCCGCCACATGCGAGACGCTAGTTCGCGATCCCAATAATCCCGCCACTCGGCGGCAACACGTCGTGAGTCGACAGTTAGTTCGCCAGATTCGAAGGAAGCCAACTGCCCGCCGCTTGGATCTGTCATGGAGAAGACGATTGTCGCACCACCTGGCAACGGCACGTTCACCACTGCTGAAATCGGCGAGGATGACTTCTCAAAAACAAAGACGCCCCACTGAGCATCACCTTTCGGCACCACCATCGCCCAACAAACAAGTTCAAGATCATCACCATCAGCCAGCTGTGAAGCTGTTTGTTGACGGATTCCAAACAGCAACGTACCGACCATCATCGCTTGGGATTGATCAATTCGGAAAAGCTGCCAGTGCCCCTTCTGTTCGTCGACCGGCTTTTGGTCTTTCAGTTTCTTGACCAGGTCTCGTTCTGCGTTGTCGACTGCGAGTTTTTCAGCACTCACTTGTCGAAGGATTGATCGACAACGTTCTGAGGCGACTGCCTGAGCCCGAGTTTCATCTCCAACGATGATCTGGCGATGCATAACGACCGGCAATTGCCCAAGCCGTAAGGCGACAGGAGTCTCACCAGCTCCCCAGCTGATTTGAGAACCAACGATCTGTGCGACGGACTGATCGGTCCGCAGTACGTCATCAGGAGAGGTCGCCCACCAATCTGTGAGTCGACCGCTTACAGACAAAACACCCACGGCAAGAATCGCGATGGCGAATAAATCCGTCGCTCGGCGAGACAGCTTTCGAGCCAAACTTTGCTTCGACACATCGCTCGACTGATTGTCGGCTTTGGGACGATCGGGAGAGGGCGACTCGCTCACGGTCCACCTGACATCAGTTGCTGTTCGAAGCTTTCAAGCTGTGCGATGTACTGCTGCAGAATGACCTTGTTGGAGTTCATCAGCGGAATCTTGGGAGTCAACTCGGCAACAACATCAGGGGGAAGTTGGCCTCCCATCAGTGCAGCCAAGAGTTGCTCGATGTGCTGCAGGTGCTGGCGATACATCCTGAGATAGTCCCGAGTAAGTCGCCCCGGAACGCCCGCATCGACCAATGACTGACGTGGACTGCGTCCCTTGATCTCTGGGATTAATGGATCTCTCACTCGTTGTTGAATGACAGCCGGGTTGTGTGAACAGACTCGGTGTGGATCTCTAAGTTCTGCATTTGGAAATCGCTCCGGGAAGTGGTAGTCGGGCGAGTTACCAATGCCATATGGCGGGTCATATTCGAGAGCACCGTTTGGGGCAGGGCGGGCTCGCAATTCGTCGTTGTCGTCGAGCATTCGCAGCACGCCGAGATTGGGATTCATCAGGATCGCCATCACCGCGTTAGAGAAACGCTGTGACTCGGTCGCCAACGGTCCCATCAAGTTGATGGGATAGATGACGTGAATGCGGCGATCGACATTTCGAATGCCCATCTCATGAAACGCCCAAGTGCGTTCCATGATGGCATGCTCGCGACGCAAATGGGCTTGCCCAGGTGACATGCTCGGGAGAAATGGGAAGCGACGCTGAATGTCGGCAATCCCCAAGGTCAGGTCGCCATGAATATCGAGTAACGATTCTTGCACTGGGATTGATTCACCAGAAGGAGCCGTGAGTACCGGGCCACGAAGCGCGATGTGATTAGCAAACGGATCCGACGGCAAGGCATCGCTCGGACTCTCGGTGACCAACATCTGTCTCTTATACACATCTCCGAGCCCA
>OMIV01000310.1 GCA_900299185.1 Planctomycetaceae bacterium
ATAACACTTGTGTTGAACAGCACTATGTCGCCCGCAGCCGGCTCGAAAACCACGTGAGAATCTAATCATCTGAATCGCAGTCAGTGACGATCTCCGGTGCTTGTCTTGGCTCGGATATGTGATCGAAGGCCCGACAATTTCGCGCCGCTCACACCCGCCAAGAACAACATCCAAGACGCCTCAGTTTCATGGCACGCAAACGCCATACGCGTCGAAGGGATGTGCCAGTCTTCTGTTTTGGTCGCAGCCTGCCACCTGCGGCGACTCCAACTCCGGGCAGCACTTACCGGTCTTCGGACGGCCCGATTCAGAGGCCGTTCGAACCACTCGAACCCCCTCCGTTTCGAGAGGCTTACTCCCCCCCCCCAGTTATCCCCCCACTAATACGCGATATCGTACTTTGAGCAACGCCTTGTCGATGCGTTGGCAAAACAAAAGCCCCTGTAAAACAGGGGCTTTTGCCAGCATCAGGAAAGCGTTAGGAATGGTATGAGGGTCTACGGAACCGAAGGATCGTAATGACCCTTCCAGCGACGAGTTCCTCGCGAGATCCATCCGTGGGATTCGGGCGGTTCACGAACTCTTCGAGACTCATCAAGCACGCTGCAGTTGCCGTCGACATGACTCAACCCTTTCGCCGTTTCTCCGCAATCTCAACATCAGCTGTTTGATTCACCAAGTGCTTGCCACGAAGAAGATAGACGCTGACCTGAGACGATGCATTCTGCCCGACTGGATTTAGCAGGTTTCAGCGTCCCTCAAATCATGGATCCACGACTTGGCTATATCGTCGGTCGTTGCGATTCGACGGGGGCGGCGCGAATGCTTCGTCGGGACCGAGCATGTGTAGTTGCCGCAACTCAGCGGCTTGGCGAGTTGTCGTGCGAGGGGCTTGAAAGTCGCGTGGACGAGAGAATGTCTTCGGGCCCATTTGGTCGTCAGGAAACGGATCGTGATAGGCCGCAGAAGCACGCTCGGCAGCCGCAGATCGGGGAGCCAGCGTGGGCGTCTTCAAGTAGGGATCCGCCGCGCAGCCAGTCAGCAGACTGCACACCGCAGCGATCATAAATGCTGAGAACCGCATCCCTGCTTCTCCCAATGAAACGACAATCAGACGCCGTTGGGACTATAGCGCTGCTCCATTCACTCCGTAAGACCGACTTCCGACCGCAGAGTTTCGAGGCCGGATCGAACTCGCTCAAAAGCAGGCATCTCGGGGATTTGAGCCGCCATCTGCAAATCATGTGGCAGCGTGCCTAGAAGATGTTGATGCAAGAACTCGGCAATCCAAGTGGCTCGGCGAGTGGCGAACAATTCATGAATCCGACGAAACCGCGCTTCGAGCCACGCCGCTCCGGTTGATGCCGTTTGCGATAACCAGTTCTCGCCCACGGCAGCCGTAATGCCACCGGCAACAACATCGCCAGTGAGATGCACCGCCGATGTCCGCGCGGCATCTGTGGCGAGATGACCAACCGGACCAAACCCCGTCACAAACAAAGCAATCGATGTTGCAGGTCGAACCGCCGCCGCCACGACATCCAACTGTTTGAGAGACTTGTAGAACTGAGGATTCTCAGCACGGAACGTTTCGAGTTCCCGCACGATGAGTTCTCTGAGGTCTGCTTCAAGATCTACCGAGTTGTGCTGCGAGCGAAGTGCTGCGATCAGATCTTGCCGAGTTGTCGCACCGAGTAGTTCGTTGAGCCTGGGTTGAAGCAGCGGATTCCCCAACTCCAAAAACCACTGCAGGCGGTCGTAGACATCATCCACAACCTTTAGCACCGCGTCCCATTCTTTGGCCTTATAGGTCGTGATCGCAGGCAAACTGGGACCAACGACTTTTTCGTAAACGAAGCGATACCCCGCCGTGAGTTGCGATCCAATGCGGTTGTAAAAGCCATGCACCGCTGCCGACCAACCTTCGCGTTGCTCCTGCCACCAACCTCGAATGTTCTGAACGATCACCGAATTCGGAACCGTCGGCCAATCGTCGACCTTGGCGAGTTGATGAGCCGAAAGCAGTTCACCCGCCGTCCGAAACTCACGCGACCGAGCTTCGACTTCTTGCAGATAGCCAGCGGCTCCATGTTCTTCGAGCAGCACACGCAACGAACCACTCAAGGTTCTCAGCTTGATCTCGCCGAAACGCAACGAGGAAAGATCTTCATTGAGTCGACGACCAACGTTGTTGTTGGGCTCGCCACTCTCATCAGATCTGGCCGAATGAGACTCGTCAATCGCGAGACTTCGTTCAAAGAACGGCAGGCGATTCTCCTCGGCAGCGCGGCGGTTGTGAGGTGTCAGATAAACGACATGTGGAGCTATTCCCGTCTCGGTGCAGAACGTCTGAAGCCACAACGGCCAGTACTCTTCGTCGTCCGGCAGATGCACTTGGTTGAAAACAATCAGCACGACTTTGTCTTCTGCGGCTGCTCGCCGAAAGAATTCTTTGACGGCAGCGTCGTTGTATTTCTGCTGCGTGAGCACGGCGATCAGCACATCAGCCGCGCGGCGGATCATGTCAGCGCGATCCCAATTCACTCGGGCATCCGAGTCGATATCAGGGCTATCCAGCACCAGCAGGTTGGGCGGCAGTGATTCAGACGACCGCCAGAAGAGCAAGCTGTTATCGGACTCGCGGAGTGCCGCTTCCGAACTCTCCCACGGCGTCAGCTCAAACCCAGGAAACACCGATCGCAGATCGTGATGTAACTCGAACCCAGTCGGTACGAGGCAAACAGGATGCTTGGTGCCCGAGGCCAGTGCAGTGACGGCGCTGGCCTTTGTGCCTGCCAGATGATTGAAGATCACACTCTTGCCGATGTTGGTGCCACCACACACTGCAGCCACCAGGTATGCCGAGTCCGTCATCTGCGGCAGCAATTTCTGTTCGAGCAACCGGAACCATTCGCGACCGGCAAGAGGCCCCAACTGCAACCTGACCGCCGACTGCTCTAGTTCCAGCAGACTCTCTCTCAGTTCGCGAACAGTGCGAGCACAGGCATCAAAAGCAGACGACATACACAAGGCTCTCAGGAAGAACTCGATGCACCAAGAATGACGCGTCCGAGGACTCGCTGGTGATGAGAATCAGAACTCACAGACAAGACAACAAACGAAAACTTGCGGCCTCTCCACGCCTCTGTCGCCGACCAAGAAACACTTAGCGCAGTGCGACTGCAGTCAGCCGCTCAAAGGCGTCGTCGATGCTCTGCACACCATCATGAAGCAACGCGTGACAGAAATCTCGAACAAGCGGCAGATCGTCGGGATCTAAGTAATCCACGCGGCTCTTCCCGTCGACGCGTGCCAACATACAGGCTGCAAGATGCCGCACGCACTGGGCTTCAAAATGAGGCGAGCGTGCCGCGTTCGCAGTCCATGTCGGCGGCTCTGCAACTCGGAGCGCTGCGAGATATTGCCCCCAGAAGACTTGCGCGAGTTTGAGATACTCCGTGAAGCGGTTCGCGGAAGCCTCTGGGCGAGGTCGATTCTTCACAGTCTTCAGCAAGACATGGCTGAGAAAGAAACCAAGATCGAAACCGGGATCTCCGTAGTGGCCGGTCTCGAAATCGACGACGACCGGACGCTCATGCGTTAGCAAAACGTTCTTAGGACTGAAGTCGGCTAGCACTAAGCAATCTTGTCTCACCAACGAGTCTGCAATCAGCGACTCCAATTGAGTCCGAACGCGTTCGTCGTGCGTCGCGACGTAACGATAGAACGGATCGAGTCGCAGTTCGTCGAAGACAACTCGATCTCCGAGTTGCTCCTTTAACTCGGCACGATCGCTTGTTTGCCGATGCACCAGAGCGAGCCAAGCTCCCAATTCGCGTGCGACGGAAACATCAACTCGGCCTTCGAGCAGTTCGCCCTTCCAAACTCGATGGTCCGCCGCGATCGCTTCCATGCCGTAGAGATAGTTGGCGCGATCTTCGAACAGCACTTGTGGAATCGAACCTACAGGCACGCACTTCGCCAATGCTCGCATCACGTCGACTTCTCGCCAGATGCGATCGAGCCGACTGAACCAGTCAATCTGAGTGCGAAGCTGATGCCGAGATTGCTTGACCACAAGACTGCCGCTCGGCGAATCCACTCGAATCACAACATTCGAAACGCCCCAAGCCAAAGTCTGCGCGGTCGCATGTTGGAGACATTGCTCATCAAGCCCCAGCGCCGCAGCGAACTCGCGACCCGGCCCTCGAAAGTAATCTCCGAGGGTCGTTTGATTGACTTCGAACATTGCAGGGCCACCACGAGATCGAAGACGAGGATTCAAATCACGAACGCGAAGGGAACAAGCCGGTCCGGGAAATCACACGGTGATTTGAAGTGTGCCGCTTCTGGTAATTCTCAGTCGCGGAACGACTGAGCTACGTAGCCGAGTCGCTCCGCGACTCGGGCTTATTCTTGGATCCATGCTTAACCATCATCGCCCAACCACTTCATGGCTTCGTCATCTTCGGGACGCGACTTCTTGGGCGGATCGGGCTTCTTCGGAGGCTGCTCAACCGAACGTTGAGTGACCGGTCGGCGCGGACCTCGTTCGATACCGGCCTTATCCAACAAGCTGCGAGCAAACGGGTTCTCTTCCACTTCCACCGGAGCTTCGCCCATCGCGGTATAGACGATCTCAAACCGGTGCTTCGCGATTGCAACGATGTCACCCGGATGCAGCCATTTGGACTCAACCTTCAGATCATTCACCTTGATACCGTTCGCGCTATTGAGGTCTCGAATGAACCAATAGCCGTTAATCAGCTCGAGCTCGCAATGTGCCGAAGAGACATTCGGGAAGCTCAGCGTGATGTCACAATTACTACGTCTTCCGATGAGCAACTTGCGTTTGAAAAGTGGTATCGAGTCCCCGCCGCCGCAGGGGACAAGCTCGCCATAAGTGCTGGGAGCGTTCATCAACTCAGTCCTTTTGGGTGATGCAGAATAGGTCCAGATAGACCCATCAAATTCGACGTTGGCATGAATGCGGAAACGCTCGACTCGTTTCGCAGTCAGCAATCGCGGCGGATGTTACGAGCGGCTGACAGCGTCACTCAAGTTAGGACAGCGACGAGCCATCCAGGACTCCCGAAGTGAAGGCGCGACCGCATAAGCCGACGCGCGGTATCGAGAACGCGATCCCCAGCAGCGTCCCGGCGTCACATATTGGTCTTCGTATCTGCCGATGCACCAAGCAGCGCCGCCAGCGCGTTATTGATTTCGACATCGCACGCATGATCTTGGGCATAAACGCGGAAGATCAGGAAGCTGATCGGCAACGCCCGGAATAGATCATCGTCACTCAGTTCCGTCGGAATGCCATGCGGCGGCTCAATCAAATAATTCTGACCGCCGGCAGGCAATCGACCGCTAGGCCGGTGGTAGTGCTTGGCGACATCGAACTTCAACGGGACATCGCGCATGGATGCAGGCAGTTTCGAGCGCAGCCGCCGCTCAATGAGTTGCGGTTCGCTGAAGATTGTCATCTGATCGGACTGAGCCGAATGAAAGTGCATGGTCCGTTCGGCGGCCATCTTCCAGCTCACGTTGCGATGCAGAATGTTCTGCCATTGATCGCCAAGTGCTCTGATTTCTGGATTGGTGCTATCCGCCCAACGACGCACATCGACAATGAATGTGGACTCATCGAACTTGCGGTACTTCTCCAGGTCATCCAGTGGATTGCCGGTAAAGAGATGCTTCATCGTCTCGGCAAAAACATCTTCAATCGCAAGATCGAGAGCCCGCACGGTGCGATGGAAGTAAATCGTGCGGAAGAGGTTTGCTCGCGTTTCGATGAAGTTGATCAGAGTCGGCAAGCCGCGAGCGTGGATCGTCAAACCGGCAGAGGTAAAGAAGCTGTAATGTAACATTCGCGACAGATCGAAAGCCTTCGTGTTGTAACCCGACGTGTAGGCATCGCGCAGCACGAAGTCCATGTTGTCGACGGTGTAGATCCCACTAAACAGCGACCGAAGTTTCCTCAGCCAATCGGGATGACCGTCATGCGACTCGTTACGTTTCGGTCGGCGAATGAGCCATGCCACTTGCTGAGGATCGAGTTCTTCCAACGGACCCAACTTGCCATTGGGATTGCGACGAATCCCGCGCAGCAGGTCGCCTAGTTCTTGCTCGATGATCTTGGCACCGATGTCTTCATGAGTGATCTCGAACTGGTCGAGATAATGGTCATCGAAGAAATGCCCGAACGGCCCGTGGCCAACATCGTGCAGCAGCGCCGCCATTCGCACGAGCGACTCGACGTAACCTCGCGATGGCAAGTTCGAACACACCGACGCCAACGATTCGTACCAATGGTCAATCGCGCGCGAGGCCAGATGCATCGCCCCCAAGATGTGTTGAAATCGCATGTGCTCAGCCGACGGAAACACCCACCAAGCCGTCTGCAATTGGTGAATGTGACGCATGCGTTGCACCCACGGATGATCGAGAATCTCCTGCTCGGCAACTTCGCCTTTGGGCAACATGCCGCGAGAGATAAAAGGGATGTATCCGTGGACGGGATCGTGCGCGAGGCTTTCCGTTTGGAAGTCGCGAGGCATGCGAGAA
>OMIV01000311.1 GCA_900299185.1 Planctomycetaceae bacterium
ACGGTGCTCATCATCACTCACAACGCAGCCATCGCCGAAGCCGCCGACCGAGTCGTCCGACTCCGCAGCGGCGAGATCGTCGAACTGCACTCGAACCCTCACCCCAAAGCCCCGGAGGACATCGAGTGGTAAGAGTGCTGGATCGCAAGTTGTTGCGCGAGTTGTGGCATCAGAAGGGACTCATCGTCGCCATTACGACGTTGATTGCCGTCGGTGTTATGTGCTTCATCTACATGCGATCGATCACGCACAACCTCAAGCGGGCGAAGGCTCGGTATTACGCCACGTCACGAATGGCGGACTTCTGGATCGACATCAAGAAGGTGCCCGTCGCGGAGCTTGATGTTGTCACCAACATTCGCGGCATTGCCGAGATTCGACCGCGCATCAACTTTCTCGCGACCGTCGATCTGCCCAACATCGCTGAGCCAGTTAACGGGCTTGTGCTGTCTTTGCCCGACCGACGCCGACCGATCATTAACGAGATCACGCTGAAGAGTGGTTCGTATTTCTCGGATCAAGGCCGAGATGAAGTGCTGATCAACGAAGCCTTCGCGCTGAAGCACAAGCTCAAGCCGGGCGATCACATTCATTTGCTGCTCAACAACCGTCGGCAAGAACTGCAGATCATTGGAACGGCCAGCAGCAGCGAGTTCGTGTATCTCGTCGGTCCCGGAGCCATCTTTCCCGACCCAGAACACTTCGGCGTCTTCTATTTGAAAGAGACGTTTGCCGAAGAAGTCTTCGACTTTAGTGGTGCTTGCAATCAAGTCGTGGGCACGGTCGCACCCGAGTTCAGAGATCAACCCGACGAATTGCTGCGGCAAGTTGAACGAGTTCTCAAACCCTACGGCGTCTTCTCGGTAACACCGCTGCGCGATCAACCCTCGAACCGCTATCTCAGCGACGAGATCCGAGGCATCGGCTCGTTCGCGCAAATCATGCCGGTCATCTTCTTAGCAGTGGCGGCACTCGTTCTGAATGTCTTGATGCTGAGACTGATTGATCAGCAACGCGTTGTCATCGGCACGCTAAAGGGCTTGGGATATTCGAACTCGCAACTCTTTTGGCACTTCACGAAGTACAGCGGGTTGATCGGGTTTGTCGGTGGCTTTTGTGGCTGGGGACTCGGCTATGTGATGGCCGGAGTGGTGACTGATCTTTATCGCACATTCTTCGAGTTCCCCGACTTGCGCAACGAGATCTATCCCGATCTGTATTTGGGAGGGCTTGGCATCAGCTTGGGATGCTCGCTGGTTGGTTCATTCAACGGAGCACGCGGAGCACTGAGCCTGCAACCTGCCGAAGCCATGCGCACCAAGCCGCCCGCCACGGGTTCTAAGATCTGGATCGAGCATGTTCCCTTCGTTTGGCTGCGTCTGAGTTCCGGATGGCGCATGGTCTTGCGGAACATCATGCGGCACAAACTGAGGACCGCTGTCGGCATCTTCGCAGCTGCGATGGGCACATCGATCATGTCTTGTGGCTTCGTCTTGCAGAACGCTCTCAAGTACTTGATCGACTTCCAATTCACGAAGATCAATCGCAGCGATGTCGACATCTACTTCAAGGACGACCGCAGCCCCGATGCTTGGAAGGAGATGCGACTCTTACCCGCGGTCGATTACGCCGAGCCGTTTCTCGACGTGGCCGTGGAATTCTTCAACGGGCCTTACCGTCGTAAAGGTGTGATCTCGGGACTCTCGCCGACCGCCAGACTCACAACGCCGCGCACCAAGGAAGCCGAGGCAATTCCGATCCCGCCTCACGGCGTGGCCATGACTCGCAAGATGGCGGAACTGTTACATCTCAAGGCCGGTGACACGGTCGAGTTCGAACCGATCAAAGGCATGCGTCAGAGAAAGAGTGTGCCGATCGTTACATTGAATGACAGCTACATCGGGCTCTCGGTGTATGCCAACATCGATTACTTGAGCCGCTTGATTGGCGAAGAAGCCGCTATCAACGGCGTGCAACTAAAGATCGATGCCAGAGCTGGTCCGAAGCGTGAACTCGCCAAAGCCATCAAAGAGATTCCTGCCGTGCAGAGCTACATCGGACGGCAAGCAATGATCGACAACCTGCAACACACATTGGTTGAGATGCAGGACATCTTCATTGGCTTCATGGTGTTCTTCTCAGGAGTCATCTTCTTTGCGAGCTTGCTCAACATGAGCTTGATCAGCATCGCTGAGCGACGGCGTGAAATCGCAACGCTGCTCGTGCAGGGCTACACCGAATGGCAAGTTGGCGGCCTGTTCCTTCGCGAGAGCCTGGTGGTTGACGTTGTCGGCACGCTGCTCGGAATGCCGCTCGGCTATCTGCTCTGCATCTGGATGACGATCATCTACGACACCGAGATGTTCCGCTTCCCGTTAATCAGTCCGCCGATTGTCTGGATCAAGACAATGGTGATGGCTGCCATCTTTGCCTTGATGGCTCACGTCTTCGTGCATCGAGCGATCGTGAAAATGGATTGGCGCGACGCACTCAGCGTGAAGGAGTAGTGACGATGCCAAGATGGAATCAAAACTCCTCTCGCACCGCTGGGGAGAGGGGCAACAACGGACACGCTCGGATTGCAACTGCCCCTCACCCCTGACCCCTCTCCCCAGTGGGGCGAGGGGAACCAAAGATCGCCGTGAGAGTACGGCAAGTTTTGGCGACCTCAGCCTTAAGGTGTGCGAGCCAGCTCACTCGTCCGCTCGGACTGACGACGCTCGTTTGAAGAAGCAGCGCTTCCGCTACATAGTTCCCCGCCTTGCTTCAGCCCTCCGTCTGCGTTTCATTTCTTATCCCTCAGGAGTTCCCCGTGACGATTCGACGTCTGCTGTCTGCAGTCTTGGTGATGTCGGCGATGACCGCATTGCTGATTGCCAATCAAACATCGGAACCTAGTTCCGGACTTGGAATGTCGAAGGCCGCTCAAGCCTATCTGAAGAATCTGAACGACGCTCAGAAGACGAAGACATCCTTCGCTTACGACGACAAAGAACGAACCAACTGGCACTTCATCCCGCGCGAACGCAAGGGCTTGCCGCTGAAGGAACTCGAAGGCCCGGCCTTGCAGTCGGCGCTTGGCCTGATTCGCAGCGGTCTGTCAGAGAGTGGCTACGACCAAACTCTGAATGTCATGAGCCTCGAAGAGACGCTGTACCTGCTCGAAGGCGGCAATCGTGAAGAGCGTCGCGCGAAGCGAGATCCGCAGAAGTACTTCCTCAGCGTCTTCGGCACTCCCGCCGATAAGGGAACTTGGGGTTGGCGTTTGGAAGGTCACCACATCTCTCTGAACTACTCCATCAAGGATGGCAAAGTTATCTCCAGCACCCCTGAGTTCTTTGGAGCTAATCCCGGCACCATCGAAGCCGGTCCTGGTCGCACGATTCGAGTTCTCGGCGCGGAAGAAGACATTGCTCGGCAGATCCTCAAGCTCTGCAACGAAGAGCAGAAGCAGGCCTGCTGGTTGTCCAAGCAAGCTCCCGACGACCTGCGTGGCGGCGGCGTCTTGCAACCGGAAACCACAGCCGCAGTCGGACTGGCTGCTGGCAAGATGTCGGTTGATCAAAAGAAACTGCTGAGCGAACTGCTGGGCGAGTACCTCAAGAACATGCCTGCCGACGTGGCTCGCGAACGACGCGAACGCCTGGAGAAGGCTGGCATGGACGCAATCCACTTCGCATGGTGGGGCGATGGCGAGCGCAACGAGCGTCACTATTACCGAGTGCAAGGTCCGTCCTTCATCATCGAGTACAACAACACTCAGAACGCTGCGAACCACGTCCACTCGATGTGGCGTGACATGGCCGGTGACTTCGCGATCCCACTCGCCAAGTAACTCCGACCGCGCGTCACTGAGATCAGCCTTCGTGGGAGGCCCCATTGAAAGTAAGACCAACGGACCGATAGGACTTCTCAGGTCTTCCGACCTGCTTAGACCTTTCGGTCCGTTTTCATTTCCATCACGAGGCTCCGGCATGTTCTTCGGCCATCACGCGCAGCACACCTCGGGTCATGCATTTGGCTCTTTTCACGGGAGAACTCGCGAAGGTTTGATGATGCTCAACCGCCGAGGCATGCTCAAAGCGGGCCTCGCGGGTGTAGGCGGTCTGACACTTCCAGACCTGCTCAAAGCGCGAGCGAATGCCACCCAAACCGGAGCCTCAGTCGGCAGCGGAAAGAGTCTGGTACTCCTCTGGATGGCCGGAGGACCATCTCAATTGGACTCGTGGGATCCTAAGCCCGAACGCCCCTACATGAACCGCGGACCGTTCGGTGTTACTCAAACAAAACTGCCCGGAGTGCAGATTTGCGAGCACCTACCGAAGCAAGCCGCGATGCTCGATAAGTTCACAATCATCCGCTCGGTTGATGCGCGCGGCAGCAACCACGAACCCAACAAGGTCTTTCAGACAGGCAACGTCTTGGCTGAAGGACGCACCAACCGCGAGGCCGAACTTTATCCGGCTATTGGTTCGCTGGTGGCGAAGCATCACGGAGCGAATCACCCGGCGATGCCACCGTATGTGGCCTTCATGAAGTCACGCTCTCACTTGGCGTTCGGTGGTTATCTCGGCAAGGCGTATGACCCGTTTCTGGCCGGGCTAGCCACCAAGCTGCCGGTCTATGACTTGGTCGGCAATGACACGGGCTCGATGACCAACGCCGATCTCTTTCGCATGCCGGATGGACTTAACGAGCCGCGTATCTTCGAACGCCAGTCACTCATGCAGCAGTTCGATCACCTGCGGCGCGACCTCGATCAGGGCGGCTCTATGGAGGCTCTCGACAGTTACTCGCAGCAAGCCCGCAACATGCTGCTGGGAGGCCGCGCTCAGAAAGCCTTCGACATCGACTCCGAACCGGCATCAGTCCGCGAGAGGTACGGCAAGCATCTGTGGTGTCAGCAACTCTTGCTCGCGCGGCGACTGGTCGAAGCCGGAGTAAGTTTTGTGACACTCGACCTCAGCTATCAATCTGCGTCAGGCACTTGGGATACTCACGGCGACAACATCCCACCGTATGGCGGGATCTCGAAGGGACTCGGTCCGCTGTTGCCGCTCTTCGATCATCTCCTGACGACGTTTGTCAGTGATCTCGAAGAACGCGGCCTGCTGGAAAACACACTCGTCGTTGCGATGGGAGAATTCGGACGCACGCCGCAGATGGGTACTCAAGACAGTACCGACGGTCGTAACCATTGGACCGACGTCATGTCGATGTGCATGGCTGGAGGCGGGTTGCGGCATGGCCAAGTGATTGGAGCAACCGAACCAGATGGCGGTCACATCGCCTTGCGACCCGTTCGACCAGCCGACCTTGCAGCAACGATCTATCGCTACTTCGGCGTTCCACTCGATACGGCTTACTTGGACAACAAGGGGCGACCGCGTCCGATCGTTGAAAACGGGACGCCACTCCGCGAGCTGTTCTAAGTGCAGTTGCAATCTATGTCCGGCAGTCGAATCTTCCGAATCGGATCGCGAGCGACTGACCGTTGCCAATCAGTCGCTCGTCAACAACCGCGATAACTTCGCGACAACTCGTGCAATCACGAGAAGGCCCGCCTTCAACAACCTATGCGATGACTGCCGGTTCGACTCCGGCTTCTTCTTGCTCGCATCGCTTTTGGCAGTCACTGAGTAATTGATCGAACGAGATCTCAGTCCGATGGCAGATGTGGATTAGGTCCGTGAGGATCTCTGCGAGAGCTTCTTCGTGAGGCATCCCACCCAGCCCCTCAGCAATCCAGGTGTAGTGACGCGAGCGGATAATGTCGTCGACATGACGCGACCAGTTTTGACGCTGAGACATGACGAACTCCTTCATGAGTTAGACGTGAAAAGCTTGGTTGAGGATCGAGCCAAGCGGCGGGGGGTCCGCAGTCTATCGGGGTTGGGAGAACGTCCCAAGAACTCGTTCCGAAACGACATCGAAGTCGCGACAAACTCGTGGACGGGACAGAGCTGTCAGCAGCCTCCAGCAATCACATACAGAGACACGGTGAGCAACTTCGTGAGAACAGCCCGGCCCTCGGTCTACTTCGTGGCTTTGATCGCATTGAAGATTCCGTCCCATGTGAACTCGGTCGCTTCAGTTGCAACTGGCAAACCGACTTCGCGCGCGGCTTCTGCGGTGACAGGACTGATGGCTGCGAGCTTTGTGCTGCTCCCCAATCGAGAGCGCAAAGAATCTGGAATCAGCCGCACCAGACCACGAGCAATCGACGGACTGCTTAGCCCAATCCAATTGAGATCTCCCGACTCGATCAAACGCAGGGCCTCCTCGGGCAGGTACTCGACATCCAAGTTCTGATAGACGACGACCTCGTCGATGGTCGCACCAGCGGCACGCAGTTGGTTCGGCAAGACATCGCGTCCGCGACTGGCGCGAGCCCATAGAACTCGTTGTCCGGCAACGTGCGGCACGAGCGCGGCGGCAAGCTCTTCAGCACGGAACTTCTCGGGCACAACATCCGCTCGCAGGTGCCAACGTCCCAACGCTTCCGCCGTCGCGCGGCCGATGGCTCCAAACTTCAGATGAGCGACGGATCTCACGTCTCGCCCGGTCGTCCAGAGCCGGTTGAAGAACGCTTCGACGCCATTCACGCTCGTGAAGACACACCATTGAAAGTCATGAAGTCGAGCCAGCATGGAATCCATAGCCGACCAATCATGCGGAGGCTCAATCCGAATCACAGGCATCAACACGGGTTGAGCACCAAGCTCGATAGCTCGCGCGATCGCGGCGTCGCTCTGTCCTTCGGCTCGCGTAATACCGATTCTCATCCCAAACAACGGTCGGTCTTCGAACCACCGCAATTCCTCGCGCTGGCTGACACACTCACCGATCACGATCAACGACGGAGCTTGCAATCGAGCCTGCTTGACGGCTTCGGGCAGCTCACTCAGCGGAGCAATGATCGTGCGCTGCAAGGGAGTCGTCGCTCGACTGATGACCGCCGCAGGCGTGTCAGATTTCTTACCATGCCGAAGCAGGGACTCGACGATGTCCGGTAAGCGAGCCAACCCCATATAGAAGACCAAGCTGCCAGGCAGTTTGGCGAGCAACTCGTAATCGAGACTGCTGTTGGCTTTGTCGGGAGATTCATGCCCCGTGATGAAAGTGACTTGCGACGCTTGTTCGCGATGTGTCAACGAGAAGCCTGCGTACTCGCCGGCCGCAACAGCCGCAGTGATGCCCGGCACAATTTCGAATTCAATGCCGTGTGCGCGCAGGAAGGCTGCTTCTTCGGAACCTCGACCAAAGATGAACGGGTCACCGCCCTTCAGTCGCACCACGTTAAGCCCCTGCTTTGCGGCAGCGACGAGCCGTTCGTTGATCTCGGCTTGCGGAATGTGGCGACCGGTTGGCGTCTCCGCCCGGCAAGTGCGTTCGCAGGCAGCTTTGGCATGAGTCAGCAGCAGCGGATTCACCAGCCCGTCGTAAAGCACGAGATCCGCTTGCTTGATGCACTCAACGGCTTTGACGGAGATCAGTCCTGGGTCTCCGGGACCGGCTCCAACGATGAAGACTTTTCCTACTTGCGCCATGACGATTGCAACGGTGTCCCAAGAAGCGAGCGAACGCGAGAAGCAGACAAGAACGCGACTGCCTCGGATGAATGGACTTCAAGTCCAGACTGTTGGCTGAGGACTCTAGCAACTCGCAATTGATCTCGTAGGGAGACCATTCCATCGGCGTATTCCACGGTGTTGTAATCGCACGCAACCGAGAGCGACATGCCCATTTCAACTCGGCGAAGCGGTCTGCATTAACGGGACGACTGCCCGTTCAAGCCGCTCGTTGACGAAGCTCAATGCGTCGGACTTTACCCAAGAAGTTCTCGGGCAACTGATCGCAGAACTGGATGTCCTTGGGGATCTTGTAGGCCGCCAGTTCGACTCGACAGAACGACTTCAGTTCATCCGCAGAGGTACGTGCTCCCGGTTGCAGCACGACCCACGCTTGAACGAGTTCCCCGTATTTGTCGTCCGCCACACCCACCACAGCACACCGCGCCACAGCCGGATGAAGTGCGAGCACGTGCTCGACTTCGCTCGGGTAAACATTCAAGCCACCTGACTTGATCATGTCCTTCTTGCGATCAACCACTCGAAAGAAACCGTCCTCATCCATCCGCGCTAAGTCGCCCGTAAAGAGCCAACCATCTCGGAGAGCGATCGCGGTTTCGGCGGCGTCGTTGAGATAACCGCGCATGATCTGCGGGCCTCGAATCGCGAGCTCTCCGATCTAACCGATTCCCACTTCATGAGTCCCAGATTCCAAGTCCATCAATCGCACTTCAGTGTTGGGCAGCGGCAAGCCAATGCTACCAATTCGAGCGGTCCCATCAGCCGGATTTGAATGAGTGACGGGGGAAGCTTCCGAAAGACCGAAGCCTTCCAAGATGATGGCCCCCGTGAGTTCCTCGAAGGTTGCTGCAACCTCCGCCGACAAGGCCGAAGCACCCGACATACAGAGCCGAATGCCATCCAGCTTTTGGCCTCGTCGCCGTAGTTCGTCATTCAGTGCGGAAATCATGAACGGGACGAGCAACACGACTTCCGGCTTCCACTTTTGAATCAAGGCCAGCGTGCGACACACATCGAATCGAGCTTGAAGTAGCAGCGTCGAGCCACCTGCCAAGGGAGACAGCATCGCGCACGTGGCACCGTAGACATGGAAGAATGGTAACACCAAAAGAAACGTTTCCTCGCCGGCTCGCAGCCTGACCCAGCTATGAAGTTGAGCCACGTTGGAACTGAGATTGCGGTGGGTCAACACGGCCACCTTGGGAGTTCCCGTTGTCCCTCCCGTTGGCTGTAGAACGGCAGGCTGATCAACGTCGTGCAACGCGGGTCGATCAAGCCAATGCCCGCTTCTGACCAGTTCGTCATAGCCCAGCGACAACGTTCGCTCGCCAATTTGAAGTCGTCCTTGCTTCAACTTTTGCAGCCAATAAACGGCTCGATAATGCAGCGGCAAATGCGGGGAGAGACTGACAATAATCAGCACCGGAATGAAGGTGTGCTGAGTCATCTCTGCGAGTGCCCTCAGCTTCACGTCGACACCAACAGCAACCTTCACCTGGCACTTATGAGCCAGCGCCGCCAACTCTGGAGCAGCCAGCAAAGGATTGGCCGGCACGACCTCCGCTCCAATCCAATGTGCTGCAAACCAGAGGGCGACGAACTCAGGGCAATTGGGCAACACCATCAGCACTCGATCACCGGCTCGCACACCAAGCGACGCCAGATGCCCCGCGACTCGCTGCACTTGGCTCACAAGTTCTCGGTAAGTCCAGTTCGTCGAGAAGTATCGCAAGGCAACTCGTTGCGGAAACAACTTGGCCGCGTTGAGTAAGAGTTGCTCCACACGTTGTGGTTCAAACTCGATCTGCGGAGCAATCCCCGCGGGATAGGATTCATGCCAACAAGCATGCGGAGCGTCCCAAACGGGTGAGACCGGAAACGGCTCGGAAGACATCGTCGAGTGTTCGACGGAGTGGCTAGGTCGAAGTGGCAGAATTGCCTGATCGAAGTGGCCGACAGAAGCGGCTGGCTGAGGTGCCATCTTCTGCTCCTTGTGGGGAAAAGGAGACAGGAAGCGAAGTGAGGCCC
>OMIV01000312.1 GCA_900299185.1 Planctomycetaceae bacterium
ATGCAGCCACGGCATCGAGAACTGGCCTCCGGCCTCTGCTGCTCCAACGTGTTCCAACGAGCGTTCCTCGTCGGTTTCTCGGCACGCCCCCTTGATCACTTGCTGAAAGCAGTCCCGATTCAGTAATTTCGGCTACACAATTCACTCTTTTACAAAGGAACCTCATGAACCTGACCGAGACACTGCAGAACGCCATCAACACCAGCGAGTTGAACTTCAAGGCTCTCGAACGAGAGACCGGCGTCATTCGCCAGAGCCTGATGAAGTTCTCCCGAGGCGAGACATCGTTGCGACTGGACATGGCCGACAAGCTCGCCGCCTACTTCGGCCTGGAACTGAAACCCGGCGCCACCAAGCCCACCGCCAAGAGCGCCAAAGCCAAGCCCAAGTCCAAGAAGTAACTCGGACCGTCCTTCCGACGACTCCGACAGAACTCCTACACATCTCCCACCACCAAGACGCTCAGGCCCGTTCGCGGCGATCCCCCTCGCCGCGACCCCCGCCCTAACCACTGGAACAACAAGACGCCGTCTACGGTGCCGATGATCTCAAGACTGAAAGAGCTAGGAACTTGTCCGAGTAGGGGTCGCGCCGAGTCACGTCTCCAATTTGTTGCTACTTAGGAGCAGTTCCAGGTGATGCTTCTTTGTCGCGGAGTTGCTTGAGCAACGATTGAGAATCCGGCATCTCACGGAGTGGAGTGAGGTCGGTGCCCTGCTACATGCGGTCGAAGCTGTCGCATCCGGCGGCGACCGCTTCTTTCAGGCAGGCGAGGGATTGGTTGTGGAACTCTCGTCACTCGGATCGGATTTTGAAACGCAGAGATCGCAGGGATCGCTGAGGAAGAACGAGAAGACAAGGCCAATCTCTTCTCCTGGCTTTCCTCTGCGATCCCTGCGTCCTCTGCGTTTCAATTCTTGTTCTGTGACTCCCGGTAGTTGTTGACGAGTCGCTCAATGCCGTCTTTCAACAGGAGTTCATGGAAGTTAATCAACAGACCGACTTGCAGACCGGTGAGCCGCAGGTGCGACATGACCTGAGCTTTGTCGATGGGATGCAGCTTCTCTTTGGCTTTGCATTCGACGATCACTTGCCCCGCAACAAGCAGGTCGGCACGAAAGCCACAGTCGAGCTTCACGCCTTCGTAGACAACGGGGATCGGTTGCTCTTGAACAACATGCAGTCCGAGTTTCTGGAGTTCATAAGCCAGACAGACTCGATAAGCCGACTCCAAGAGTCCAGGCCCGAGAGTCCGATGCACCTTGATTGCGGCTCCGATGATTGCCGATGTGATGTCATTCATGTGCATGAAAGGCTCTCTGAAATGGAATGCATTTGAAACGCAGAGATCGCAGGGATCGCTGAGGAAGAACGAGAAGACAAGACCAATTTCTTCTCCTGGCTTTCCTCTGCGATCCCTGCGTCCTCTGCGTTTCTACTCCTTCTTCGTCTCGACCTTCGGGAGCAACGCTTGAAACTCCGGCAGCTCGCGGAGCGGGGCGAGGTCGGTGTCCTGCTGCATGTGCTGGAAGTTTTCGTACCCTGCGGCAACCGCTTCTTTCAGGCAGGCGAGGGACAGGTCGAGGTACTTCTTCCGCTCGGCTTGCTCGGCATCGGTGGGTTGCGGTTTGTCTTTCACGGTGAGCGTCGCACACAGGCTGTAGGCGCGGGCGGCGTTGTAGAGCATCCCGCCTTTCTGCTCGTTCGCGGAGCCCTTCTCGGCGGTGGCCGATAGCTCGCGGAGCTTCTCTCCAGATTGGGCGACTTCGGTGCGTTTTCCGCGCTTCGCCAGTTCGGTGGCTCGAATGCTCAACAACGGGGGCAGGATGCCCTCATCTGCCTTGAGCAGCGTTTCCCAATCGCCCGTGGCGAGCATCGCGACCTTACAGAATTGCATCCGCTGTTTGAGGATGCCCTTCTCTTTGGCCGCCGATTCGACGAGCAGCTTCTTTGCGATCATGGCGTCGAGGACAGCGATTCCCTGTTGGAAGCGGTCGATCGTGGCTTCGTACTGACCAAGCTGGATCTGCACTTCACCCAGCTTGTAGTGGCTGACCATGAGATCGCGTTGCTTCTGGGCGTCGCGTGGATCGGCCTCGGCCAGCGCGCGACTGATTTTCAAGCCGTCCTCGAACTGCGCGAGCGCGTCGTCCGTGCGACCGAGCGTCAGGAACACGTCCCCGAGCTTGTTGTACGAGATCGACAGATCGCGTTGCTTCTGGGTGTCGCGGGGATCGGCCTCGGCCAGCGCGCGACGGATTTTCAAGCCGTCCTCGAACTGCGCGAGCGCGTCGTCCGTACGACCGAGCTTCAGGAACACGTTCCCGAGCTTGTTGATTGCCCAAGCCAGATTGCCTTGGTACAGAACGGCGTTAGCGTCGAGTTCGACCAGTTTGCGGCGGATCGTCAAGCAGTTTTGAAATTGGGTAAGGGCGTCGTCCGTGCGACCGAGCGCCAGGAACACGTCGCCGATTCGCTCAAACGAAACTGACAGATCGTTTTGGTTCTGCGCGTCGCGGGGATCGGCCTCGGCCAGCGCGCGACGGATTTTCAAGCCGTCCTCGAACTGCGCGAGCGCGTAGTCCATGCGGCCGAGCCTCAGGAACACGTCGCCGAACTTGTCGTAAGAGATCGATAGATTCCGCTGGTACTCTGTGTTCTTGGGATCGTTCTCGACTAATGCACGATCGATCTTTTGCTTCGTCTCGAACTGCGCGAGCGCGTCGTCCGTGCGGCCGAGCGTCAGGAACACGTCCCCGAGTCGCTCGTACGAGACCGACAGATCGCGTTGCTTCTGGGTGTCGCGGGGATCGGCCTCGGCCAGCGCGCGACACATTTTCGAGTACGTCTCGAACTGCGCGAGCGCGTCGTCCGTGCGACCGAACTTCAGGAACACGTCGCCGAGTCGATCGAACGAGATCGACAGATCGCGTTGCTTCTGGGCGTCGCGAGGATCGGCCTTGGCCAGAGCGCGACGAATTTTAAAGCCGTCCTCGAACTGCGCGAGCGCGTCGTCCGTGCGACCGAGCTTTAGGAACACGTCCCCGAGTCGATCGTACGAGATCGACAGATCGCGTTGCTTCTGGGCGTCGTGGGGATCGGCCTCGGCCAGCGCGCGACACATCTTCGAGTACGTCTCGAACTGTGCGAGCGCGTCGTCCGTGCGACCGAGGGTCAGGAACACGGACCCGAGCTTGTTGAAGCAGACAGAGAGGTCGCGCTGCCAGACGGAATTGGAGTCATCCAGCCCGACGAGTCGCCGCGCGGACTTTTCGGCCGCTTCGTAATGTGCCAACGCGGCCGCCACCGTTTCGTAGCTCGTAGCTCGATCCCCCAGTTCAATTCGAATCCACCAGTACTCGTGCAGCAAGTCGGGCCAGTCGCCGTCTTCTTTTAGCAACTTCTCACACAGCGCGAGTGCCGGGTCCAGTTCGTTCTTGGTTAAGTGGAGACGCACGCCTTCCAGCAGCGGGGACAGCTTCCGCCGCTTTTGTTGCGTTAGATGCTCGGCCTCATCCAGCAGCCGCCATTCCTTGCTGGCGATGTAGGCCAATGCCCGATCGACACCCTCTTCCTGAATGACTCGCGTTAGTTCCAGGAACTCCGGCGAAGCCTCGCCCGACTGGATGGTGCTGGTGATCGACTTCAGGAACTCATCCACCTTCCCCAGCCGCCGCTCCCGCATTTCCGCCGCCGACTTCTTCGCCTCGTCCCGCTTATCGAACGCGGTCAGCTTCTCCGCTTCTTGCAACTGCCGCAGATGGGTCTCCTCAATCGTCCGCCGCAATTGAGTTTTGATGTCATCCGGTTTGAGAGCGGCGAGTTCCTCGGCAATGGCGTTACGCACTTGCCCCGGTTGCCGGAACACGGTCCACCAGACGCCTCCACTTATTACCGCGACAAACAGCAACACGACCACGAGAGTTCGGAGGGTCCACGACGTGCCGCGTTTGACTTCGGACTGGTTCCGCGCAACGTCTTGCTGCCAAGTTTCGAACTTCTCGCGCAGCTTCGCGAAGTCATCACGTAGTTCGTTGACCCGCAGCTTCAATTGGTCGTCGTTGGCCGCCGGGTGCCACAGATGGGAGCCTTTCTCAAGTCGCGTTCGCCAATCGTCTTGCAAGGCTCGGCGCTCTGCTTGGTAGCCAGCCGGATCGGGATGAACCGGGTCATGCGCGAGGTCGAGTTGCTCCAGCGGCGTGTCTCGCGTGCAGCCATCCCCAACGAAGATCAGCCATGTCGCTCGGTCCTTCAGATTGGGCCATTTTTTGTCGCCGTACAAGAACTCGAACTGGGTGTACGACACACGTCCAAACTCGGGATCAGGCTCCGTCGGCTCGCTGCCATAGGCTCGACCGACGAGATGAATCAGGCCGTCGCAGCCATCGATCTTGTCGCGCAGCACTTGCAACAGATCACCCGGCTCGGAACCGAAGATGTCTTCCCAGACGGGATCGTAACCCAAGCGAGTCAGCTCGTTCGCCATGAGTTGGCGGGCTGTTTTCAACTCGGACGTCACGGCTGATATGAAAATGCAAGGCTTCATAAATAGCTGCCAGTGATGGGAATGCTCCGACTAATCCAGCGTCGCTTGGAACGGCGTTTCGACGTTGGTGTTACGAAAGTGCGAGTCCGCTGGGGGAATTACAAACTCGCTCAACGATACCAATTGTCACTGCCTATTTCTTGCATCGTCGACGCTACTGGCAAACAACCATCTCACACTTATGGATGAACCGAAGGGTGCATCTCTGCAGACTCCACCCCAACAAGAACGATCCATTGTTGCTGCGAGTGGTTGCATAAAACGAAAAAGGCTCGAAGGAAGTAGTTCCTTCGAGCCTTTAGAAGTCGGGGCGACAGGACTTGAACCTGCGACCTCCTGCACCCCATGCAGGCGCGCTAGCCAAACTGCGCCACGCCCCGATGAATTTGTTTCGGACTCTGTCTTAGGTTTCAGCCGCTGCATGCGGTTCGCCAAATTGCGCACGAGAGGACTTGAACCTCCAAGGGGTTGCCCCCACCAGCACCTCAAGCTGGCGCGTCTGCCAATTTCGCCACGTGCGCTTGGGTTTGTGGGCGGGAGTATAACGGCGAGGTCAGCGCTCACAAGCGACCTAAAACCGGACCTAACCAACACCCCGCCGATGCAGTTTTGGCCTGGAATTTGGCCTTTTCTAAGGCTGTTTCGCAACGACTCGTCGCAATGTCGTTTTCGGATGGTTAGAGTCCTAAGGCCACTCCTGCCGCTGGTACTTTCCTGCCTGAAATTCCCCCCTGCTCTTCATCGATCATGAGACTTCGACTCTCTTCTTGGCTTTGGGCCGGCCTGACACTGTTGTTGTGGCCCGCGTTCGGTCGCGCTGATGACAAGGTTGCTGGCGAGAAGATCTACCTCTCCAAGTGCGCGTCATGTCACGGCAAGAGCGGCGAAGGTGTCATCGACAAGTACGCTCAGCCGCTAATCGGCGACCGTTCGATTGGTGAACTCACGGAGTACGTCGCCAAGACTATGCCGGAAGACAAGCCCGGCACGTGTGTCGGTCAGGAAGCTCGCGACGTGTCAGTCTTCATCCATGAAGCGTTCTATTCGGCAGCGGCTCAGGCACGTAACAAGCCGGCTCGTGTGGAGCTGTCGCGACTGACGGTCAAGCAGTACCGACAGACCTTGGCCGAGCTCATCGGTAGCTTTCGCGCGAGCAATAAGCCCGACGATCAACGCGGCTTGAAGGCCGAGTACTTCAAAGGCCGTCGCAACCGCAAAGAGGATCGGTTCATCGAACGCATCGATCCGACGGTCAGCTTCAGTTGGGGCGAGCAAGGGCCTGATCCCGAGAAGCAGAAGGATCTCGTTGAATACACCATTCAGTGGGAAGGCTCGGTGTTCGCACCGGAGACGGGCGAGTACGAGTTCGTCGTGAAGACCGAACATGCCACGCGATTGCATCTGAATGATTCGAAGTTGCCATTGATCGACGCGTGGGTAAAGTCGGGCAACGACACCGAGTATCGACAGTCGCTCTATTTGCTCGGTGGTCGCTATTACCCGCTGCGGCTGGAGTTCACGAAGGCCAAGCAAGGCGTGGACGACAAGAAGGAAAACAAGTTCGCCGCTAAGACGGCATCGATCTCGCTCGAATGGAAACGACCGCATCTGGTGACCGAACCGATCGCAGCTCGCTATCTGACTCCGGTGCGAGTGGCAGAGTCGTTCGTCAACGCGACTCCGTTTCCACCCGATGACCGTAGCATCGGCTATGAACGAGGTTCGTCGGTGTCGAAGTCTTGGGACCAAGCCACCACGGACGGAGCGATCGTCACGGCCAATTACATTCAACAGCGGTTGCCCGATCTGGCCGGCATCAAGCTCGACGACAAAGACCGGCTGGCTCGAGTGAAAGAGTTCGCCACTCGATTCGTCACACGTGCTCTACGACGGCCTTTGACCGACGAAGCTCGGCAACTTTACGTCGATCGCCAATTCGAAAATGCGACCGATGTGGACCTCGCCTTGAAGAAGTCCTTGCTGCTGATTTTGAAGTCGCCTCGCTTCCTCTTCCGCGAAGTTGAACAAACCAATGACGGCTACGAGGTAGCATCTCGGTTGTCGTATGCGTTGTGGGATGCACCGCCAGATCAAACTCTGCTCGACGCTACGGGCAAGGGAGAACTCGGTTCGCGCGAGCAGCTCAGCAAGCACGCCGATCGCATGTTGGGTGACTTGAAAGCTCGCACGAAGCTCCGCGAGTTTCTGATGCAATGGCTGAAGGTCGATCAACATCCCGATGTCTCGAAGGACGCGGCCAAGTTCGCAGACTTCACTCCACAGATCGCCGCTGATTTGCGAACGTCGCTCGAAGTTTTCGTCGACGACTTTGTGGCTCGTGAGCAACCTGATTTCCGAGACCTACTGTTGGCCGAGCAGATCCCGCTCAATGGTCGACTGGCGAAGTTCTACGGCATCGACATGCCGGAGAATGCCAGCTTTCAAAACACGGCGTTGCCCAATGGCGAACGAGCCGGCGTGGTCACTCATCCGTACTTGATGGCCAGCTTTGCTTACACCGCGTCGAGTTCGCCAATTCATCGTGGCGTCTTCTTATCGCGAAGTGTGTTGGGACGGTCGTTGCGAGTACCGCCGGAAGCCGTGGCACCACTTGCACCGGATCTGCATCCGAACTTAACCACCCGCGAACGAGTCGCGCTACAAACCAAGCCCGAGGTCTGTCAGTCCTGCCACGTCATGATCAACGCGTTGGGATTCACGCTCGAAAACTTCGATGCAGTCGGACGGTATCGAGCGAACGAGTTCGGCAAGCCGATTGATTCGACGGGCTCTTATCGAACTCGCAAAGACGACATCGCGAAGTTCACGGGCCCGCGCGACCTCGCAACCTTCTTGGCCAACAGTGACGAAACGCACAACGCTTTCGTCGAGCAACTGTTTCAACACTTAATCAAGCAACCGATCCGAGCTTACGGACTACAGACCGGCCCAGACTTGAAGACGGTCTTCACGCAGAACAACTTCAGCATGCGAAAACTGGCCGCCGACATTGCTGTGACTGCGGCTATGAAGAAGTAAGTTTTCACGAAGCGACAAACACGATCTCTGAATGCGAAGCGTTCCTTCGAACTACGTTTTTTCGGAACGGTGCTCCATGAATGAAACGACCACAATACTGCGAGCGAAAGTTCCAGCTCGCCGCCTGCAACGAGCAGAGAAGATCCTTCACAAGCTCGGGCTGACTTCGACAGATGCTGTGAATCTGCTGTTGGCTCAGATCGAACTTCGCAAGGGCTTGCCCTTCGATGTTTCCTTATCCCCCTCGCTGCTTACGTCAGATCGACAAGCCGAAGAATGGACGGAGGCACTCGGTGCCTACTGAGCCTCAACCCGGAGAAGTTTGGTTCGCCGAATTGGGGATGGTCGAAAAGAGTCGTCCCGTGTTGGTGCTCGTAACGCCCCAATCCAACGACGCTCGATCGCTAGTCATCGTCGCTCCGTTAACTTCGCAGATTCGAAGCGAACGCGGCGAAGTCTACCTCGGTAAACCACGATGGTTGCCCAAAGAGTCGGCCATCAACATCCAAGGGATCGCGAGCTTCGATTCAAAGAAGCTCTCACGGCGAATGGGCGTGCTAACCACGACTCAGTTCGTTGAAGTTAAGGCAGCGATCCGCGACCTGTTTGGTCTTTAGCGCAACCCATCGATAGATTCCTTCCGATCAACGACAGCCCGAATTGCACTTTCTCCTAACTGGAGCAATCCCATGCTTTCACGACGTGACTTCATTCGAGACCTCGGCGTCAGCGCTGCCGTGCTGCCATTCATCTGGAACATGCCGAGTCTGGGGTTTGCTGATACGTCGCGACGTAAGCAGCGGATGATCGTGATGTTTAGCCCCAACGGCGTTGTGCCTTCGACGTTCTGGCCCGACGAGTCCGGTGCTGAATTCAAATTCAAAGAGAGCTTGGAACCGCTTGATCCCTTCAAGGACCGAACGCTGGTGCTCAATGGCGTCTGCGACAAAGTTCGCGGCGATGGCGACAACCACATGCGCGGCATTGGTTGCCTGCTGACCGGCATCGAACTCTTGCCGGGCAATATTCAAGGTGGATCTCACACCCCGGCCGGTTGGTCGAGCGGCATTTCGATCGATCAAGAGATCAAGAACTATCTGCAAACTGACGCAGCAACGAAGACGAGATTCGGGTCACTCGAACTCGGCGTGCTGGTGCCGGACAAAGCCGACACATGGACCCGCATGTCTTACCTGGGAGCCAATAAGCCGGTCGCTCCGATTGATGATCCGTATCAGCTCTTCGGCAAGCTTTATGGTCGTACCAAAGATCGCGAGAGCCTGAAGAGCGTGCTCGATTCCCTGCAAAGCGAACTCGCAACGTTGCGAGGCAAGCTCAGCACCGAAGACCGTCAGCTTTTGGATGAGCAAACCACATTGATCCGCGAGCTGGAAACCGAGCTAAAAGCAGACTCGAACATCGAAGTCGGACATGCTGTTCCCGATCTTGAAAAGGGCGTGAAGGAAGACAACGACAACATGCCCAAGATCAGCCGCATGCAGATCGACTTGCTGGTCAGTGCGTTCCAGTCGGACTTCGCACGCGTGGCAACGTTGCAGTTCACGAACTCGGTCGGTGGAGCACGCATGAAGTGGCTCGACGTGCAAGAAGGCCATCACGAGTTATCGCATCACCCCGACAGCAACGAAGAGACTCAAAAGAAACTGACCCGCATCAACCGTTGGTATGCCGAGCAGATGGCGTATCTCGCGAAGCGCTTGGCCGAAACGCCTGAGCCGGGCGGATCGGGCAGCATGCTCGATAACACGTTGATCGTGTGGACGAACGAGCTCGGTAAGGGGAACTCGCACACGCTCGACAACATCCCGTTCGTGCTGGTCGGCAACGGCCTCGACTTCAAGATGGGCCGGTCGCTCAAGTTTACGAACGTGCCACACAACCGCTTGCTGATGTCGTTCGCTCATGGCTTCGGCCATCGCATCACTCGGTTCGGTAACCCCGACTACTGCAATAGCGGCGTGCTGTCTGAGTTGACGTAACCAAGCACTCGGTAAGACGTCCGAAGCATTGACTGAGGCACGGGTTTTGATTCCTGAAACGAATCGAAATCGTGCCTCGTGCTTTATCGCGGCGTTCGTTTGGCGGCGATCAGTACCCCGAGCGTCCTCAGCAGCAGTTGCGATGCTCGGCGATGACCTTCATGCAGGAGCCGAGTGCAGCTCACATCGACCCATTCGTCGATGTCGCGAGTCTCTCGAGCAAGCTCCCAATACTTCCAGTGGTCAACCAAGAGTAGCCCGCGTTGCTCGGCCACTCGCCGCAGGATGTCGACGTAAGCGGGGAGATCCGAGAACTCGTCCTTCTCCGCCGCAAGCAACAGCGGCGGTGCCGCAAGAACCAACTGGCAGCCATGCTCGGCCGTCGTAGCGACCAAATCATGGAGTGCCCCTTCGAACGATTCACGCCCCGCGACAGCCGTCGCCACGTCCTGCAAACCAGGCATGCAGAACACAACGTCCGGTCGGAACCTCAGCAAACGAGACGGCATTTGATCGCGCAGCTTCAGCAGCGACGAGTCTGTGATCGTGATGTCCACAACGGCATCCGCCGCGCGGTTGAGTCGAGTCCTCAGCATGTCGTTGAAGTACTCGATGTAGCTGCGGCGGACGATATGCGGAGCGAACCCCAAACAATCGCCGACGAACAACCAAGTGCGCGGAGTAGTGCCGCGCAGGTATTCGCGAACTTGGTCATAAGCAGACTGCCGTTCGGGCGACGTCGACAGTTCGGAAGCGAGACCGAGAGTCGTTGAGTTCGACACGGCAGAAACGCCGCGCCCCGCGCTTTGAATGGCCAACAAGCGGCGGCGGCGAGTGCGACTAACAGAGGAGATTGCTCGGCGGGCGGACATAGATGCGGTTCGTCGATGAGAAGAATCGTCGTCGGTGAGACTCGGGCAGATACTGCGGGGAGCCGCAGTCTAAGCTGAGAGTCAGACCAATCCAGCATGCGCTGCGACGACTCTTCAAAACATCGACCGAAAGTTGGAGAGCACTCATTCGTCAGTTCGTGCGGGGCGACCTTGTTGGTGCGTCTCAGTCGGGGAGCGACTGAACTACGTAGGTGAGTCGCTCCCCGACTCGCTGCATCCGACTTCGCACACCAGCCCGAAGCAATTCTCCACCGCCACTTATCGCGGCGCTCCGAGCACGACCTTCAGCTTCACTTCCTTCATCTCGCGAAGCACCGTCACCTCGACTTCTTGACCCGCCGAGTACGCTCGCAACGCGAGGTCGAAGCTGTCCAAGTCCGAGACTTTGTGAGTGCCAAGCTGAATGATGGCATCGCCGCCCTTCAGTCCGCCCTTCTCGGCGGGACTGCCTGGAGCCGCACCACTGATGGCATAGCCCTTGGTCTCTTTGCCAAAGTCAGGGATCGTTCCGAAGTAAGGACGATTACCCGAGCGACCAACTTGAGCGCTGCCAGGCACACTCACGTACTCAGGTCGCTTCTCGGTCTTGGCCGTCAGCATGACCATGTCTTCAACCAAGCCCACAACGCGAGTCATGCCTTCGAAATTGATCTTGTCCCAATCGTCGCTGGGACGGTGGTAGTCGTTGTGAGTGCCCGTGAAGAAGTGCAGCACTGGAATCTTTTTTCCATAGAACGAACTGTGGTCGCTGGGGCCGAAACCTTCGGGCTTAAACGTCAGCTTGAATTCACGCTGGCCGTTGAGCTTCGTCAGCTCATCCTTGAAGTTCGGCGACGTGCCCGTGCCATAAATCGTCAGCGTGTTGTCGAGCAGCCGCCCCACCATATCCATGTTGTACATGGCGATGGTCTTATCGAGCGGGATCGTGGGTTGTTCGACGTACTTGGCCGAACCAATCAACCCGGTCTCTTCGGCTGTGAACGCGATGAAAACCAATCGTCGCGGCAGCTTCTCTTTGCGAGCACCGAAGCGACGAGCTAACTCCAACAGCGAGACAGTGCCAGAAGCATTGTCGTCGGCACCGTTGTGAACTTCCTTCGAACCAGGAGCGAGCGAACCGTTGCCGCCTCGCCCCACATGGTCGTAATGAGCACCGAGCACGATCGTCTCTTCCGCGAATGGACCTTCACCTTCCAAGACGCCGATGACGTTCTTTACTTCCGTGCGAACTCGTTCGACGCTCGTCTGCCCCGCGACCGTCCAGCCAGTAAGCACCTTGGTCTGCGGCTTCAGCGATGAATCAATCTCATTTTGCAGGTCAGCCAACGACTTCTTGAACGTGCCTTGCAACAGCTCGTTGCACTTGGCGACGGTGATGTGCAAGGCCGGGATGGAATCGTCCTTACCATTGCCTGCGTAACCAAACGGCATCAACGAATCGTCGCCGCCCTTGTGAGCCTTGTTGGCAACGGAGTCTGCGTTCTCAATCGCCTTAGCCAGCTTCTCTTTGGCAGCCTTGAAGCCTTCGTTGTCGGCCTCGAGTTTGACCAACTCTTTCGCCAACTTAACCACATTGCTTTGAGCGCCCGAGAGTTGTTGCTCGGCATCGTTCTCAAGCGTGTGAGGGTCATTCACAAACAAGACCGCCGCAGCACCGGCAGCTTTGCAAGCCGTGACTTTGGTGTTGATATCAGCGTGCCGCGAGATGCCTCGACCGCCGCCACCAAAGGGATTCTTGGGATTGTCTTGCTGCGGATTCTTCCGCATCACAATCACGATCTTGCCTTTGACGTCGACACCTTCGAAGTCGTTGTAATTGGCTTCCTTGGCGTTGATGCCATAGCCCGCGAAGACCACATCGCCGCTGAACTGCCCTGCTCCACCGAACGAGCAGACGGTCGCGTCCTTACCGATTTCAAACGCGATCTTCTTGCCCTCGGGACCGGTCAACTCAAGCGTGTTCGGATCATTGAGTTTCGCGCCGGTGACCATCGTGAATTTCTGAAAGGCATCTCCACCAATGGTGTCGACTTTCAGACCGGACTCGGCGAACGACTTCTTGATGAAGTCCGCTGCTTTGTTGAGCCCCTCCAATCCCACGCCGCGTCCTTCAAGTTCATCCGACGCGAGGTACTTGATGTCATTCGTCAGCCGTTCGGCCGGAGTGCCATTCAAATCAGCGGCGCGCAGCAACGACGCAGAGAGCAGCAGTCCGCTCAACAACAAAAATCGGCGTGGCAAAAGCATAATAGCAAGTCCTCGTGACAAGTTGGTGGGAAGCATTAACCAGGCACCCAGTCGCCTCACACGCGACGACCAGCCGATCGTCCGAGTGAGTCGCGCGTTGCGATCGCGCAGCATTGAGCGGCGCGCATGCAAACTTCAGCGGGCGGGAGATTAGGCATCCCGTTCAACAGTTGCAGCCAAGACGCCTCGTCGCCGCCGAACTCATGAAGCGGCACCACTCGTTCCCAGACTCTGCCTGGGAGCGTGCAGAAGGAGGCTCTGCCTCAAGCCCCGTCTTCAGTCTTCGTGTGCCCGAGAAGTTGAATCCGCACGACGATGAGGCAGAGCCTCCGAGCTTGTGTTCCCAGGCGGAGTCTGAGAACAAGCAAAGCCCGAAGCTCCGGCGGGTGCGTCAAACAGGACGCACTCGCTGGCGCTTCGGGCTTGTCGTTGTTGCTACATCGCAACGTTCTTGGTGGTCTCGCGACCAAACCACAGCGTTACTTCTTCTGATCAGCAATCGCGCGGTTGATGGCCTTCAAGTAAGCCTGAGCACTCGCAGCAACAATGTCGGTGCTCAGTCCGCGACCGTGATAAGTGTGGCCGTCGACTTCGAGCGCGACGCTGACTTCGCCTTGAGCATCCTTGCCACTCGACACACTGCGGACGTTGTATTCAGCCAAACGGCCAGAGACTCCACAGATGCGTTCCATCGCACAGAAGACGGCATCGACTGGGCCGTCACCCGTTGCGGCATCGCGAATCACGTCGGAACTGCCGCCGCGTTTCATCTCCAAGGTCGCAGTCGGCAAGACGTCGGTACCAGCGAGCGTGTGGAACTTGATCAACTCCCACTCGTCGCGTGTCTCGCCCGTGAGGTTCTCAATCAACGCCACGATGTCCGAGTCGTAGATCTCCTTCTTCTTATCAGCGAGCGTCATCAAGCCGTTGTAGATCTGCTCGAAGACCGCATCGCTCACTTCAAAGCCGAGATGCTTCACGCGGTCTCGCAAAGCGTGTCGACCGCTGTGCTTGCCCAGCACCAAGTTCACACCCACATAACCGACATCTTCGGGTCGCATGATCTCGTAAGTGCTGCGTTCCTGAAGAATGCCGTGTTGATGAATGCCAGCTTCGTGTGCGAACGCGTTCTGCCCGACAATCGCCTTATTGCGTTGCACCATCATGCCGGTGATGCGTGAGACCATGCGACTCATGGCGAACAGCTTGGGAGTGTTGATCTTCGTGTCGACCTTGTAATGGTCGGCTCGAGTGCGAAGAGCCATCACGATCTCTTCGAGCGCCGCATTGCCGGCTCGTTCTCCGAGTCCGTTGATGGTGCACTCAATCTGTCGAGCCCCCGCTTCCACTCCAGCGAGGCTGTTGGCAACTGCCAATCCCAAGTCGTTGTGGCAGTGCGTGCTGATCACAGCCTTCTCGATGTTCGGGACGTGCGTCTTCAAATGACGAATGACGTTGTAGTACTGCTGAGGAGTCGCGTACCCAACCGTGTCAGGAATGTTGATCGTTGTAGCGCCGGCATCGATCGCTTTCTCGACCACTTCGCACAAGAAGTTGACCTCGGTGCGAGCCGCGTCTTCGGGAGAAAACTCGACATTGGGAATCAGGTCGACCGCTCGCTTCACCATCTCCACCGCGACCGAAACGATCTCGGCAGGAGTCATCTTGAGCTTGTGCTCCATGTGAATCTTGCTGGTCGCCAAGAAGACGTGCATACGAGCTTTCTCGGCGTGCTTGAGTGCCTCGGCCGCGCGATCGATGTCATCTTTCCGACACCGAGCCAGCCCGCAAATCATCGTCCTGGATCCAAACTCTTGAGCGATCCGCTTTACGGCTTCGAAGTCGCCGGGTGACGCAATGGGGAATCCCGCCTCGATGACATCAACCCCGAGCTCGACCAGTGCCTTGGCAACTTCCAGTTTCTCGTCGGTCGTCATGGAGCAACCGGGAGATTGTTCGCCATCGCGCAACGTGGTGTCGAAGATCGTGATTGAGTTACCGGACATGGGCAGTCTCCTAGAGAACGAATCGACCGCGTGGGGGTACGGAAAACAAAAAACCCTGAGGCCGGAAGACCTCAGGGTTGTGTGTGGCTATCAACGCACGGATGCAACCTCGGTCCTCCCTCACTGGTAGGGCAGTAGAAGCAGAAGGCCAAGGTTGAGCAGATTCTTCATCGCAAGCATCCAATGAGGGACTAAGAACGAGGCAGACTCTATGAACGACACTCAGGGGCGTCAAGGAGTTCATCTCGGCTGAAACATTGGGCAGAACGCTTCACGGAGAGTGCCTCCGAGCCGTTTCATTTCCTCCAAACATTCGCGTTCCATTCCATTCGCGCGGCTCGCTTTCTGGATGAGGAGACTCCGCCCCGAAGACTTCATTCGACCGCTTGTTTGTTTTGACCGACCGTTGAACTATGACGCCAACCTCCTGGCCACACGGCCTTCGTGTTTGCACTCCTCGTCTTGCGATGCCCGCCAATGTCTGACTCCGAAGCCACGTCCCAACCTTCCGATGACAATCCCGCATCGAGCGAAAACGCACCGGCGCAGCCCCCTCATGAGAAGGTAAAGACGTTCCCGACAACGCCTGGCGTCTATCTCATGAAGGATGCGTTGGGCCGAGTGATCTACGTCGGCAAGGCCGTCAACTTGCGAAGTCGAGCCAGTAGTTATTTCACCACCGCCGCCGCGATGGATCGTCGTACCTGCGACTTAGTGCCCGAGATCCGCGACCTCGACTTCATCAGCACCGAGAGCGAAGTCGACGCGTTACTGCTCGAAGCACGGCTCATCAAAGACATTCAGCCGCGCTTCAATTCCGAGCTGAAAGACGACAAGACCTTTCCGTACTTGCAGATCACCACTCATGAAGAGTTTCCCCGCGTCGAGTTCACGCGCAAGCCCAAGCTCAAAGGAGTGAAGCTCTACGGACCATTCACCAGCGCGAAGAAGCTGCGAGCGACGATCACCGTCCTGCAAAAGATCTTTCGCTTCCGCAACTGCTCGCTCGACATCGCCGAAGGTGACGAGAAGTGGCGTTGGTTCCGACCGTGCTTGCTGGCCAGCATCAATCAATGCACCGCGCCCTGTAATTTGCGTATCACCAAGGACGAGTACCGCAAAGATATCCGCCGCTTGCGACTGTTCTTAGAGGGCAAGAAAGAACGACTGCTGAAAGAGATGCAGGCCGAGATGCTCTTCGCTTCTCAAGAGCTGAAGTTCGAACGAGCGGCTCGCATTCGTGACGAGATCAAAGCACTCGAAAGTTTGAAGCTGCGCGGACAGCTCGACAAAGACGTGCAGCCCGAGGTCTTCTACATCGATCCCAAACGTGGCCTGCGAGGACTCAAGAAGGCCTTCAATCTCGACAAGCTGCCACGGCGCATTGAGGGTGTCGACATCGCGCATCTGCAAGGTGGCGAGACCGTCGCGAGCCTGGTGCAGTTCATCGACGGCTTGCCGTTCAAGCACGGCTATAAGCGATTCAAGATTAAGACTGTCGACGGCGTCGACGACTTCGCTTCGATCCACGAAGTCATCTCGCGGCACTTCCGCCGCATGCAGCAAGACGGCGAGGACTTCCCCGACTTATTGCTCATCGACGGCGGCAAAGGCCAGCTCAGCTCCGCGATGGCCGCGATGCAAGGACTGGGCATCACCCCGCCGTTCACACTCTCACTGGCCAAGCAAGAGGAAGAAGTCTTCCTCCCCGGCGAATCCGAATCGCACCGCCTCAGCCGCCACAGCTTCGCCCTGCGACTGCTGCAATACGTCCGCGACGAAGCCCACCGCTTCGCGCAGCACTACCACCATCTGCTCCGCAAGAAAGCCACCTTCGACGAGTAAGCAAGGCTCGGTTCGAACAGAGTTCCTGGCGAGGAGTCTGCCCGAGAAGCCGTAGCGTGGACACGCTCCTAGTAACGCATGAAAACGTGGCGTTCAGTTTCGGCTGAAATCAGGAGTTGAATTACCGCAATGACAACACCACCAGAACCGCCATCGAAGTCGAATTGGTCTTGGTTGGCCAATCCATGGATTTGCATGTTGAGCGTGATCGTCCTAGTGGCCATTGTGGCTGGAGGGGCGGCTTGGCATGAGCTGCAGCGTCGAGACTTGTTAGAGCAAATCGCACGAATTCCGGGAGTCGAGATCGAGTTGGGATGTAGAATGTCGCCGCAATGGTTACCCCAGCGTCTTCAAGACCAGGTGCCATGGAGTCTCTGTTTGGTGCGTCAACCCTATCTCGCCATCACCGAGGAGATCTCGCCTGCGGACTTTGAATTGCTCAATCGCTGGCGCGAGTTTCAGTATGTCGAACTACGCCGATCGGAAGCACTTTCTGACGACATGCTTCTCAAACTCATCGAGCGTCAGTCGCTTTTGGCACTCAGGTTTATGCCCCCTCGAAGGCTCAACTCCGAGCATCTATCGGCTCTTGTCAAGAAGCCCGAACTCATCGAATTGGAGACGTTGGCAGGTCCATTCAGTCAGGATGACATCAATGCGTTCGGCGAGATGTCGCGACTTGAGAATCTCACGCTGGATGGTTCGGTTGCTCCCGAATGCAGCCTGCAACCGTTGGCCAAACTGACGTGCTTGTTGAATCTGGAATGGCACCATTCGGGGTTGAGCGACAAGCACTTCACACCAATCGCACCACTGGGGTCGCTCAAAGCGATCGAACTCTTAGAGACGACATTGACCAGCAAGTCCTGGCCGCTGTTGGAGACCATGTCGATTAGTTACCGCCATCTTGAAAGTCCGGGCATTGATGATGGCATCGTCCGAGCATTGACGACCATCTCGAAGCGAAATCCCGACATTAATTCCGTCGCACTCCTCGGTGGCTCCGTCTCTGATAACGCAATCAAGGAGCTTGTGACGATTTCGTCGCTAACTAATGTCGAAGTCGACGCCAAACGTCTAACACCTGCCTGCATCGACGAGTTTGCCAAGCTTAAGAACCTCGGCTCGCTGAATCTTCGAAACGCGGCATCAATCGATGATGCCTCGTTATCAAAGCTCGCGTTGCTCAAACTGTGGAGCCTCGAACTCGACCATACGCAGATCACAGATGAAGGTGTTTCTGCACTCGCGAATCATCCAACTCTGATTGAATTGAGTCTCTCTGGCAGCCGCATCACTGACCGCAGCATTCCGATCTTGGGAGCGATACCGGAACTGAATTCCTTAGATCTGCGAGACACAGCCATCTCTAACAAGGGTCTGGATCAATTACAGGAGGTTCTCGAAAGGCAAATCGCCTCGAATCCCGGAGGGAAGCCAACCAGTGGCATCTACATTGAGTGGCCTCATATCACTCAACTCAAACTATCTAGGACCAAGGTCACCTCTGACCGAGTCCGCGAATTCCGACAGACATTCCAGCTGATGAAAGTCGAAAGGTTTGAAGAAGCTGATCCTGCTTCAGCCAACTCAAAGCCATCGTCATTACCGGAGTGACTTAAACGAACCAAAAGCGGAGCGTCTCGAACTTGCTTTCCTGGCAGAGTCGGCAGAGCCTGGGGACGGCTCATCGGAGACTCTGCCTCATGCACGTCGGCGAGTGACTGCGAGTCGACGCGCAACTCCGATGAACCAGAAGCAGAGCTTCCTGCCCTTGCGATCCTAGGCAGAGCAAAAGATCGAGTGGAGTTGTTGCTACTCATCTCGATTCACCTGTTTTGCAAGTATCGCTCGACGAAATCGTTTGGCGAGATGGGCTTCGGCTTGTGCCCTGCAGTCGCGAGCGGTGCGAAGTGCTTGTCGTCAGTGATCACGAAATCGGCATGAGCGGTGATGGCACAATCCGTGAACTTGTTGTCGTCGGGATCAGAGTTAATGACTTGAAACCGATATGTCGGCTCGACGCGATGAATTGTGCCGTAACGGAGCGACAAGAGTTCCAGCAGCCGACGGATGCGTTCCCAAGTCTCTTGGCTAACTTTGGAAACAAGCACCTCTTCAAACTCCAGCAGGATTTCGGTGGAGACGGCCCATGAGAGTTTGCCGTGAATCAGCGCATCTCGAAGCTCGCGATGCAACGCGCGACGGCCAAAGAGCCGCAACAGAACATTGGTGTCGATGACAACCAGCATCAGCGGTACGACTTCATTTCTCGGAAGGCACGGATCGAAGCTTCAATGTCCTCTGGACTGAGCTGCCCGGCGTCATCAGCTCGATCGAATGCCTCGTCGATCTCACCGGCCAGCCGCTGAATCTCCAGCTCCAACAAACAGTCTCGCACGGTCAGCAATTGCTGCGCGGGGAGCCGCCTCACCGTTTCGATGAGTTCCGGCCTTAAGTCTTCCAACGTGGGAGTCTGTGTGTTCATGGATCAAAGAATAACGCTGCAACCCTTCGACGAAAGCCCGAGTTTTCGCGGGTTCTCGTTGATTTTCACCTGTCTTGCGGGAGTGGAAAACTACATGCCCGAGTCACGTTGAAGACGGGCACGTTGGAAACGCGCCCCACCTTGGGGAACTCAGGCCTCGAATTATCGCGTTCGTTTCAGCTCGAACTTCTTGCCGGATAGCGCGGCTTTGGCGTACTCGCCCCAGAAGGGGGTGGCGGTGTATTTCCAATCGGAGATCATCACGGGCGAGGCTTTGGGATGCAGGCACCAGCCGGTCCAGTTCAGACGATGCTTCTGCACGAAGCCCAGCATGTCGGGCACCCACGTGTGAGGATCCTCTTGGGCGTCGGCAGGGATGAAGTCCATCTTCTTAATGTCTGCGCCGACTTCGCCCAAGAAGATCGGATGCTTGGCGGCGGTCGCTAAGACCTTCTCTTCCCAGCCGGTGTGCCAGTTGTAGGTGTGCCACGAATACATGATGCCGTTGCCGGTCCGGTCTTCGAGTTCGTAGCCGCGAGTGATCCCCGTCAGGTCGTTGCACCAGAAGAGCCCGCCCGCGATCACGATGTTCTTGGCACCGCTTGATCGGACAGCATCAACCAAGCCTTGCATGCCCACGGACTCGAAGCCCGCGTTCTTCCGCTTCTCTTCGTCGTTGAGAAACGCAGACTCGTCGACACCCTCTTTGTTGCCGACAAAGCCGCCTCGCTTCCAAACGTCCCACGAGATGCCGTGCGGTTCGTTGAAGACGTCAAAGAGCACCGCCGGATGATTCGCGTACTGCTTGGCAAAGTCTTTCCAGAAGTCAGCGTGCTCGCGCTTCGGAGCCCGAAAGCGATGCAGGTCGATCGCCACATAAGCTCCACGATTCGCAGCCAGCGTGATGATCTGATCGATGATCTCGCGGTACTCGCGACCTTCATCTTTTTGATAGGCACTCTGGCCGTACCAAAAGTCATCCTTGATCGGCACACGCACGCAGTTCGCTTTCCAATCATCAATCGCCACCACGACCGACTTAATCACCTGCCGATCTTGAGGCAGCGTCTCAAGCCCGCCAGCGTTGACTCCCTGTAGCCAAACTTCCATTCCTCGCGAGTCATGCAACCGGTTGCCGACGACCTTCAGTTCCAGCGGCCATTTGTCCTTTTGAGGCTGCTCGGGCGGGACAAAACGCGCGGCGATTTCTTCTTCACGCAACTTGGCCGCTGTAATGAGCGGAGCCGGATCGGTCGGCTTCAGCACGAGGTCATCGATGTCGAAAGTCCCAGCTCGAACCTGAAAGAGGCTTGGCATCAGCACCAACGTCACAGCGTCTTTCGGAACAAGAAAGCTGGTGCTGCGAGCGACCCAACCGTTCGTGTCCTTCTGCGTATAAGCCGGGCCGGGCTGACCGCTGAGCTTTTTGCCGTCGAGCCCTTGCCATTCCAGCATGAACCGCGCGTCGAACCACGGCGAAGTGCCCGTCTTCAACCCGGTGACTCGCTGTCGCCACGACAACTCCAGAGCGTCGACTCCGGCGGGAATGTCGATCGTGCGATAAGCCATCACGAGCTTGCCCGGCTCGGGAGACGTCAGTCGTAAGAAGTGCTGCTCACCTTCTTGCTCCCACGATCCGCCGACTTTCACGCGGCCCCAATCATCCGGCCAACCATCGTTCTTGGCGTCAATCTCGAACGATCCATTCGTAATCAATGAACCGCTCTTCTTGAGAATCTCGCTCGCCTTCGCGCGACGATTCACAGCGGCGGCTTCGAGCTTCGCTAAACGTTCCTTATCAGCGGCTTCACGTGCTTGTTTAAGAGGAGCTGGATCAATCGCTCGCAGCGAGACGTCATCGAGATCGAGTGCGCCTTCCGCGACTTGAAACAAGCACGGCATGAACTTCAAGGTCGTCGCGCCGTGAGGCACGAGGAACCGAGTTTGCTTTTCGACCCAGCCGTCGGTGTTCTTGTTGGTGGCCGGAGCAGCAGGCGTCGGTGTCACCTTCTCCCGGTCAGCATTCAAAAACTCGAGCATGATCCGAGCGTCGAACCAAGACTGCTTGCCAACCTTCAGCCCCGTCACGCGCTGCTTCCATGTCAGCTCAATAGCCTCGGTGCCTTTGGGCACCGGCAGCTCTTGATAGAGCATGACCATCTCACCGGGTTGGCTGCTGCGAAGTCGCACAAAGTGGTTGCCGTTCTCTGCCAGCCAACTTCCGCCCGTCTTGAGCTTCCCCCAACCATCCGGCCATTCGTCGCCATCTCGATCGACTTCGAACGAGCCATTGGGAGCAATCGACTCTGGCTCTTTGGCTGACGCAACGTTGCTAACGAACCACGTCATCAGCGCGAGCAGCAGCACACTCCAAAGCCTTGTACTGATCGGCATGAAGGCCACGAGTCGAGCGGCATTGCAAGCGGCACGCGGGAGAGCCCGTATTCGGAGTGAACTGAAAGTGCGCATTGAAACCTCAGAGAGGGAAGGGACCAGAGTCAGAATCGAGGGAACGTTATTGATTTCGCGAACGACAACCACGTCCCGCAGCGAGCGTCGTCTACCTTCGTCGGTTTCATCATGGCTGCCACTACTTGCGATTCAGGGAAACACTCGCCTACACATCGGCATCTACAGACTGCGTTTGTTCGACGGTCGGAATTCAAGCTCTCATAACGACGCTCACAATGACTCATTCCTCAGAATCAAAGTTAAGTGGCATCGCTTGGTTGGCCGGCGGACGGCTGTTTGTGCAGCGCAGTGGGCAACCGCCGCGCGAGATCGAAAGTCAGTTCGCTCGCGAGACACTCGAACGGCGGCAGCGCAGTCAGAACTTGCACGGCTGGAAAGGCCGCAGCGGTGTGTGGGGCCAGATGGGAATGGCCCCGCCTTCGATGGAGCAATGGGACGCGGACGGTCCGCCTCAGCAACAGATTCGCATCTGTGCTTTGACTCGTGGCCAGCAAGGGCATGAGCTGTTCTATGTGCTCGACTGCGGTCAGGTTGGAGGCTTGTTTCAATATGACCTCGAACGTGACTACGAGATCCGGCTGATGCATCGAGAAGGCTTCGTCTCGGCAGACCTCTCGAAGCATCCCGAGACGGGAGATGTGGCGATTGCGTTGCGTCGAGGCAATGGCACCTCGGGCGTCACCATCGGTGAGAACGACGGTCGATTCCTTCAAGACATCACGTTCTCAGACGGCGTTGACGAATCGCCGGCATGGGTTCTGGATGGATCGCGAAGGATCGTGTTTCACTCGGCAACTTGGCTGCGAGACCAACATGGCCGAGCGCGTGACAAGTCGACGTTTCGCATCGAGTTGTTGGACGTCGCAGCGAAGTCAGTCAGTACCGTTCTGGAAGAAGACGGACACGACTTGCTTCAACCTCGCATGTTGGCCGATGGCACGCTGTTCTTTATTCGTCGACCGCATCGCCCTCAAAAAGTGCAACGCAGTTTCTGGGAAGAGTTGAAAGAAGTGCTCCTCTTTCCGTGACGGCTGCTGCTGGCGATCGTCGCGTTCCTCAACGTGTTCTCGGTGATGTTTACCGGGAAGCCATTAACGACATCCGGCGGACCTCAAAACGAACGGCAGGCAGACCCCCGCATGATGCTGTGGGGACACATGATCGACACTCGCAAGGCACTGCAAGAACAAGCCAACGGCAAACACATGCCGCTGGTGCCCAAGGATTGGCGGCTCATTCGCCGCGCGACCGATGGTACCGAAACGGTCGTTGCCGAGAACGTGCTCTCTTACGACCTCTTGCCCTCGGGTGATGTGCTCTTTACGGACGGCGCGCAGGTCACTCACGCCACACCGCAAGGAACACACGCTGCACTCGCGAAGGACCGGCTGATCGAACGAGTCATCGCACTGGCCTAACCGCTAATTGGCGGCGGCGACATGGCTTGAAGGTCAGTCTTCACTCCGTTTTGCATCTACTTCGTTCCCTCTGTTGCCTTCTGTTCCAACCGTCTTCAGCCAAATTCGGAACAAAAGAAAACGAAGGAAACAGAGACAAAGACAAACAGAGTCATCGAAGCGGCTCTGATTCGCGCTCCATTTCATTCGCGCGGCTTATGTCTTCCATCCCCGCGTTCGAATCGCCAGAGAAGAAAGCAAAGCACTTCGCGCATCACCGAAGACAGCAACGGTCTTGAGACGGCTGTAATTTACGCTCCATCAATGGTTGAAGCGCAATTCGGGGCCGGTCAGCAGAGCCCAGACAACTTGCTTCCAAGCGTCTGCAGGATTGCTGGCTCGTTTGGTGACGTAGTCGTTGATGGCAGCGATTTCGTCGGCAGAGGGGGCTCGCGATGCGGTCGCCCAGTACGCAGCAGTGACTTGCTCAACCGGGTCTTTCAAGGACTTCACATGACCGAGCAAACGGTCGTTCGAGTCGCGGAGCAAGTCGCCTTCAATGCGGTTGCTGTTGGCGAACAACAACGCTTCGTCGACAGCAATCTGGAAGTTCTCGCGAGGTTGCTCGAACAGTCCTGCCCAGCCATTCGACGCGCCTTCCAGTTGTTCGCGACGCTTCTTCCAATCTTCTGGCGACATACCTGCCGGAAACTGACTGGGACTGGAAGCCGCAATCACCAGCGACAATCCATATTGCTTGGGAGACAGTGGCCGAGGTCGCGAGATGGCGAAGTATTGAGGCTCGGGCAAGTTGTCCTTCGAGTCCCATTGGCCGCCGCGCGAGTACGCTTGGCTGAGTGCAAGGCCGCGCAGCAACCGCTTCACGTCGTACTCGTGCTTCAACGTGTCGCGTACCAACCAATCCAGCAGTTCGGGATGGCTCGCGGGATTGGCTGAGATGATTTGGTCGAGCGGGTCGATCAAGCCGCGACCAAACATTTTGGCCCACATGCGATTGACGAAGTTCTTCGCGAAGAATGCGTTGTCACCATCCCGCAGCGCGACTTCCACGAGCTTGGCGCGCGGACTGAATTCGATCTTCGGAGCAGCTCCGGGTTCTTCGTCCTTCATGTGCTTCTTGAAGGCTTCTTCCAGTTCTTTGGTTTGCTCGGGCGAACGATCAATCTTCGGCTCATCGATGACCGCGCCGGTGAGAAACATGAAGCGAGCTTGCTTCTCCTCACCCTTCTTGGTTTTGAACTTCAAGTCACCCACATGCTTCTCGCCGATGCGATCTTTCTTCGCGAGGTAAGTCCGATTGAAGAACGACGCCATGCCGAAGTAATGGTCCTGCTTCCAATCTTCGACCAGCGGATGATCGTGGCACTTAGCGCACGTCACATTGACTCCGAAGAACAACACGCTGGTGTCGTTCGTGATGTCGTCAATCTCTTTGGCCCGAGTCCTCACGAACGACAGCGCGGCCTTTTGATGTTCGTCGTTTTCATCACCGGCCAGCATGTCGCCAAACATGCGATTCCACGGTCGGTTCTGCTCGACCGCCCAAGTCAGATACTTCCGCAACTCGTCGCCGCCACCTCGTCCAGGGCTGAGCAACACATCCAGTTCATTGCGGTAATGCAAATTGAAATCGGGACTGCCCAGCAAGCGATCGACCAACTCTGCTCGCTTGGTAGGCGATGTCGAATTCACAAACGCTTGAGCTTCAGCAACTGTGGGAATGCGACCGGCGAGGTCGAGAGTCAGTCGCCGAATGAGCGTGGCGTCGTCTGCTTGTTTGACTGCCGTGACTTTGTCTTTCGTCAGCAACGCGTCGATGTAGTGATCAACAACGGCTTCGATTGGTCGTTGGGCGGGTTCTAGTTCAGCAGCTCGCAACGGCAGGCCACGCACACTGATCACGACCAACAACAGCAGAGCGGAGAAGCAGCGCATGACGACGCTCCGGCAAGACGAGGACCAAGAAGGCGGGATAACAGGCGGGAAGGCTCGCGGCCCCAACTGCATCGCAAGACGGCAGAGACTTTGAATCTGCGAGTGAAGCTACGGCAGCGGCTTGAGTTCCCGCAAGCGCCTCGCAATGTTCTCATCCGACTTCGTCCTGATTGTCCCCGTCGCACCGCTTCCTTCATTCGTCTGTCGCTTCAAATCATGCGCATCGGAATCTTCGCCGACACCCACGACCATCTCGACAACATCCGCCGCAGCGTCGAGGTCTTCAATCAAGCTCAATGCGACTGCGTACTGTTTGCGGGCGACTTGGTTTCAACCTTCGCCGTGCCGCCGTTGAGGAAGCTCAATTGCCGAATGATTGCCTGCTTCGGTGACAACGAAGGCAACAAGATCGGCCTACGTTCCGGTTTCACCATCATCGGCGAAATTGGCGAGGCCCCGTACCGCTACACCGCTGCCGATGGCACGCGCTTCGTCATCGTCCACATGGAGCGACAACTGCGAGGTTTCGAAGAGGACTTCGATGTCGCGGTCTACGCTCACACGCACAAGCCGCGTATGCACCAAGATGAACTCGGTCGCCTCTACCTCAATCCCGGCGAAGCCAGCGGTTGGACCTTTGGTCGTCCCACGGTGATGCTGTTCGACACCGTCACCAAACAAGCCGAAGTCGTCGAACTCACCGCCGCGACAACGCCACCCACCCAATGAACCGGAGCCGTCTCTCCACATCGCAGAGTCCTCGGAGGCAGTCCATAACGTGGGATCGGCTTTGCGTTAAATCAGAAGGCACTGGTTCAAACCGATGCATTATTCAGTCAATACAGCCTGTGCATGTTCCTAACTCAACAACGTAGGAACTCGCTCTGCGACTGAGCCTTCGGTAAGTCCGTAGTCAGCCACAAGCGGTCGCCATGCCGCTGCAATGATGGGCGGCTTCGCAAATGCCTTCTCTATGGACATGACGACATCCAAGAAAGCCGCGCCTTTGATGCGACTCAAATTGCGATTAGTCATTCGCAAGAATGGCTTCACGTGCGTGCCCTTGAACGGCTCGATCAGGAATTCTTTGCGTATGTCGTCGGCATGTTTGAGGTTCTTGAACTCAGTCGGCTCGCCGGGACTCAGTGGGAACTCGGGCAACAAGTAGGACAAGACAATCCATTCGTCGCTCAGATTGCCCAATGCGATTGCTTGCCGAGTTGCGAGCGCCTGTCGGCACCACGCTGGCGACGCGTTGTCGGTCAGATAGACGTGAATGAAATGGCGATCAATCGCGTCGATGCTTCCCGTGAAGTATCGTCGATGTTGCCCATCCGCTGAGTCCGCTGCAGAGCTTGTATTAGTTTTTCCAACACACACCATTCGTGCTGCGCGGGATTTGAGTTGTTCAAGCTGTCTCTCATCAGAGGGCAAGCACTCTGCGTTAACGATCGCCAAATCGCAGGAACCGAATTGACTCGGGTCTTTCCATGATCTGTGTTGCAGTTCGAACTGTTCGCCCCAAGTTGGCTCGAGCCGTAGCTTCGGCAGGTCAATTACCAAGATCCGAATTGCTGCGGTGTTCGCCAATGGTCGACTCGTTCGGTCCATTGTTGAAAGGCAGTCCGACAATTCAGCGAGTTTCAACAATCCCCCGGTACTCAACTCGTCCCGCAGTTCGGCTTCACGTTCCTGATTGGCTTGCAAGCAGGCTTCAATCATCGCTGCCGCGTTCGGAATCTCAGCGAAGAAGCTGGTATAGATCGGTTTCCCGGCGCGCTGCAGTTCGCGAATTTGTTTCGTTCGCTCGATCGCCTTTTGATGTAGCTCGCGAACCCGTTCGTTGAGGCGTTTGGACTGTGCAATCTCTGGGCGGATTGCCATCGCAAACTGGTAATGGCACCACAAACTTCGCATCACCATGCACAGTTCGAGCGGAGTCTGCAGCTTCAACACCGCATCTGCGTCCGCGAAATCTCGTTCAATGAGTTCGAACGGATCTGCACCCAAGGGAGTGGGTAAAGCCCATTCAGAGACGACTAACTTGAATTGCTCGGTCGAGGTATCAACGCCCGTTTCGATCTGAGCGCTCTCAAGCCAATTCGCGACATCGGTCATCACTCGCAGAATGGAGAACGTCGCCTTGATGGCTCGCTCCGCCGAGTACCGCGTCGCGCGTTGTTCGAATCCCGGCGAGAGCCAGCTTTGGATGTCGTCCAACTCACGGTCGATCCGCGCCATGCTGCGCTGAACCCAAGGACGACAAATTGCCGCAGCATCGGAGCTTTCGGGATCGTCGTTCGGCGCACTCGAAACCCAACTCGGAGTCTCTTCGCAAATCGCAGTGTGTAGAGACCAACAAGCAGCCCTCATGACGCGCAGCTTGCGATGCCAATCCCCGATGGCGCGCACGTACTCAAACTCTCTTTGAATTCCCAAACAAAGTCCGCGTGCGAGCGTCTTGGCTCGTCCAAGAACGGCGGAAGCTTGAATCAATGAAAGAGGCATTTGAATAAGGAGTTGCTATTAAAGGGCTGCGGTGCAGGGCGATGTTTGATCGTACCGAATCATGGTTTGAAGTAGTCCGTTGAACTTGCCGATGTCGCAGTTCGGAATCATCAATCGAGTTGAATGCGGCTAATTTATAGCGGGAATGTGGTATTGTCGTATCGGAATTACAAGCAATGTGGTTCGTGTTGATTGAGTACTGCCAGTGAATTTCTTGCTGATCGACTTCGAGAGGTTTACCCGGTCTGCCTAGGCCGTGTGGACATTAGAGAGGAGTATGGGATAGAGGTCGGTTTTCCACTCCTGCCACGGAAGGCTCAACATGTTGTCTCGCCACGCGATTTCGGATGTCGACTGGTTTCTTATCG
>OMIV01000313.1 GCA_900299185.1 Planctomycetaceae bacterium
AACGCCGAGCCTACGGCTACCGCAACCGCGACCACTTCATCCTGAGAATCGAAACGCTCCACACCACCAAAGTCCGACTCGTCGGCTGATACCAGTTACCCCCACGGTTTTGCGATGAGCCCAAAGACCTCCCTCAGCCGCATCATCGGCGGGAAGCGTTTATCGTCCCGATTCTAGTGAACCTTTTCACGACGAATGGGGAATCACCGGTATGACGTCTTCCGATCCACTTCCTGAAAGCGATCTGATCCACCGAGCGCAGGCCGGTGATGATTCGGCTTTTCAGGCGCTCGCTGATCGCCATGCCGAGCCGCTCTTTCGTTGCGCGCTGACGTTGGCTCGCGATCGCCAGCTTGCTGAGGACGTCGCTCAAGAGACTTTGCTTGAAGCCTGGCGTTCACTCAGTCGCTTCGATGGCCGCTGTCGATTCTCGACGTGGCTGTACGGCATCTTGCGGCATCGCTTCTTGAAGGCGATTCGTCGGCCTTCTCTCCCAAGCGTAGAGCTGCCCTCGGATGAAGCTAGCTCGCTTCCGCCAGCGTCCTCTGATCCAAGCCATGAGCTGCAACGAGCCGATGATGCCGCTCGCGTGCGAGAAGCTGTCGCCGCCTTACCGGCAGAGCATCGGGATGTCATCGAATTGCGTTTCTTTGCCGACGCATCGCTCGACGACATCGCCGTCACACTCGACATCCCGCTGGGCACGGTGAAGTCACGCCTACACAACGGACTGGAAAAACTGCGACAGCAGAAATTGTCCGTGAACCTTTTCGCGACTCATGGGGAATCATCAACGAGGCAACCATGAACGATCCCATCACACGCAACGACTCCACCAACTGCGAAGCCCAAGCAGAGAACATCAGCCTGCTAGCGGCAGGATGTTTGACGGCGGCGGAAGAGCAAGAAGTGCGAGCACACATCGCGACATGCGAAGCCTGTCGCGAACGCTGCGAGCAATTGCAGTTGGTGTGTTCGGAGTTGCGAGCGGCAAAGCCCGAGTGCGCTGCCGTTCGCTTCGACTTGCGTGCGAAAACACCCCTCGCCCCTATGGGGAGAGGGTCCGGGGGTGAGGGGCAACTGCAATTCGAGCGTGGACCACGTAACTCCTCTCCTCTAGCCCCTCTCCTCATAAGGGCGAGGGGAACAGATTCGTCGCGCGAGTTGTTCAATCCGAAGATCAATAGCCGCGCTCCGCAGGTGTCCTTGAGGCATGCGGTCAAACAAGAGACGTGTGAACCCGAGGCAATGCCGACTCCTCAACGGCATCTCGGATTGATCGCCGCTGTCGTGGCGAGCGTGTTGGTGATGCTCGGTCTGCTGAGCATCACCGGGCGCCGTCCGGGAGCGGAGTCACCGTTGCGAGTCATCGACGTTGCTCAGGATTCGCCGACTCACGCAATGCCTTCCGAGCCGACGAAGCAGCAGCCGACATTGTTGGCTCTGCGGCGAGCGGCAGCGGAATCGGATGAAGCTCTCGATCGACTCATGGCTCAAACCTCAGTCTCCATGTTGTCCCAACCACTCAACGCTCAATCCCTCTGGATCGAGCAATAGGGTGGCACGCTCAGAGCGTTCAGCGATGGGCGTGGAAGTTGATGCCAAACTGCAGCACGCCCTTCTCGATGGTTAGGGCGTGCCACTCAAGACTCGTTCCGTTGGTACGCAATCAATCAAACGTAATCCCTTTAGCAGGAGTCTCTGCGATGAAGTTTGTTTCCAATCTCCTCACGGCTGGCTGCATCCTCGTGACCGCCTGCGGTTCCATCTCGCTACGAGCCGACGAACCCAAGCCTGCTCGCGATGCAGCAGCATCGACAGCGACCCGCAGCACCGTCGCTCCGAATGCGGCAGGTATCTACTGGCAAGCGTTCTCTGCGATGCCAACTCTGAATGACGAGCAAAAGAAGCCCTTCGAAGCGGCTATCTCGTCAACCACATCAACGCTGACTCCAGAACTTGGCCCGATCGTTTCACGATTCAACGTGTCGTTGCATGAGCTGCATCGAGCCCGCTCGGTCGGACCGTGCGATTGGCAACTGGATTTCGATGCTGGGCCACAGTTGCTGTTGCCGCACTTACAGAAAGCCCGCGAACTCGCCCGCGTCGCCCTGCTCCGAGCACGCCTGCGATTCGCTGCTGGTGAAACCGATGCCGCCATCATTGATGTGTTGGACGTTTACAAGATGGCCAGAGACTGTGGCTGTCAGCCCATCTTGATCGCGTTCTTGGTCGATGTGGCCATCGAGAAGATGACGAACGACGTGCTCGCCGCGCATCTGCCGCTGCTGAAGCCAGAACAGCTCGATTCCTTGGCCGCCGAGCTCCAGAAGCTGCCACCAACCAGCAGTGTCGCCAGTTGCATCCAGTCGGAAGAGCGGATGTTCGGAGACTGGTTGGATCGCCGCATCCATGCGGAAGCAGCGAAGCTCAACGACCCACAAGCCGGCGGAAAGCTTCTGCGCATCCTGGGTGCTGACACGGGCCTGGAATCTGAATTACAGCCCAAGCCGGACGATGCCGAAGGCAAACGCAAGGCCGACCTTTTGCTCTCGCTGACAGTCGCGGAAGTGCGAGCGTCTCTGAAGCAAATGCGAGCCGACTACGCCGAACTCGGAGCCATCGCAACCTTGCCTGTCGCCGAACAAGCACCTCGTTTGAAGAAGTTGGAAGACGCACTCAGCGAAGCTCGTAAGCTGACAAAACGAGAAGACGCCGTTCGTTACTTCTCAACCACGCTCTTGCCGACCGTCTCCAACGTATTGCTTCGCGAGGATCAGTTCCTGACACGCCGTGGACTGATGGAACAAGCCATCCGCGTACAACGACAGGGAGCAACGGCCCTGCAACCCGTGCGATCTCAGAGGGTCGAACACAAGAAAACGGCCAACGGCTTCGAGCTCCGCTGCCCAGCCGGCAACAGCGAGGAAGTTCTCATCGTCGGCCGCACGCCATAAGTCTGGCTGCTAACGAGACGGTCTGAGTCAGCGAGCCTGTAAGAACAGCGACAGACCCGTCGCGAGCAATTGCGGAGAACTCAATCTGCCAATTCAGAAGGGCGTGGTCCTGCAAAGCGAGACCACGCCCTTTCATGTATTCTGGACGCTTAACAAAGTGTTCGAATGATTAGCTGCGGGCAGCTAGCACACGGTCCTATTCCATTTAACCGCCAGCTATCGCCCTGCGGCTAAAGGATGCCATCCAACAAGAGAGGCGGAGAACCATTTCATCCAAGCTTTTCATCGATCGCCAAGCACTGATGATGTTCAGAGATCAGAATCGAGATGCAGTTCTTCTTCCTTAACCTCAATGATCTTAGACGTGACCAGCAGCAGCACTCGGCCTTTCGAGCCCTGATGAAGTTGTCGGGCGAGTTGCCGCCCTTGCTCGGTATTGCCGCCGATGGGGAGCTTTCGCAGGAGTTGCCCCGTGTGACTGAACTCTGATGTCACGTCGATCAAAAACGAGTCCCCGTCTTTGACCGTCTCGGCGGCATGACGATTGAGCTTCTCAAACGATTCGCCGAGCTTGAAGTTGAGACGTGCGGCCTTGCGATCTCCTGAGATGGCGGCGCTGAGCTGCATGCTCAGGTTGGGCTTATCGGTGTCGCCATCGAACAACGCCACTGTTTGGCCATTGAAGAGCGTAGCCTTAGCGTATTGCAGGATGTTGCTGCGTCGGTCGCCTTCGAGCATGTCGGTGATCCGCTTCAACTCTCCTGCAGATACGACTTGCTCGGTGGCTGAGGAGATCTGCTCCGCAAGGCGATCCGGCATTTGAAGGAGTCGCATCTCGACGATGACTTGCAGCTCCTGCAATCGCCGTAATTGACTCAGCAGGTTCGCGATCTCTTCATGCACCCCCGGGTGTTGGTGAATGACGAGGCTGAGAGTCTTCTCCTCAAACACGACTCGGCCGCTGCCACCGACGTGACTCCACGAGTCAGGATGCACGGTCTCGGTTATTAGTTCAATTAACGCTTGGAAGTCAGGTGCTTGAGTTTTTTTGGTGTTGTTAGCGAGTTGCGAGTTGCCATTCAGGCTCATTGGTACGTCGAAGTCGGGCAGTGGCGTAATCAAGTCGGCAACGGGATACGTCTTCGTCACCGGAGGACCATGAGCCCTCAACTTCGAAGTCACCTTCACGGCTTCATCTTCAATAACCCATCCGAGTCTCTTCGAGACCGATTCAAGTAAGAGACTCAGCGCCGACTTGGCCGAGACATCATTGAAATCAACTGCCACTGCTTCATTCACCGATAGTGCTTCCTGGTCAAAGCCGCCTTGGTCGACGACGAAATTGATATCCGCCGCCTTCTTCCACTGACTCAAAGCATCTTTCAACGAGCCCGTTACCTTGAGGCTGATCGTGCGATTGAGACGCGTTTCTAAGACGCGTTCTGCAGCAGTGCGCGACGCCAATCTTGTCTTGGACTCTGCAGGCCGACCTTGAATCGCATTCTTCTTTGCTTCGCTGTTCCTTTCGCTGTCTTTCTTCTTGTCATTGAGCGGATCGACTTGCAACTGAATCTTCTCACTTCGCAACTTTGCTGAATCGACCTTTTCACGGTCGCGTTCGAGCTGCTCGCTGAGTCGCTGCACGTCGCGACGCAGACCTATGACGTCGTCACGCAGCTCTTTGAGTTCTTCGACTGACGGCAGCTTGTGCGGAGCCAATCTCGTCATCCCCCGACCTCGCAACTTTGAGGCATCGCGAGCGGTGTCGTTTTTCTTACCGTCGGTTTCAGCGAGCTTTGAAGGCTCTTCAGCTTTGGCTTGCTGAATGACGCTCGTTGGCTGAGAGCGAGTTGCTTCTGAGGACCGGAGGTTCGCGCCTTGCCGCTCAGTCTTTGATGGTTGGCGGTCGGTCCCAGTTGCCTGATCGTCAGCCGCGCGAGTCGCATTCAACGGCTCGCTGCGTTCGGTCACTGTGGTGACCATCCTCACGGGCTCAGTGCCGTTCTCGAAGTCGACTCCAATCTTCTCATAAGTCACCGACTTCCCGACTCGCAGTTGATCCAGCACCTTCGGATAGAACTGCTCGGCGATCTCGACGATTGATTGCTTCTGTCCCGCAGTTGTCACTTCGCCGCGTAGCAGCACCGCATCGCGAACTTCAATCGCTGTGACATTCGTAGTGGACTCCGTCTCTTTAATGAGCGCTTCTAATTCGAGAGCCGCTTCACTTACGAAAAAGACATTGAGTCCGGCGATATGCCGAACTCCTTTCTGCTCGCTGTGAAACATCGACACGTAATTGGAATAGTTCCCCTTTGGATTTGGCAGCAGCGCGATGATCTGGCGATTGATGGGTGCTCGAACGGACTTCTGCCCGTCGGCAACGTCAATGAGTTCTGCTTTCTCTCCGCCGGACTCACCTGCAAGTTCAGCCCGAATCCTGGCATGTTCGAAGACACGCTTTAGATCGGGCTGAGCAACTCGGTCGACACGTTCTGGCATGGGGACGAGATAGAGCGACTCATTCTCGCGCGATGCTTTCGCGGCGTTCTGGATTTGCTCGACTACTTGCTGCGAATCGGCGCGCAGTCCGACATCCGCGTGGTGCGAGTCCTTACCCGCGTGGACGTCAATCACATCCAACACGACCGGCTGTGCCACCAACCGCACCTCATATTGCCGCCCGCCATGCTTCGGAACGGCGACCAGCAAACAGCGCTGTCCGAGATCGACACCCAGTGGATTCACGCCCGGCACCACGATGGAGAGCGACTTCGCTTGGAGCTTCGGTTGAGCCGCGAGATCTTCAAACCCGACGACTAAAGAAAAGACCGGACCATCACCGGTCTTTGTTCGAGGAGCCTTGCGTGCCGCATTGTCTTCTAGCGCGAGCGGTATTGGGCCTAGAGCGGGCACCGCGATGCGAACGCCATTCTGCGGATCACTCAGCGTGATGTTGCCCGTCACTCCAGCATCGCTGTTGAAGCCCTTACCAACGACACGTTTGCCCGGCGGCAGCGGAGACGGTGTTACTTCAGTGACATCTCGAACCTGATCGACGTCTTTCACCATAAGGCCGAAGAGCACCACACTGTTGGCTGGGTCTGAGTTGCTCGGCAGCGCGAGGATGTAGGTCTCGCTGAATGCGAGGTCCGCTGTGAGCGAGACTGTTTGCCCGGAAACAACCGATGGAGGCAGCGGCACCTTCTTCTTGTCGCCCGTTACGAGCGACGCGATTTCCGTTACGACGTCCTTCACCGTTCTCATTGTCTCAGGCTCGCGAGCGACCTGCGTATGTTCCAGCTTCAGATCAAGCTGCACGTGATCGACGTCGCGGATCCTCGGCGTGCATTTCATTGAGAGCCCGAATGGACGGAACGCGATCGCTTTGTCCGGCTGCTCAGGATCGGGAATGGGGATCTCACCACCCGATAAAAGACTCGCCTCTTGCCCGTTGAGCATCACGAGTTTCGGAGATGCCAGAATCTTTGCATGCTCTCCGAGCGACTCCTTATCGAGATTCAACTTGGTCCCAACCGGAGCCTGCCAAGCAAGTCCCGGCCGTAGCTCTTTCCACTTCAACGTCTGAGCAAGCTCCGCAACTCGATCCCGCTTCGACTGCTCATACTTAACCGCCGGAAGCGATTTGAGATCCACTTCAACGATCGTCACTTCGAGCATAACCTGCCGCTGCTGTGCTTGAAGAGGCAACGGCAAGTCCTTCGGCTCTGGCAATACCGTGACGGCTTTGGGGACTCGCTTCGAAACATCATCGAGCAAGTCCGTCTCACCGTCTTGAGCCCACGCCGGAAGCACTCCGAGCACGAGCAGCAACAACCAAACTCTCCATCGTTTCATCGTCATCTGGCTTCCTTTCTGAAATCTTGCCTTTGTCCTCATCAGCTGGCATTCAATCTGTGGGGGCAGTAGCCATCAATCCGTGTGCCTGCCCCCACGGATTGATTGCCAACGGATAAGACCAAATACGATCAAACTTCAATCGGCTTTCAGGCGATCAAGGTCGTTCTCCGCAGCCTCCAGCTCCGATCGAATCTCTTCCCAGAGCTGCAATCGTTCTTCCATATCTGTGCTGCGAGCCCAGAGAGACTCGTCCAATCGCGGAGCAACAGACGCGAAGAGCAAGCCGATGACGAAGCCGGCCAGCAACGTCATTCGCGAACGCCAACGAGTGCTCCAAACATCCGGGATGCGATCAGCGAGCAAGCGTTCGATGCGCACGGTTAGTGAGCCGCTCGATCCCGTTACGGCCAAGGCTGCGGCCGAGACTCGATCGAGCTTCCATTCGGCGACTTGAGCCAGACAGCTTGCCAGCGACATCGCGGAGACATCGTGCTCCACGGCCCAGTCGTCGCATTGGATTTCGGCTGTGACTTGCCACGCTCGACGAGCAACCGCATTGAGCGGCTGAAAACCGAGGCAGTTTGAGAGCACTCGTCCCAGCCATAACCACATCACATCGCCGCGCTGTAAGTGGGCGAACTCATGAGCCAACAACGCCCGAAGCTCATCAGGGTTAAGTCGTGCTTCGATGTCTTCAGGCAAAAGAATCGTCGGATGCCAGACGCCACAAGCCATTGGTTCCGCGATGTCGGCTGAAAACAATAAACGCGGTGGCGAAGTGCGTGCTCTTGCCGCGAGATTCGAAAGCAGGCCGATCGTCAGCGACTGACTGGCAGACTCGATGCCGATCGCACTTCGCCGCACGACCTGCCACAGTGCCCACTCCGAGCGAAGCAGTCGGAGCACGCCAAACGCTATCCACACTGCGGTAAGAGTTCCTACTGCTCGCGGCAAAGTGCAGATCAATGCTCGCCATACCGATTCGGTAGCCTGCTGTTCGATGAGGTCGACTCGCTCAAAGATCGAAGCTCTATCGGAGACAGAAGCAAGCGGTGGCTGCCGCAAAGATGCGTCGGATTGAGGCGCATCGAGCGGTGTCGAATCACTCTGAAGCTGTGAGCTCGCAGCGAGTTGTTCTTGAAACCGTAATTCAAGACTCGGCGTCGGACGCTGAGTCGAATCGACGAGTTTGTTCTCGTGGCGTGCTTTGGTCGCAGCGCCATCAGCCACTCGAACCACGGCGTCCGATGCTTCAAGCATCTCCGCGATCAGCGAGGCCTCACGCAGCAGTTCGGCATCTTCAGCCGATAGCACTGCGGCAGATTTGGCAACGGGAGCTTCACTCTGATTAGTTACGTTGCTCGCGTCGCTGTAATTCGCCACGGCAGTGACCGTTGCATCCGAAGACGACGCATCCGCATTTGGACCGATCGAAACGCCCCAGCCGGCATTCACGGCGAGTGTCGCCGTTACGACACCGCCAACAGCGGCCAACTTCCACAGCCGCTCGTGAAGTGCGTGACTGCGGATGACGATGGCTCGACTCAATAGCCACACGATGCCCAGCAACAGCGTCGAGTGCGTGAGATACGTCTGCGTCCAAACGCCGAGGCCATTCATCACGGAGCTACTTGTCATGGCTTAGCTCCTGTTCCTTTTGCTTGATGAGCTTCTTCAACCGCGACAGTTCTTCGCGGGACACATCGCATTCATCGAGCAGATGGCAAACAAGCTCGGTGACATCGCCGCGCGACAAGCGACTGGCGAGATCCGAGATCATCGAACGGCTCACCGTCTCGCGCGGGATCAGCGGCTTGTAAATGTTGACTCGCCCATCAACGCGATGATCAACATGCCCCTTCGCTTCCATCTTGGTGAGCATCGTGCCGATGGTCGTGTAAGCCAGTGGGCGGTCTTCAGCGAGTGCCTCGCGCACTTCAGCGATCGTCGCTTCGCCCTTGTCCCAAAGCACATGCATGATGGCCAACTGCAAGTCGGCCAAACGCGGTTTGTGGTCCGCCATCGCGGGGGTCCTCCATTGACTCTTTCATTTGCGGACGGCGGAGTCTCGCTCATGGGACACATGGGACCGATGAGGCGTATGAGAATTGTGACTCTCGCAACCGCTTCTCCTACTGCGGTGGGAGATTTCTACGACTCCGGTAGTAGATCGTCAATTGGAGCTTTTTGAGTTTCTCATTGGCGTCGGTCTTTAGCCCAGCACACCGGGAATTGTCTTCCAACTTTGGGCGACTCCAGTCAGGCGTTCTTGACGGCCGTTGAACTCAAAGAACAAGTCGTCGGGATGCAGCCCCAAGGCTGTCAGAATTGTTGCATGCAAGTTCTTGACGGACTGAGGCTGCTCGGCGGCTCGCAAACCAATCTCGTCGGTCGAGCCAATCACGCTGCCGGCTTTCACTCCGCCTCCGGCCATCCAAATCGTGAAGCCATACGGATTGTGATTGCGACCGTTGTTGCCCTGCTTCATCGGAGTGCGACCGAATTCCCCGGCCCAGATCACCAGTGTGGTGTCGAGCAAGCCGCGTTGCTTGAGGTCGCTGAGCAGCGCCGCAATCGGTTGATCGGTCTGAGCGGCGTTGCGGTTGTGATAGTCGGTGTTGTTGTCGTGGCCATCCCAACCGAGCTTGTCGACGGCGTTGTAGAGCTGCACGAAGCGAACTCCCTTTTCGACGAGCCGCCGCGACAGCAAACACATCCGACCGAACAACGCCTTCGGACCATTCGCATCATGCAAGCCGTAAGCGTCTTGAGTTTCTTTCGTCTCTAAAGACAGCTCGCCGATATCGAGCGCCGCCGACTGCATGCGATAAGCCAACTCATACGAAGCAATGCGGCCATCGAGATCGAGCACGCCCGGTCGTTCGGCGGCGTGCTTGCGATTGAGCGTTTGAGCGAAGTCCAACGTCGAGCGTTGCACGTCCGCGAACTCGGCTGGCGGTTGCAGGTTCAGCACCGGCGAGCCTTCATGTCGGAACTGAGTCCCCTGAAACGCGGCTGGCAAAAACGCATTGCTCCAGTTCTGAGATCCACCCAGCCCGCCGACCTTATAGAGCAACACATACCCCGGCAGATTTTGATTGAGCGATCCAAGCCCATACGTCACCCAAGAACCCAGGCTCGGCTTGCCACCCAGGATCGCTCCCGTATTCATCAAGTAAGTGGCCGGGGCATGATTCGAGCTTTCGCTGAACATCGACCGCACCTGACACAGCTCGTCGATGTGCTTCGCGGTATGTGGTAAGAGTTCCGACACCCACTGCCCCGACTCGCCATACTGCCGCCACTTCCACGGCCCGGCCATCAGCTCGTCTTTGCAATGATTGAAGACTCCCCCAACGCGATCGGGATTCTTCTTGAACGACTCCGGCACCTTCTGCCCATCGAGCTTGATCAGCTCGGGCTTGTAATCCAGCAAGTCGAAGGTCGATGGTCCTCCGTATTGAAACAGGAAGATGACCTGCTTGGCCTGGGGAGCAAAATGCGAAACCCGTTCGGCCAACGGCTGCAGAGGATCAATGCTCGCCCCCCTCGGAGCCGCTGCTTTCAACTCCTGAGCCAATAGCGCACTCAGAGCAACCCCCGCGAAGCCAGCACCGGTTTGAGTAAGAAACTCTCGTCGTGATGAAAGAAGCATGATCTGACCTCGATTGAAACAATGGCGACTCAAGCAAGTCACTTAAGGTTGCTGATTGCGACTTGGATGTCGTTCGTTCGAAATAAGGACTCTAGAGATGAGGTTCAATTCCTAAGCAAGCTCGGTTGCCAATAGGCGTGCATCGCTGCGTAACCGGCGGGAACGTTGGTCAGTGCCTGCTCCGTTCTATTGGCCAGTCGCATCACAAACAGATTCCGCGCACCGCCCCGTTTCGACCCGTAGGCAATCCATTGACCGTCGGGTGAAGGCTTCGGGTGATAGTGAGTCGTGCCGTCGTTAGATTGCGTCAGTCGCTCAATTTGGCCATCGAGCGTGACTCGGAAAAGTTCGACGTTGTTACCAACTTTGGCGGTGTAGAAGACCGATAGCCCGTCGCTCGACCAAACCGGCACATCGCTGCTGCCGCCGTGATAGTCGGGCACGTCGAGGAACTCGGTCACGCCTCGATAGCCGCCTCGATCCGCGAGCTTCTTCAAGCCAGTTCCGTCTGCCTTCACGATGTGTGGATGACAGTCGTAGTGCTCGCCCGAAACGAACAGCACCCACTTCCCGTCAGGCGACCACGACGGGACGAACACAAATGGATGACCGGTCTTCACATGGATGCGATTGGAACCGTCGGCATCGGCCAGATAGACCTGATAATTCTCGTGATACGAGATGCGCGAACCATCAGGCGAACTGCTGAAGCCATACGCGAAACCGTTTGAGTTCTTCGTCAGGTCCGTCTTGTTGCGACCATCGCGGTCCATACGAAAGGGCTTCGAGTTCCCGCCGATCAACGCCGTGAAGCCCAGCTTCGTCGGATCGTTCGGCCAGAAGAACAGCCCCGAGTTGTAGAAGCTCACTCGTTCCACGCCGGTTACGTTCTCTGATTTACCGGTCGACAGATCGACGAGATACGAATCCACCAACCAGCCTTCCGGCGTGAAGCGAAACGTCTTGCGCTGCTCTTCCCACTGAGCGTTCTCAGCACTCTCCCAACCTCGCAGTACAACGGCCGTCTTCCCATCAGGAGACCAACCCGCGAACTGCGTCCAAGCCCCGGCCTCGTTCACAAGTTCGCCACCGATTGAACGCTTCTCCGTGCCATCCACCTTCACGAGCATCGCTCGGTTCGTGCTGACATTGACGTGCCGCCCGCCGGGCAAGTTCGTCCGGTGCTCATTGTAACCAACCAGCGGCAGAGTCACCGGCGGTTCTTCGGCGCGACTCGAACAGACAAAAACCAGCAGAACACAGGCAGTGAGAATTCGCTTCATTGCTTATCGGCTTTCGAAAATAAAATGCCGGGGCAGTAGCAGAAATGACTAGCGAACTTGCCGACACGCGATTCCCGCAACACGTTGCCGAGGTTAACCAGCATCGGAGTGCGGAACCGTTGAGGAAGTATTTCACTATCACTCGTTCCCAAGCTCCGCCTGGGAATGCCAGCGAGGAGGCTCTGCCTCATCTTCCTTCCGATGCTGAATAGCAGACATTCGACGACGCGGACTGAGCCAGATGCCAATGAGTAACATGAGGCCGAGCCTCCGTAGGCACGTCCCCAAGCAGAGCTTGGGAACGAGCTTCCGATTCAATCGACATAGGCGAACTCATTGAGATTCAGCACGGCTCGGCAGAGGTAGGTGAGGGCGAGCTTGGTGGCAGCAGCGGCTGGAGCTTTGACGGCGTGCTGAGTTTGGTGACGTCGCAGGAAGTCGGTGCTCAGCTTGAGTTCGTCGTTCGTCGCGGCGCGTTGCAGGGCTTGCTTGAAGACGATGTTGATGAGCTGGTGCGTTTGCGCTTCGTCTCCGAAGGACTCGATGGGATGCACCTTGATGACTCGCTCGGCGAAGGCTTGCGCGTAGCGGACCCCTTCTTCGCTATTGAGCAACATCAAGGCTTGAGGTGCGACGACTGTGGTGTCGCGACGAGCACACGAGACCGTCGTGTCGGGCAGGTCGAAGGCTTGCAGGAACGGAATCGGCAAGCAGCGTTTGCGGACCAGGAACACGCTGCGGACATCGGTCTGTTCGATCGGGTCGGCGTACCAACCTTGCATGCGTCCGCCGTCGCCACCTTTCTCGGCTTCCAGGATCGCGGGCTGAGCCTTGAGTAACTCTTCTGACACCGGAGGCCACAACGGCTTGCCGGAGTCATAAGGCTTCAACAGGCCCGAGACGGAGAGGAGGGCGTCTCGAAGCGTTTCGGCATCGAGGCGTCGGACTTGTGGGAGAAGACTTGGAGACACTGAGACGGGGGGACGAGGAGACTTCGTGGTGCCACCCTTCGACCCGTCCCCCTGTCTCCGAGTCTCCCAGTCCTCCCCTCCCGCCTGCCGATAAGCCGCCGAAGAGACGATCAGCCGATGTAGCTCCTTGATCGACCAACCGCGTTGCATGAATTCGACCGCGAGCCAATCCAGAAGTTCGGGATGCGTGGGTCTTGCGCCACTGTAACCCAAATCGTTGGGGGTCGCGACGAGACCAACTCCGAAGTGTTGCTGCCAAATGCGATTCACAACGACGCGGGCCGTCCACGGGTTGTCGGACGACGCGATCCAAGTGGCGAGCTTCAATCGGCGGTGGTTCAAGTCCGCCGTCGATGACTGGGTGGTCAACTTTTTCGACGCCAGAAACATGCGGGCCGCTCGCTCAACAGTCGCGGAACTGTTTCCCAACACGGTGGGGATTCCCGGCCACACTTCATCGCGCGGGGACGAGAAGTCTCCCTGATAGAAGATGTGAGTTGCTGCGGGTGAACCGGATTCCGCGACACCCATCGCTCGGCGCGGCTGACGCTTTTGCGATTCGAATTCTGCAATCTTCGCTTTGAGTTCGTCGTGTCGTTGCTTATTGGCTTTGTCGAGCTGCGTCTGCTCGGCCTTCAGCGGAGCAACTTGTTGATCCAGATTTGAATTGTGCTGAGTGATCTCCGCTTGCTCTGCCACCAAGGAAATCGCGAGATCATCGCGCGACGTCATGCCTGCGAAGTGGGCTCGAAACCGGAAGTGATCAGCCTGCGAAAGCGGGTCGTACTTGTGGTCGTGACATTGGCAACACGACATCGTCAGTCCCAGAAATGCCGACGCTGTGGTGTTGGTGATGTCGGCCATCATCTCAGCCCGCAACCGAGGCTCTTCTTGAAAGATCGCGGCCGTGCTGTCCCACTGACCGAGTCTCAAGAAGCCCGTCGCGATCAGCATGTCGGCTTCGGCTTCAGTGTGCGGCGCACCGCTCACGAGAGCATCCCCCGCCAACTGCTCGACGATGAATTGATCGGACGGCTTGTCTTGGTTGAACGACCGAATGACATAGTCTCGGTACTGAAACATGAGCGGTCGGAACTCATCGCGTTCGTAGCCATTGGTGTCGGCATAACGCACCACATCCAGCCATAGTCGAGCTTGTCGCTCACCGTAACGCGGTGAGTTGAGCAGCCTCGTCACCAGGCGGGCGAAGGAAGAGGACGGGGAGAGAGGTAGATGGGGTGATGGGGCGTAGCTGCTTCGGGGCGTCCGTTCTCCCAGTCCCTGCGTCTCCCAGCCTCCCCGTTGCTTTCGCCGCCTCGGTCTCGCATTCGCGGACGAATGCAGCAACCTCTTCGGGAGTCGGCGGCAAGCCGGTGAGATCGAACGTCAGCCTGCGAATGAGCGTTCGCGGATCTGCTTCGTGCGCGAGTGCCGATTGCTCTTTCGCCAGCCGCTCGCGAACCAGGGCGTCGAGCGTGTCAGAAGGATTACTCACGCCATTTGCAGCCGTCTTCGATTGTGCTGAATGGTTCGATCGTTCTGGCTTCTTCAACGACCACAGATCGAGTCGCTCACCTCGAAACAGCTTTCGAATCGGGTTGCGTTTGTCGGTCAATGCATCGCCGAAGTTGGCGTCTTGAGTCGCATCGTTCGAGGACGCGGTACCGGGACGATACGCATCGAGCGAAGTCAGAGTCGGCCCGAGAATGATGGAGTCAAAGAAGGCTTCTTCGCCGCGATCGCATGTGGGAGCGCATCCCGTGAGCGTGAAGTTGCCGATGTCCTTCCACAGATCAAACGTCGCAACGGTCCATTCGGTTGGAGCTGTTTCGCTGACCGAGATCGCGGCCCAGCCGGTTGTGTTGGGGCCAGCGACATATCTCCCCTTCGGGACTTTGGCATCGGGCCATTGGCCACTTGATGCCAACTCGATCATCACGCTGCCCGCGCCTCGCTTCTTCCAAGCCAGGCGCAGAAAGCGGTACTCGCCCGGCTGAGGCTTCTCACGAATCACGAAGTTCCAATTGGGAATCTTCACGCCTTCGCGCTGCAGCGGGGTCATGCCCAACGAGGCTCGACCAGCGAAGGTGCCTTCTGTCACCAGGCGAGCTTTGCCATTGCCACTGGTCAGCATCGCCAGGAACTGAGGTTGATCTTCAAAGAGAACAGCGACGGGCTCGGGCCACGTTGCTCCCGCTTTGACCCAATCGGTGAGCGTCGCGATCTCTTTGTCCGACAGCTTCTGTTTGGGCGGCATTTGAAAGTCGGGATCGCGAAACGAGATCGCCTTCACGAGCAAACTCAAATTGAGATCGCCGGGCACGATCGCTGCGCCCCGATCGCCACCGGCCTTCGCTGCGGCCAGCGAATCGAGCCGCAAGTTGCCTTCCTGCTTCTCCGGCCCGTGACACGACACGCACTTGGCTTCCAGCAGAGGTAATACATCTTCCACAAACTTGCTGGCTGCGTCGGCGGCCACGAGTTCGCGGGTGAAACATGCCAGGATCAAGACTGTCGCAAGCAGATGACTTCGCACAGCAACACTCCCCAAAGACCAATCCGCCAGCACGCTGAAGTAAGAACTTCTCAGGATCTCTCCGCCATGCCCCTGAATTTGCCGCCGAAATGCTAGCAGCCCAATCACGAACAACCCTCAACGGCCAAGCGGAAATTTGCAGGCGTCGTGCTGTCGCAGTAACTCAAGGCTTCAGCCTGAATATGGTCGAGGAGCAGCGAAGCTCAGTCGAAACAACGTCTTTCAGTCGAGCGGCAACAGCTCAAGACTGCGTTCCTGCAAGATGCCAATCAGCATCGAGGTCACGGCTTCCACATCGCAATTAAGCTACGCCCGGAGGGATTCGAACCCCCGACCGACGGATTAGAAATCTCTCGCAACATGCAAGATTCTACTGGGAAAACAGGCATTTCCCAAGTCATTGGCCCCCCCGCTGGCCCACGGTCGTCAAACGGCCAGAAATCGCCCCTCGTAGAAGGCCATACTTCGGCTACCGATGTTGATCAGGATTTGTCACGGGTCATCAACGCTTGGCACTCACTGTCAGAGCCCATCCGGCGCGCGATCCTTGCATTGGTCGGAGCTGCGAGCGACTGATCTTGGTCGATCATGTTGGACCGATCAGAAAACCTCAGGGAGAAGAGCGCTGCCCTGGCCAGGTCCAACAATCATTCCGACGTTCATTGCCACGGCCCAGATGGATGCCAACTCAACGCGAACTCTTGACCTGTTGTGAGTGCCGCTGCCAGTGGCCCCAAGAACTGCCTGAGAGCGTCGACAACGACGGTGAAGTCGGCAGGGGCGATCTCCAGTCGCGACTTTCGCACGAATCCCGTCCACTGCGTTTGTTTGATCGGATCGTTCGCGAAGGAGGCAGTCAGCGCGATCGGCACCGCACTCATGGCGGTTCTGCGATTCTCAAATGTTCGTGCGATCGCCTCAGACAACAACCGGCCGTCGAATTCAAACTGCCGTGACAGGAGCCACAGGTCGAAGAAGTCCTTCAGGCGGCTGTTGAGTTGCCCGAGCTTGACCATCGCCTCGAACTTCTCGGCGACCACGGTCTCCTTCGGGTACGCGCGGAGTCGGGGCTGGGCGTGGTCCAAAATCGTCGGGTAGTCGGCGAACGCCGCATCGGGCACGACCGTGTCTCCGAATCCGATGTCGATCTGCATGGGAACACGGGCATTTTCCAGGGACGCCTGAAAGTTGACTCGCACACCCGAGTAGTCCGCGTCTTCCTTGATTGGATGTCCTGCCACGGTCTCGACGGCGAACACCAATCCATCCGGCTCGACCGCGAGCTGACAGACATCGCGGAATACTGGAACGAGGGCGTCCACGCTGTTGTTGAGTCGCCCCAGCAGGTCAATGTCACGTGTCGGACGAGATGACGGCGCTCCCCACAGGTTGAACAGGAGCGCTCCTTTGAGAATGAACCGCTCGGCATGCGGCGACTGCGACAGACGGTAGAGAAATCGCTCCATCGCGAAGTACTGAAGTACTTCCTGAAACGGTCTTCCCGAGGCTTTGGCGGAATTCATCAGCCGCTGGCGAACCGAGGCCGCGACGTTCTTGATGGGCCGTTCGGTCACAACACGGCCTCCAGATACGGCTGGATGACTCGCTTCACCCGACAGATTTCCGCGTAATGAAGAAGCGACTCGACGTTGACGCGGCCTTGGTGGCGGTATGCCTTGAGCGCTTCCAGGACGGTGTCGAGGCCGATTCGATTCCGGTGCTTGAAGCAGTCTGCCAGCGTTTTCTCGCGGCTGTAGATGCGAACGGGGACTCCGTCGACCGCGTGCGTTTCGATTCCTTCCGAATAGGCGTGGCCGCTGAACCAGAAATGCCGCACCGGCGGATAGGACAGTCGCGGCGGCTCCGCCCGTCGGGGAATGGCGACGCAGATTTCGTGAGGGATCTGGGTGGTGAGTTCGTGCCAGGCGAGCGCCGAGATCAGGCAGAGCACGCCGTTGGGAATCTTGAGAGCGACGGTGACCAGGTCCGGGTTGCCAAGCGACGGAGCGTCCGCGAGTCGGTACAGCCCCCGGCTGAGCAGTTCGATCCGGCCCGAATCGCGGAGAGCGTACAGAGTCCGGGGATGGATACCGGCCTCCAGAGCATCGCGCGTGCGGAGCATCCCCCCGAGGGCGCGGAAATGGTCCAGCGCCGCTGAGATCGGCCGGGGTTCTTCGGGATGGTGTTCGGGGCTCATGTGGATAAATATACCAGCACGGCGTGGCGTGTGCCAGTTTTTCTATCCAGGCGAGGCAGGTTTGGTAGGCGGCCAACACGGACAAGGCTCGGCTTCCGAATGCCAAGATGGACGGTGGCGGCAAGGCCACGCGGTAAAACCGCTATAGCCGAACGGGAGATCGCGAGGGCCATCTCCCGGTATGGCAGGCTGGATTCCTAGGGGCGGCCACCGGGGTGCAAAAATGAAATCGGCCCTCATTTCCCACAGTTCGTCGAGTCTACCACGATGAAGAATCTGTTTCGGCCCCTCTTGTTGCTGATCGTC
>OMIV01000314.1 GCA_900299185.1 Planctomycetaceae bacterium
GCGACCGGCGCTCGTAATCCCTTTCTCGCTGGTTCGGCAGGGAACGCACTCACGGCGAAGAGAATGAAGAACTCGCACATCGATCGAGCAGCGAGCTAATCGACTTGGCGGCTGAGCTTACGGACTCGTTCGGCTTCTGCCGGTCGATCCAGAGCGATCAACGTAGCTGCCAAACTTTCCGAGACTGACCTCAACGTCGAGTATGCAAAGCGGCTGCCGCCGTTGGTGCGCTGGCAGTAGCTGCTGATGTCGTCGCAGGCTGCTTGAAGTGTCTGACGCGAGGCTTCGAGCTGAGCGGCTTTGGTCTCGGGTTTGGTGGAGACGCTGAGGCCAGACTCACGCAACAGATCGCCAAGCTGTTGTCGTACCTTGGCGAGCGGAATCTGCAGCGGTCCTTGATCGACATAACGCGCACCCAGCGGAGCGAGGATCTCGAGCGATCGACGCAAGCTGGCTTCTGCGGCTACTCGATCACCCCCGGCCGCTTGAGTCGCGGCTAACTTCGAATGAGCTGTCCCTTGTAAGAGTTGATACTCAGAGACTTGTGGGAAACGTGTGGCTAACTGCTCGGACATCACGACCGAACGCTGTAACGAGACCTTGGCATCTTCCGACGACTGGGCTCGAGCGGCTTGTGTCAGCATGTCGGTCAGTGCGAACACGTAACTGGGCTCGTTGGGCGATTGTTGAGTCAATCGTTCCAAATTGCTGACGGCTTCATTGAAGGAGTCGCGGGCGGTTTCGGCGTCTTGTCGCGTGGCGGCCAGCACCAGCCGATGGTTGAGGCATTGGGTCAGTGCGAACTGATACTTGGGATCGTCGGGATACTCGCTCACGAGCTTGCGCAACTCGTCGCGAGCTTCCGTCAACACCGTCGCCAAACCTTCCAAAACATCTTTCTGACGAACGCGCATCGGCGCGGGGATCGCTCGAAATCGAGGATCTTGAGGATCTTCGTTCTGAGACGATGGTTTCCGATTTTCATTCGGTGGCGGCGGTCCATCGGGCGGACCATCAACGCCGTCGTGCGGTGGTCGAGGTCTGCCGTCTCCTGGAGGTGGACCGAGCCGATCTGGGAAGTCGCGTGGCTTCATCGGTCCGTGATCGCCTCTGGGACTTGGAGGACCAGAGCGATCAGCAAACGCTCGAGGAGCGGGGCCTCGATCCTGTTTGCTGTCATGGGGCGGTTGTGGCGGACGCCGATCGTCCGGCGGTGGACCGTCGCCGCGAGGTCCGTTGCCGCGAGGTCCGTTGGACTGCGGTCCGAGCGGACTGCCGGGGCCTTGATCGGTCCCGCTGCGGATGTCGATCGAGGCATAGAGGTCCGTCGCGCGCGCTTTCTCAAACCGCATCGCCGGGTCGCTCATCACGGCATCGGGCAGGTCGAGGAAGACGCTGAGTGCATCGAGATGAGCCTGCAACGTTGCATGGAAGTCGCCGCGACGCAGGGCGAGTTGACCGAGTTCGTTATGAATCTTGGCGGTCAGCAACAGGAGCTTCGTGTGCCGAGGTTCGCGTTCGAGAAGCTTTTGGATGGACCCGAGTGCTCGCTGAAATTGGCTCTCGGCTTCGGTGAGTTGTCCCAGTCGCACCAAGATTGTTGCGGCTCGAAAGTCGGCGGCTGCGATGCGTTCGCCTAGCCGAGTGTTGTCTGAATTCTCCAGAGCGAAGCGGCGATAGAAGCCCAGAAGTTGATCGAGCATTAACGCATCGGCTGCTGACAGCGAGGCATTGCTAAGTCCTTGCTCGTTAGCGGGGAGATCCAGCGCGAGAGATTGCGGTACGCCGCGCGACGTGACGTTGTTCAAGATGCTGTCGAACGCGTCGATGGCGAGTTCCACATTGGACTCGGCGCGGCGATGTTCGAGTTGGGAGGACTCTAAAGCTTGCTCGACGCGCACTCGGCCACGCCACTCGACTCCAGCCACCGCGATCAATGCCGAGACCGACACTGCTCCCAAAGAGGCCAAGGCCGGATTGCGACGACTCCAGCGGAGGGCTCGACCGATTAGCGATTCTCGCCGCGCCAAGATGGGGCGGTCGTCGATGAAGCGTTGTAAGTCTTCTGCCAGCGCTGCCGCCGTTTGATAGCGAGCGTTGGGATCGTGCGACGACGCTTTGACGATGATGGTTTCTAAGTCACGCGGAATGGCGCTGTTGACGGAGCGCGGTCGCGGGATGCTTTGATGCTTGAGTCGTTTGGTGAGCGTCGAGTTTTGATCACCTTCAAACGCAGGACGCAGCGTGCATAGTTCGAAGAGCGTTAGTCCCAAGCTGAAGATGTCCGTTCGCGGATCGGCTTTGCCTTCAAGTTGTTCGGGAGCCATGTAACGCACGGTGCCGACGAGATCTCCCGTGCCGGTGAGGTCATCAACATTAGTCAGCTTCACGAGACCAAAGTCGGTGATCCAGACGTTGTCGTCTCGATCGAGCATCAAGTTCGCAGGCTTAATGTCGCGATGCTGCATGCCGTGTTGATGGGCGTAGTGCAGGGCATGAGCTACCTGCAGAGCGATGCTGGCGGCGCGGCGTGGCGTGAGGCTCATGTGCGTCGGTTGCAGGTCCGTTGGTGATACAACTCGATTATTCGGACTCGGCGCGGGAGTTGGAGCTTCCGCTGGGAGCGGTGCCGAGGTCGACGTGATCTTGGTCGAGTCGAGACTGCTCGATGACTGGTTCTGCGAATCCATGAGCACTGTCGGAGAAGTGACATCGGCCGCAGACTTGTCGCTGCTGTTGCGAGCCAGCTTGCGTTCGCGAGCAATCAACGCCGAGACCGTCAGGCCATCGATGTATTGCATCGCATAGAAGTAGAAACCGCGTTCCTCGCCGATGGCGAAGACGGGCACGATGTTGGTGTGGTGCAGCTTGGCGGCTGACTCGGCCTCGCGGTGAAAACGCTGCCGCTGTCGTTCCGAGCTGGCCACATTCGGATGCAGCACTTTGAGCGCGACTCGGCGGTGTAAGGATTGTTGCTCGGCTTCAAAGACGATCCCCATGCCGCCGCGACCGATCTCGCCGACGATGCGGAAGTCGCCGAGCGATTCCGTCCCGTCATCGATAAGCCGCTGCATGCGACGTTCTTGTTGCTGATCGTGGCGATGCTTTTGCCCGCTGCCTTCCATCAAGGCGATGGCCGGAAAGATCGCGCGAATCGCCGCCGCATGTTCGGGGTAACGCTGCGTGTATTCGTCGAGCGAAGGATGCTCGCCGGACCGAAGTCGAGCCGCGAACTCGTCCGCTAAGACGTCCACGGGATTGCGTTCGTCGTCGCTGGGCGGTGTTTCGGTGGGGCTCAGTTGCCGTTCGTCCCAAGTTGATTGGTCCTGCGGCACGACTGGCAGTCGCTCATCCTGAGTGATCTGAGAATCGGCGCGTTGTGAGTTCATGACGGGTCGCTTGCGAGGGGAGAGTAGGCGAGCAGCGGTTGATCTTCATGACGATCGATACCGAAATCGGCACAAGAAGATCCACTGACGCAATCTGCCGATTTCTCGCGAGAACATCTGCGGGACGTTTAACCATTCATGACGTTCTGCAAGATCTCTGACAGTCGCGTCATGGCGCGCACATACCGGTTGCTGGCGGCGGTGATGCTGAGCCCTAATGCCTCGGCGACCTCTTTGTTGTTGAGATGTTCGAAGTGCCGCATGGCGAGGACCTCGCGGTCGATCTCGTCGAGCGTCGCGAGTGCGGCGTGAAGTTGTTCGATCTCTTCGGCCTTCATTGCCGCTCGACTGGGAGTGGTGTGGTTGGCCGCGATCGCACGGGCGATGGAGTAGCACGTGCCCGAACCGTCTTGCTCAAACGACAAAGATACTTCTTGAGTTGGGCTGCGCTTTTGGCCGAAGTGGCGTCGTTGAGTATCGATCAGAGTTTGCACCGTGATCTGACGAGCCCAGATGTAGAACGAGACTTCGGGGCGGCTGATGTAGTCCGTCACGCGTCGCGAGATTTCGAGATAGGTCTCTTGCAGGATGTCATGAGGATCAATGCGGCTGCGCAGTCGCGGGTCGAGCCGGAAGTCGACCAGACGTTCGAGTCGGTCGCGGCACGACGAAAACAAATCGGCAAGTGCGTGCTCACCACCGTGTTGGAGTTGTTCTGCTTCGACAGTCATGAAGGTTGGTGTGGGGGTTGGAGTCTGCGGATCGAACCGCGGGTCATGAAAGCTCTTGGACAACGGCTCGCGAACGCATCAATGAATTGTGTGAGATCGCGTTGCTCGTGTCGTAAGAACGACAGCTTTGGTTGAGAGCTGCCGCAACTGGAACGTGCGAGTTCGTGTCTCGTCAACGCCATGAAATCCTCAATGGAGCCGATCGGGTCGCTCGATCTGCGGAGAAATTTCAAGTTCTTGAAAAAGACCTGTGGATTCGGCGGCGAGTCTTACGGTGTCTGTCTCGCCGACACACCTCGGGTCGCACAGCCCGCTGTGAATGCGACGATCTTCAAAACACGATTAGATTTGGAAGTCTTGCCGCTTCCGCGGCGCACGGCCTTCGTCTTAATGACACAGTTGGTCGTAACGATGTGCCGCCTATGAAGCACTGAGAAGAGGGGATGCCACGGAGTCTCATTCGGGAGTGAACCTGATGTCTGATCGGGTTCGCTGAGGCTCCGTGGCTCTTTTTCAAACCACGTCACCAAGAGGACCAAACATGAGCTTGCCGATTCATCCACGTCGCGCGTTTCTACAAACGATGGCTTTCAGCGCCGCCTACTTCACGACACGAGGTTTGTTTGCGGAAGAACTCTTCCAGACTCCGCGGCTGACAGAAGGCCCGTTTTATCCCGACAAGCTGCCGCTCGATAAGGACAACGATCTGATCATCATCAGTGACTCGACGACACCAGCCGTCGGCGAGATCACGCATCTGACGGGTCGCATTCTCGATGCGAAAGGTGATCCCGTTCGTGATGCCACGATCGAAATTTGGCAGTGCGACGCGAACGCCGTCTATCTGCACTCACGAGACAGCGAACCCAAGAAGCAGCAACAAGACAAGCACTTTCAAGGCTTCGGTCGCTTCACGACGGGATCGACCGGCGAGTATCGCTTTCGCACGATCAAGCCCGTGCCGTATCCAGGTCGTCCGGCGCCTCACATTCACGTCAAGGTGCTGAAGGGCGACCGCGAACTCATCACCACTCAGATCCTGATGCGCGGCCATGAAGGCAACGCTCGCGATGGTGTTTACAGCGGCGTGCGTGATGTCATTGATCGCGAGCTGATCTTGGCCGATTGGAACAAGGTGCCGGAATCCAAGTTGGGTGAGTGGTCGGCCAGCTTTGATGTTGTTCTGGGTCGCACGCCGGATGAGCGGCCTCGTTAGTCGTGTTTGGTTGCAGTTGATGTGAGTCGCAAGTCCGTGCATCCCCACTTTGGAAATTCATCATGAAGAAGTACTTGGTGTTGTCTCTGTTTCTGCTGAGCCTGAATGGCGGCGCGTTTGCTCAACAACCTGGTCGGCCACCAGAGCGACGCGATGAACCACGCAATGAGCAACGTGCAGCAGGCGATAGTTCGTCGTTCGTGAATCGCATGCTGACGCTCGATAAGAACAAGGACGGCAAGCTCTCGAAGGCTGAAGTGACTGACGCTCGACTTCAGGCTCTCTTCGATCGAGCCGATGCTGACAAGAACGGCGAAGTCACCAAGGACGAGTTAGCAGCGCTCTTCCAAAAAGAAGCGGCTGGATCCAATCCAGGCGGTCGAGCAGGGATGCCTCCTGAAGGTGGAGCTGGAGGACGACCACAAGGTCGCGGCCCCGGTGGTCCGCAAGGTGGCCCTCAAGGTGGACCTGGAGCCGGCCCCGAGGCTGGTCCTGGCAATCGTGGATTCGGGGGACCACCACAGCCCGGCCAGATTCTGCCGCCGTTCCTGCGCGACGAACTCAAGCTCTCGGACGAGCAACGCAAGCAGCTCGATGATCTGCAAAAGCAAGTTGATCAGAAGTTGTCCGAGATCCTGACGGAAGCGCAACGACGCCAACTGCAAGAAGGCCGTTAGCGCGGACCCGGCGGTCGACGTGATTGAGCTTGATTCAGCAATGCCTGTTGAGGATTTCCTCGCTGAACCGTTTGTGGCTCAAGCGTGTGTCGTGAAGTCGGGCCGCTCAGATGCACGTCTTGGTTTGTCTTGGCTCGCGAAGTTCGATGGTCCTTTCGTCGTTCATGTTGACGAGGACTGAGAACGCGAGCCGTCATCAACATTGAAAAGGAAGTCCGTCATGCCTCAGTCTTCTCGCGATGCCACTTCACGCCGCAAGTTCTTGAAAGATGGTGCCGTTGTCGCGCTCGCCGGAACTCCGCTGGTGAATGCGTTGCTGACAACGCCCGCTCATGCGATTTCTTTGCCTGCCACGGGCACCAGTTCTCAAGCCAAATCGACAAGTACCGCCGTGGCGCGAATCTCATTGCCCAATCCAGGTGGAACGACAGGGACGACAACCGGAGGTACGACCACGGGAACTTCCGGCACAACGTCGGGGGGAACGACGACAACGGGAACGAGCGGTGGTGGCTGCTCGGGAAGCGGTGGAGCGAGTGGGGCAACGTCCGGCGCGAGCAGTAGTGGCGGAGGTCGCGTTCGACCGCGGCGACGTTAAAAGTCAGTTCGCTGTGACCGGACATCGCGAACAAAGCCCTCGGCCCCGGAAGACGACCATGAAACCCCTGCTGCGATTAATCGTGCTGTTGTCAGTGACCTCGCTGCTTGGTTGCGGTGGATCCAAGACGCCAGCGAGAGTCGCTGTGCATGGGTCGGTCATGACGGCCGAGGGCTTTATCGCGAACGGCACGATTCGGTTTCTGCCGCAACCCGGAACGACCGGGCCAGTCGCGATCACGGTGGTGAAAGACGGGCTCTATCGCTTCACCGCCGACGATGGACCTTACCCCGGCGACTACAAGGCGGCGGTGAATCTCGAACTGGATCACGCCGAGCTTTCCAAGCTGAGTTCGACCACGCAGCAAGCTCCGCGCATGAACTGGGAGCAGCTCGTCACTGTTCCGAATGCCTCGCAGGCGATTCAGCATTTGGAATGGAAAGGGGATGCCGACTCATCTGCTCCGACGAAGGTCAACACGGTGCGTCGATCGTCTCGGACATTGATCGTTCAATGTAATTGATCTGCCACGCGTCTCTGATGTTGCTAGCTCACTCTGAGTGGCATCGTTGTGTATGTTGCTCGCGACCCTGTTGCATCTTCGTGAGAGCACGCGGCTCGGATGCCGTCTGGTTTCGCTCTGTTGGGTTCATCTTCTCGGTCATTTCTTGCTCGTCGTCAGCACCTTCAGCGAGGGACGTCCTATGACTCCACAAACGCGCCGAGCTTTTACGCTGATTGAATTGCTGGTGGTGATCTCGATCATCGCCATGCTCGTGGCGGTGTTGTTGCCGGCAGTGCAAAGCGCTCGAGAGTCATCGAGACGCTCTCAATGTTTGAACAACATGCGGCAGATTGGGTTGGCTCTGCATAACTATCACGAAGCCCACAGTTGCTTTCCGATGGGGGCTCATGTGCGGCCTGGTCCGACCTATTCGATGGGCAGCTTGTTGTCGTTGCTGCCCTTCGTCGATCAGTTGGCTGCGTATGAAACGGTGGACTTCAACAATCCCGATTGTTGTCAGATGACCAAGGCGCTGCAGGCGGCCAATAAGCCAAATGCCGCCGGTGCTCGCATCGTGAGTTACGTCTGCCCGAGTGACCCCAACTCCGGCCGAACGCTGAAGTCAGGACCAACGGGGCCGTTGCCGTCCTCGGCGGATTGCGGCGTGCTTTATCCCGGTAACTACTTGGGAGTGTCTGGGGATTCCGGCATTGGCTATCCGTCTTGCTACTTCAACATCAACGCGACGACCAACGGCTCGGGCATGATGTTTACTCGCAGCGCGACGCGGATTGATCACGTCAACGACGGAGCGTCTCAGACCCTCTTCTACGGCGAGCGGGGTTTGCCCAACGACTTGGGTTGGGGCTGGGTGATGTGTGGAGGCTCGGAATGCGAACAGTATCTCAGCTTGCAGAACGGACTCATTGGGCCGAGCAACACGCCAACCAGTAGCACGACGGTCAGTCAGTTCTGGAGTTGGCATCCCGGCGGTGCTCACTTCCTGCTCGCTGACGGACACGTGCGGCTCGTCAATCTCAACTGCTCATACACCACGCTCCAGGCATTGAGCACCAGGTCGGGCAACGAAGTTGTGGGCGAGTTCTAGCAACGTGACATGAACATCGACTGTAAGAAGAACGACGCTCGCAGCTAGTTGCTGATGGACTCAGAACCGGCGGCGAGCGTCTTGGCTTATTTGAGTTGTGGACCGAACGATGGTCGCCCAACCGCAACTCATTTGGTGGCAGGCTTCGGTGCGAGCCAGCCGCCTTCGCGGAGCCATTCACCGGCACGTGTGGGCCAGTGAGTGACGGCTTCGTTGGTGGGACGCAGGCCGTAACCGTGTCCTCCGGTGGCGTAGACGTGTAGCTCGGCCGTGCCGCCAGCTTGCTTGATGGCACCGGCCAGCAGCAGGGAATTCTGAGGCGAGACAGGATCATTGAAGGCATGCACAAAGAGCGTTGGCGGCGCGTTCTTGGGAACAACGACATGCTCGCGCAACTTGAGATCGCCCTTTTCCAGAAGTCCGCCGGGATAGATCAGCATGGCGAAGTTTGGTTGGCTCGGGAGCTTGTCTATGTCGTCAGTGGCTTCGTATTGGCGAGCTTCCAAGAGCGATGTCAGTGCAGCTGTTTCTCCACCTGCAGAGAAGCCGCAGATGCCGATGCGCTGCGGGTCAATCTTCCATTCGGCTGCTCGGCTACGAACCAGGCTCATTGTTCGCTGAGCGTCTTGAACGGCAGCCGACCAACGCTTGTTGGGATCGCGGGCTGGCACTCGGTACTTCAACACGATGCCCGTTACGCCGATCGTATTCAGCCACTCGGCGACTTCGGTGCCTTCCAGGTCGTAAGCCAAGATGTAATGCCCACCACCGGGGCAGATTACGACGGCCGCTCCGGTGTCCTTATCGGGGGCAGAGCGATAGACGGCGATCTGCGGCGTCGAGACGTTACCCAGCTTGATGATCCGCCGACCCGCGATCAGCTTGTCTTCGGGCTTGGTGAGATCGCCTTCGGGCGGCAGTTCTTTGGTCTCACCAGGTGGTTTGCCCGGCCACAGATTGAGCACAACGGGTTCGGCTGCGACGACCGCTGGCTGAGCGGTTGCTAAAGCCAAGATGGTGCTCGCGAAGGCTGCGCGAACGAAGTTTCGCAAACGCTGCGACTTCGAACGATGAGTACTCTTAATGAGGCTCAACATGGACGACTCCCAGTGAGATTTCGAAGGAATGAATGACGCGATGTGGAGTTCAACGAAACGCCAACGGGAGTCTGGCAAGTTGCTCGCTGACGACAATCCCCGCTTCGCTTGAAGACAACGACCAACGACGATTGAACCAATCCGCCAGAGAGCAGTGACTTGCAACTCATAAGGTTCTCTCGAATTACCGATTGCCATTTAGCAATAAATCTCCCAGCCTTCGCGCTGTCGTCAGGGCGGACGGTTTGATTCCCACTTCATGAGTTCGATCGAGGCGTCATTGCCATGTTGAATAAGCCATATCGTGACGAAGCGGCAGGAGATTTGACGCACGAGGAATTCGTCAAACTCGTCGATCGCATCGTCACCGGAGACACGCAGGCCCTGGCGGTGCTCTTCACTCATTACCACCCGCGGCTGTGGCGATTGGTCAGCTTTCGATTGCATCCCAAACTACGCGGCCGGGTTGATCCCGATGACGTGCTGCAAGACGCCTGGATGCGAGCCGTCGAACGCATTGATTACTTCCTGAGGGATGCGTCGCGGTCGGCCTTCGTGTGGTTTCGCATGATCGTGTGCCAAACGTTGGTCGAGACTCATCGTCGGCACATGGGGGCCGAGAAGCGAAGTGCGGCCAAAGAGTTTTCGATGTCTCAGAAGTTTGATTCGCAATCGACGTCATCGTCATTGGCGTTTCACCTGCAAGGTCATCTCACGTCGCCCAGCAGCGCGCTCAGTCGAGCGGAGACGGCTAAGCAGCTCGATGCGATCCTTGAAAGCATGAGCGACATCGATCGAGAAGTGTTGGCTCTGCGGCACTTCGAGCAGCTCAGCAACACGGAAACCGCGCTGGTGCTCGAAATGTCCGAGCAAGCTGCCAGCATTCGCTACATCCGGGCGCTCAAGCGGCTGAAGGGCATTCTGGAAGTGTTGCCGGACTTCAGCATGTATCAGGCGCCCAACGCCGACGAGTAACGTCGGTTGCTGTTTGATGAGAGTGAGCTCAACGCCTTCGCGGAGTGTCGCGAACGCAATCCGTTCGGGTTGTATTCCTTGCTACATGAATCTTGTTTTAGGAGTTCTCAGTGCCAATCGGAGTTCACGGACAATGGGCCTACGAGAGTTTGAGTCGGCCTGCTCTTGGTTCGCAGTGGTTGATCGACTTGTTTGACTGTGAAGCCGAGGGACTCGATGACCCGCAAGCACTAGAGGCGTTGCTCAGAGAGACGGCGGCACAAGCGCGACTGACACTGTTGCAAGTGGCCACGCACCGCTACGAGCCTCAAGGCATGACTGTAATTGGACTCGTGGCCGAGTCTCATATCTCGATTCATACCTGGCCCGAGCATCGCTTTGTCTCGGTCGATCTTTTCACCTGCGGCAGTGACGCGGGGTATCACGAAGTCTGTGATTCGCTATCGCGACACTTCAAAGCCAGGCATCACTCTCTGATGGTGCTGAAACGCGGTGACATGCGGCAGAGGAAGATCAATCCTTCGTGGATGCCGCCGTCGTAAGGCGATGCGACTTACCGTTCCCAGCTTGGCATGGGGACGCGTCTGCGGAGGGGCTGCTTCAAGTGTCGTCATTTGATGGCTCTCCGCCATTCGTGCTGAATCTTGGGATGTAAAGGGCGTTGCCAAGCTGGGCGTCGATTGCGGCCTCCATGTCTCTTCTCTGCGTTCTCTGATTCTCTGTGGTGAAAGAATTCCTTACCGCAGAGAAGCAGAGAACGCAGAGAGCTTTCATCAACAAGTCGTAATCCGCTGGAAGAACCGACACTCCGCTACTGGTATTGATTCCGATGAAAGAGCCTCGTCATCCCAACCCATAGAGGAATTCAACAGAGTTGGCGGAGAGCCCATTTGATTTTGATGACCTCGACGCAGATGGATCGTGAGGCAGAGCCTCCGAACTGGCATTCCCAGACGGAGCCTGGGAACGAGTGGGATTGAATCAGCTCGCGTACAACTCTCGCACGGGTTCGCCGCCGTGCGAGATGTGGTTTGGTCGGCCAGTGAGATCTTCGATCGTCATGTGCGGATCGACGCCGAGTAGGTCATAGATCGTCGCGACAAGGTCACCGGCCGAGACCGGACGTTCGACTGGGTATGCCGCTTGATCGTCGGTGCGGCCCAGAACGGCGCCTCGCTTGATGCCGCCACCGGCCATCAGCACGAAGCCGCATTGAGGCCAATGATCTCGACCAGACTTCCCGTTGATCTTGGGAGTGCGGCCCATTTCTCCCATCACTACGACCAACGTCGTTTCCAGCAGACCGCGTTGTTCCAGGTCGAGAATCAGTGCTGAAACAATGCGGTCCATCGTGGGAGCGAGCACTCGGCACATCCCGAAGTTGTTCTCGTGCAAATCCCAGTGATTGCCGCTGTCGGCTTCTTCCCAGTTCACACTGACAAAGGTCGAACCGGCTTCGACGAGTTTGCGGCAGATCAACAAGCTCTCGCCCCACACGGTGCGACCATATCGCTCGCGAATCGCCGTAGGTTCGTTCGAGATGTCGAAGGCCGATCGAGTCTTGGCCGAAGTCAGCAACGAGAACGCTTGCTGTTGGAAGTGGTCCATGCTGTCGACCGATCGAGAACGCTCGACCGACGCCAAACTTTGGTCGAGTTGATCGAGCAATGACTGCCGTCGATTGAGCCGATTCGCAGTGACATCAGGCAAGGAGTCGAGTGACGGCAGGACCGGCGTCCCAAGAGCATCGACGGGTTTGTAGAAGGCACCCTTCTGCTCGAACTTCTTGTCCCAGACCGTGAAGAGCGGGTCGTACTGACTGCCGAGATAACCGCCGTAGGGGCCGGCTCGACGCAGTGCCTGTGAGAAGCCGGGATATGACGGAAGGATTACATAGCGCGGGACGTCGCTAGCTCCGATCCCAACGTGCTGGCAGACCGACCCGATCGAGGGATGGTCCGTGCGCTTGGCAAAGTAGTTCTCGCGATCGTTGCCGCCATCGAAGCCCGTGAAGACGTTGTACGGATTGTGGCTGTTGTATTTGTGGGAGTAAGTCCGAATGAGCGAGCAGCGATCCATGACCTGCGCGAGTTCGGGAAGTAGCTCGCCAATTTGCAAACCGGGGACGACCGTGTTGATCGGTTTGAACTCGCCGCGAATTTCGACGGGGGCCTTAGTTTTCAAATCGAATAGGTCCTGATGAGGCGGTCCTCCAAATAGATTCAGGAGCACGATCGACTTCGCTCGACCAAGTCGCGCCGATCGCGATTGCTCTGCCGCTTGCATGAAACTCGTCTGGCTGATGCTGCCAAACAGACTGAGCCCGCCAACGCAGATCGCAGTGCGCCGCGAGATTCCAGCGGCTGAAGACGAGCGATTTCCAAGCAATCTCAGCATGTTGAACCTACTGCCTGTGAAACCAACGCTGATCGAGAATCAAATCCACCGACGACTGTGAACAAGCACGACAACGGTGTCGACGCTTCTCTGCAAGCTGGTTGTGGCGAATTCAGATAAAGGGATCGAAGACGGGCACTCCGCAACGTGAGAAGTCTTTGACGTTTCGTGTGGCGACCGTGAGCCCATGCAACTTGGCCGTCGCCGCGATCATGGTGTCGGCAATGCCGATCGTGAAACCGGTCTGCCGTGCTTGGTTACAGATTTCAGCCCAGACGATCGAGGTGTCGATTCCCCAATTCAAACAATGGAGTTTGGATCGCAATGTATGAAACCACGAGACCAACCTCTGCCGACGATGGCCGCTGGGAAGGGCAGTGATCCCACACCAGATTTCTCCCATGACGATTGGGTCAACAACAAGCTCCGTTTCATGAGCATCAATCCAAGCGCAGACTGTCTCATTCGGATGTTGCTTAGTCGGCTCACACAAGACGTTGACGTCAATTAGGTATTTCATTCGAAGTCGATTGTTTGGAGGTCGTCAGTCGTTTCCCTGCGTTCCATCGCCTCGAAGAGTCCCTTCTCAGGACAGTCGCGAAGGACATCCAAGAGAGAACGATGGTCCTCAGATGTTTGGGGCGTCGCCTTCAAACGAAACATGCCCAGGCCGATGCGTTCGAATTCACATTCCTGTCCGGGGCGAAGGCCGTCGGCTCCTTGAAACTCAAGTGGGATGGCGAGCTGGCCATTGTCCGAAATTGTGATTCTCATAAGGTTGCCGCCGCCTTCATGCATGGGGTGCGGATACTTGAAACGTGTCCGTGGAATGTGATCGTCATCAGTTTTAGCAGGTTACATCATGCGCCAAGCACTCGCGCTGAATCGACGTTCCTTTTTCGGAAAGTCCGCTGCCACGGGGCTCAGCACTATCGCTTTGGCATCGTTACTTGAGCCGAGCTTGCTGAATGCCGCGCCACAGAAAGGTGTGCTGGCAGAGTTGCCGTTGCCTCAGCGAGCCAAACGCGTGATCTGGCTGACGATGGCTGGAGGACCATCTCATTTGGAACTCTACGATTACCGTCCGAAGCTCGCCGAAATGGACGGTCGCCCGATGCCCGAGAGTCTGACGCGCGGCCAACAGCTGGCTCAGCTTCAAGGACAGAAGTTGGTGTGCTTGGGGCCTCAGTTCAAATTCAAGAAGTACGGCCAGAGCGGTATCGAGATCGGAACGTTGCTGCCTCACATTGGCTCGGTCATTGATGACATCTGCCTCGTCCGCTCGATGACAACCGACGCCATCAATCACGACCCGGCTCACACCTTCATGAATACTGGATCGCAAATCTCCGGTCGGCCCAGCATGGGTTCGTGGATCACGTATGGGCTCGGCAGCGAGACCGCTGATCTCCCTGGCTTCATCGTGATGGTGTCAACGGGCAAGGGCCGGTCGCCGCAGCCGATTGCCATGCGGCAATGGAGCAGCGGGTTCTTGCCTTCTCGGTTTCAAGGCGTGCAGATGCGAAGTCGCGGTGAGGCCGTGCATTACCTCTCCAATCCGCCGGGTGTCTCGCGCGAGCAGCAAGGAGCGGCGGTCGAGGCCATCAATGATCTCAATCGGTTGCTGAACTCGGTTGATCCTGATCCCGAGATTGAGACACGGATTGCTCAGTACGAGATGGCGTTTCAAATGCAGGTGAGTGTCCCCGAGTTAATGGATCTTTCGACTGAGGATGAGAAGACCATTTCGATGTATGGCTGCCAGCTCGGTGACGGTTCGTTTGCGAATAACTGCTTGTTGGCTCGAAGGTTGGCTGAACGAGGAGTCCGATTCATTCAGCTCTATCACCGCGATTGGGACCATCACAGTTTGCTGCGCGAAGAGCTTCCGTTGAGAGCACGCGAAGTTGATCAAGCCTGCGCGGCGCTCATTCGAGATCTCAAACAACGAGGGCTCTTTGACGACACGTTGATTGTGTGGTCGGGCGAGTTCGGTCGCACGCCGATGTCTCAAAGCAATAAGGGACCGGTCGGTCGCGATCATCACAACAAGAGCATGTCGATGTGGCTGGCTGGAGCAGGGCTGCGTCGTGGAATGGCTTACGGTGCCACGGACGATCTGGGTTATGCCGCCGTGGAGAACATCGCCACCGTGCATGACTTGCATGCAACGATGCTGCATCAAATGGGCATTCAGCACAATGCTTTCAGCTTCAAGTTTCAAGGACTCGACGCGCGGCTGTCCGGTGTCGAAGGTGCTCGCGTGCTGACGGGAATTCTGAAGTAGCGGGAGACCGGTTCGGTGAGGTCGTTCGATTTCGGAATTCCTTGGCGAACATTATGAGGCGTGCAATCAGTTGGTCCGATTGGCCAACCTCGACCGTCTCATCACCAGGGAGTTTGCTTCATGCTTCGTCGCACGTTTGTGTTGGGGATCACTCGCGCTGCTTTGTTCGCGGTTAGTGCAAGCCTTCTTACTGTCGGTGCTCTTGCAGCGGATGTCGTCACTGTGGCTGGCAATGGTACGAAGGGCTTCGTGGCCGGTGAGCACGTCGCGACCGAGACGCCGATCGGCGAGCCATACGGCATTGCGAAAGGGCCTGACGGGCAGCTCTATATCTGCGAGATCGCAGCTCATGTCGTGCGGAAGCTCGATGAGAAAACCGGCAAGCTGACTCTCGTCGCCGGTAATGGAACGAAGGGGTATGCGGGCGATGGTGGCCCGGCAACTTCAGCTCAACTCAATGAGCCTTATGAAGTCCGCTTCGATCAAGAGGGCAACGTCTTCTTCGTCGAGATGAAGAATCACATCGTTCGTCGCGTTGATAAGCAGACGGGCAAGATCTCGACGGTGGCTGGAACGGGACAACCAGGCTTCACAGGTGATGGCGGTCCGGCGACTCAAGCCAAGCTCAACATTCCGCATTCCATCGCGCTCGACCATCAGAACCGACTATACATCTGCGACATCGGCAATCATCGCGTGCGAGTGGTTGATCTGAAGACCGGGATCATCAGCACGTTCGCAGGCAATGGCGAAAAGAAGCCTACTCCAGACGGAGCCAAGATTGATGGAGCACCGCTGAACGGTCCGCGAGCCCTCGACTTTGATGGCAAGCACAGCCTGTATCTCGCGCTGCGAGAGGGCAACGCGGTCTATCGCATCGACCTCATGACACAGACTCTGCAGCATCTCGCAGGCATTGGTAAGTCGGGCTATGCCGGGGACGGCGGACCGGCCAAAGCCGCGACTCTTGCCGGTCCGAAAGGCATCGCGCTGGGACCCACTGGCGACATCTATTTGGCTGATACCGAGAGCCACACCATTCGAGTCATTCGTCAGAAGACCGGTGTGATCGAGACGCTCGTGGGTGACGGCAAGAAGGGCGATGGCCCGGATGGTGCTCCGCGTTCTTGTCGCACCGCGCGACCTCATGGCGTGTATTGCGACAACGTCGGCAACGTCTACATCGGCGACAGCGAGAATCATCGAGTGCGTCGCATCTTGGATGCTGCGACGAAGTAAGAGCAGCAGTTGTTTCCCGTCTCACAAACAAGCTCCGAAGTGCGAGGCTCTCGAAACTAAGGCGCTAAGACTTCAGTCTGGTTGCCGCTCGTGTCTCGACGATTCTTGGTTGGAGATTCAGCCCGGCACATTTCCAAATCATTTGAAACGCTGAGGTCGCCGAGATCGCAGAGGATTGAGAGACGCTTCAGGGCTTTCCTCTGCGTACTCCGCGCCTCGGTGTGAGATCTTTTTGCTTGTGCCATGCCGCTGGATGGATTGCTTGCTGGACGTTGCAGATCCTCAAAACGGATGCCGCGTGCTTGAGTTTGGCAATCGCTCTGCAAGCAATCGTCGGTTGTTTGTTGTGAGTGTGACTGAGGGTGCCTCAATTGACGCTCGATCGGTCCCAAATAGAATCACCGCCGTTCCGCTCACCCGACCTGCTCCGAATCGCGGGCAAACCGAGTGGACAGCAACTTGTCGCGCTCCGCCTTGATGGGCGCGAAATGTCAGCTTTGTGGCTGTCCCTGCTGAGGTTTGCCGACCGCGTGGTCGGTTAGCCTGCTCACACTTCCGAGTGAGCCGCTGCCTCATGGCCGTGAGTTTCATCGCGGACTTTGTCGGCGCAGAAAGTGGCACAGTCCTGTCCCACTCATTTCCGAGGCCGAACATGACGACGTCCAAAGACCTCTTCGACGATTCGACGATGACCTTTGGCGAGCACCTCGAAGTGCTCCGCGTGCATCTGATCAAGGCCATCATCGGCCTGTCGATCGCTGTGATTGGTTGCTTGTTTGTGGGCGACAAAGTGGTCGCCATCATCCGTGCTCCCGTTGAACGAGCCCTCCGCATTTACGACGTTCAAGTGGAAGACGACGTTGCCAATACGACCTCGCCGCTGTCTTGGGATTGGTGGAAGCAGCAGAGCGGTTTGAATGTGCTCGATCAGAAAGATCCGCTGGAAGAAGCACGGCTCAGCGTCCCTCCGATCGTTGGTGGAACGGCAACCGGGCAAACCATTGAAGTCGATGTGCTGCCGTCGGAACTCATCAACGTGCTGCACTCTGCTGACCCTGATCGGTTCCCCAAAGCTACCGCGAAGGAAGACGAGAAGCCGGTCTCGCTGCGAATGAAGTCGACGGCGTTTACCGAGCTGAATCAGGTCATCGAACGAACGAGCAAGCCGGTAACGCTCAACGTTCAAGAAGCCTTCATGATGTATATGAAGGTGGCGTTCATTGCGGGGCTGATCGTCGCGAGCCCGTGGGTCTTCTATCAGTTGTGGCTATTCGTCGCGGCGGGGCTGTATCCTCATGAACGCCGCTACGTTTACATCTATTTGCCGATGAGCATTGTGCTGTTTGTGGGCGGCTGTGTGTTCTGCTTCTATTGCGTGTTCCCGTTCATGCTTAGCTTCTTGCTGGGCTTCAACAAGATGCTGGGATTGCAGCCGCAGATTCGATTGTCTGAGTGGATCAGCTTTGCCGTGATGCTGCCGCTGGTCTTTGGAGTCAGCTTCGAGTTGCCGCTCATCATGTTGTTCATGGAGCGGATCTCGATCTTCGATGTCACCGCCTACCGCGAGAAGCGTCGCATGGCGATTCTGATCATCTCCTTCTTGTCGATGATGCTGACGCCTTCGGCTGACCCGATGAGCATGATCTTGATGCTGATCCCCATGTTGGCGTTGTACGAGTTCGGCATCTTGCTGTGCTTGTTGCAGCGACCCAAGACGCCGTTCGCTGGTGAGGCAACGGCTTAATGCAGGACCAAGAATAAGGCCGAGTCGCGGAGCGGTTCGGCTACGTAGCTCAGTCGCTCCGCGACTGAGAAGCACCGGCAATCGCGGTCTTCAAATCACGGTGTTGTTCATCGGCAAGTCCCTTGCATGAACCCACCCATTCAAGCTGGTAACAGCCAATGACCGGCCGCGCCAGCGAAGCCGATTGCACTTTCACTGACTGGAACTCTTGATGTCCGATGAGCCGCAGAAACCTGATTACGCTCATGCCGACATCGGCATCGTGTGTGCGTTGCCTTTGGAGTTGGAGCCGTTCTTGAAACGCTGCCAACGAGTGCTGACGTATTCCGGCGGCGAATTCACTTTCAAAGGTGGGCGATATGACGGCATCCGCATTGCTGTCGTTGAGTGTGGCATGGGTTACGCTCGAGCCCGTCGCGCGACGGAAGCACTGATCGAAGGGCATTCGCCAAGTTGGTTGTTGTCTTGCGGCTTTGCGGGCGCACTTCTGCCGCAGATGAAGATTGGTCAGATCGTGATGGCGAACGAGATCGTGGACATGCACGGTCAGCAGTTCTCGATCGATCTGAAGGCTGCGACCAATGAAGCGCAGGGACTTTATGTCGGTCGCGTTCTCACCGCTGATGAGATTGTGCGGACCATCGCCGAGAGGCAAGAGTTACACGACAAGCATCAGGCCATTGCTGTCGACATGGAGAGCTTGGCGGTCGCGCAAGTGGCTCGTGAGCGGCGTGTGAAGTTCATGGGCGTGCGAGCCATCAGCGATGACATGTCGGCCGACCTTCCGAGCGAAGTGCTGTCGGTCATGGGTGGGAGCGGAGCCGTGCGAGTCGGTGCCGTCATTGGTGCGTTGTGGAAGCGGCCGGGCAGCATGAAAGACATGCTCAAGCTCCGCGATCACGCCGAACTTGCGGCCAAGAACTTGGCAGCCTTTCTCGATGGTGTGGTGCATCAACTTCAGCCTGCGGCCGCAAAGTAGGGCTGTGATCTTACCGACGTGGCCGTCACGGTTGTTTCGTGTCGGCGCATCGCAGCATCGCTTATCACTCTGCTCGTAATAGCGCGACTTCACGAAACACAGCTCAAGGAATCTGCGTGTCGACCGTCATTCCGCCTGCCTTTGCCTTTCACTTTGCGTTGCCCGTGCAACGGCATGACCGCTTGCCGCTGGCAGGGAAAAGATTGCTCGATCTGAGTAGTGACTATTCCATTCCTTGGCCGGACGCTTCGTTATTGGGAAGTGCTCAAGTTGCCGGACCGCCGACGGCGAATGTCGATCTGAGGATGGCTTGGAGCGAACGCGGCTTGGGGATCTCTGTCACCGTGAAGGGGAAGTCGAACGAGCCAACGGCCAATCTCTATGAACCGTTGGCGTCTGAGGGCTTGCAGGTGTGGATCGACACTCGCAACACGCAAACCATTCACCGCGCGAGTCGCTTTTGCCATCACTTCTGCCTGATTGCAGGTGGCACTCATGAGACTGCTCCGGAGCCGTGCGTGCTGCAATTGCCGATTGCACGAGCGTCCGAAGATGCGAAACAACAGTCGCCGTCGGCCTTTCGAATTGAGCGGCTGCAACATGCTGACGGCTACACGTTGGAAGCTTGGTTGCCAGCGGCGACGTTGACTGGCTTTGATGTGGAGACGTGCTCGCAATTGGGATTCATGTGCTGGCTCGTCGATCGTGAGTTAGGCAACGTCTCGTTGACGGTCGGTTCCGAGTTTCCCTTCGCCAGCGATCCCAGCTTGTGGCAAACGCTCGATCTGGTAACGGACAAATCGCGGCTGCAATAAGGCCAAACTGCAACAGTGGGATTCATGACCTCTCCATCTCTATCATCGTCGCAAACTCCGACGAGTGTCGCTTGGGCGTTGCTCGTGTGTGTGGTTGGCTGCGCGGCTCTTGCTTGGGGATTGGAAGCCGTAGTCGAGTCTCCCGTCGCGGGGCCGAGCCTGTGGAGTTCGGTTGCTCTCAAGAGCGTGGCCGAAGTGCTTGGCGGAAGCGTGAGCTTCGAACCTGCCAGTCAGAGTTTGCTCGTCGACGTTCCCTACGTGTCGCTGCTTGGCCTGACTTCGGGCCTCTCAATCGTGGCAGTGATTGGTGCGTGGTGCGTTACGCGAAATCAAAGCTCGAATGCAGCAAGCCTGGCCAACACAGTCGCGGCGGCATGGCGTTGGTGGTGGATTGGTGGAGTCTTCGTCGTGCTCGACGCGCTGCTCTTGATTGCCGGAGCAGAGACTCTGGAATCGTTGTTACTCGCAAACGCAGCTCATGTGCTGTCGCTGGCTCTGGCTGGCTGGATCGCGACGCTGCTGAGTCGATTGATGCCGCGCGATGGCAGCTTGGCCGGCGGATTGCCTTGGGGCGTATGGGTAGGGACTCTCGCGTATGTCGTCGTCTTCACGGCCATGAATTGGCAGCTTTATCGCACGTTGATGCTGCCGCACGGCGACTCGGCCATGTACGAGGAGCATCTGTGGAACCTCACTCACGGCAAAGGCTTCCGCAGCTATCTGGATCAAGGTTTGTTTCTGGGCGAGCACATTCAAGTTGTGCATTTATTGTTACTGCCGTTGTATGTCGTCTGGCCGTCGCATTTGCTGCTGGAGCTGACTCAAAGCGTGGCCTTGGCAGCAGGAGCGATGCCTGTGTTTTGGATGGCTCGGCGAGCCAGCGGCTCGGCGCGAATCGGATGTTGGGTCGCCCTGGCGTACCTGCTTTATCCGCCGATGCAGTTCCTCGACATCGCGATCGACTTCAAGACGTTCCGCCCCGAAGCGTTCGTCATTCCGGCTTATCTCTTCGCGCTCGACCAGTTTGAACGACGACGCTTCAAGACCGCGATCGTCTGCTTGTTGATTGGTTTGTCAGCCAAAGAGGACTACGCGATTGCTCTGGCCCCTTTCGGTGTTTGGTTAGCCGCGACTGAGTTTTGGAAGGTTCGTGGTGACTCCGTCGCCGCTCCCGATCATAGACGCATGGGGGCTGTTGGAGTTGGCTTGGCGATCTTGGCCGTTGCCTATCTGCTATTCGCGACCCGAGTGGCGATGCCGTACTTCCGGTCGGGCAACGAACTGCATTACGTCCGCTACTTCTCGAAATTTGGCGAGTCGTTCGGCGAAGTCGTCTTCAACATGCTGACGAGCCCGATGCTGGTGCTCAGCGAACTCACTTCGGCGCCGTCGATCATCTACTTGTTAGCGGTATTTGTGCCCTTGGCTTTTACACCGCTGTGGTCGCCGTCTCGATTGCTGGTCGCCGCTCCTTTGTTGGTGCTGTTGTGTTTGAACGAAGTCATTCGACAAGACCCGTTTCCGAGGCATCACTTTCAAGCGCCCGTGATCCCGCTTTTGTTCTGGGCGATGACCGGGGCGATGGCTCGACTGAGTTCGCGGCAGGCGTCCGTCCTCAATTCTCCGCATGACAACTCAGCGTCGCTGGTGTGGCGAATCTTGCACCCCGCGCCGCAGTTCATGGCAGCTTTCGCCTGCGCGAGCGGTTTGCTGGCGAGCATCACTGCCGGACAAAGCCCGCTGGGGTTGCGGTTCTGGGATTCCGGGTCGGTCGCTTATTGGAAGTCGAATTACACGGTGACTCGCCGAGCGGAACTCATCGAACGCGTGCTGACGGAGATTCCTCAATCGGCCCGAGTGGCTTCGACGGACTTTGTGCATCCGCGGCTGACGCATTACGAGCGATCGTATGACTACAGCCATTACCCGCGAGCCGTTGCGAACTACGAAGATAAAGTTCCGGACGATACCGACTACATCGTGATCGATACCGGGCACCGCTACAGCGACATCAAAGAGCCTCGGCAGATCCGCGAGTTGCAGCGCGAACCTAAAAAGTGGGAGTTGCTCGACTTGCAGACTGAAGGCGTCTTCATTGTCCTGCGGCGGAAACGACCGTAGTGCTACGTCACAGCCACGGTTTCGGATGGCCAATCTCAGTCGCGGAGCGACTGAGCTACGTAGGCGAGTCGCTCCGCGACTCGCTCAACCCGAAGTTCAATGTGCGACGGAGCATTAGTCGAATTCATCAGAACTCGGATGACTCAGACCAAGCATCTCAAGTCTGACGACTTCAGCTTCGGTTGAGTTGGAATCATCCACGCGAACCGCGCCGATCTCTAGTTAGGTTTCTACATGCAGCCATTGCTTTCCATTCGCCGTGTCACAAAACGCTTCGGGGGAGTCGTCGCGCTGTGCGATGTGTCGTTTGATATTCAGCCCGGTAAGTTTCATGCGATCGTCGGCGAGAACGGTGCCGGCAAGAGCACGTTGATGAAGATCTTGTCGGGAGTCATTCCCGAGTTCGACGGCGAGATCTTGCTACGCGGTGAGCCTGTGCGGTTCAGCGGGACGCGCGACGCCGAACAGGCTGGCATCGCGATCATTCATCAAGAACTCAATTTGGTGGAGCAGTTGTCGGTCGCTGCCAACATCTTCTTGGGACGTGAAAAACGCGGAGCGTTGGGCTGGCTTGATGATCGAGCGATGGAAGCCGCCGCTGCCGAGCTGTTTGAACGGTTGGGGTGTCGCATCGTTCCCACTCAGCTCGTGAGTGAGCTGCGGGTCGGCGATCAGCAGCTTGTCGAGATCGCCAAAGCTCTGTCGCTCGATGCTGACATTCTCATCATGGACGAGCCGACGAGTGCCTTGACCGAAGGCGAAGTGGAACGACTGTTTGGAGTCATTGAACGGCTGCGACAACGCGGCGTCACCATTCTTTATATCTCGCACAAGATGGATGAAGTCTTCCGCTTGTCAGATCAGATCACGGTCTTGCGCGACGGCAAATTCATTGCGACCAAGGCGCGAAAAGATGTCAGCGCCAAAGAGGTCACGCATCTGCTGGTTGGTCGCGAAATCGAAGATTCTGCTTCACGAACATTACGGCAAACCGGTGACGTCTTGTTGCAAGTCCGAGGCTTGCATCTGCCGCGTTCCGGGCACGCTCAACAATGGCGATTGAAAGACATCAGCTTCGAGCTGAGACGCGGAGAAGTGCTCGGCATTGCTGGGTTGATGGGAGCCGGACGGACCGAACTGTTGGAGTGCTTGTTTGGCATCAGTCCCGAATCGCCGACTGGAGAGGTCTTGTTGAATGGTCGCTCGTTGCGACTGAGCGAGCCGATCGATGCCATGAACGCAGGGCTCGCGCTTGTCACCGAAGATCGCAAACGACTGGGGCTCTTTGGGCACATGTCGGTCCGCGAGAACATCACCATTTGCACGCTCCATGAGATGACGTCCCTCGGATTGCTTTCATCGCAGGCGGAGTCAACTCGCGCTCGGGATGCCGTCGCTCAATTGCGAGTGAAGACGGCCAGCACTGAGAGCCCCGTCCTCAGCTTAAGTGGTGGTAACCAGCAGAAGTGCATCATCGCTCGATGGTTGGAAACAAAGCCGACGGTTCTGTTGCTCGATGACCCAACTCGTGGCATCGATGTTGGTGCGAAGGCCGAGATCTATTCCGTCATTGATCAGCTTTGCCGCGACGGCTTGGGGATCATCGTGACGTCCAGTGAGCTTCCCGAATTGATCACGCTCTGCGATTGCATTCTGGTTTTGTGCGAAGGACGAATGACCGGGCAATTCCAACGTGGCGAGTTCAGCGAGCAGGCCATCATGGAAGCGGCAACTCGGCGTGGAGCTTAGCAATCGGCGAAACCATGCCTGCGATTCATGCGATTCCTTGTGATCTCATGATTCTTCAAAGCACGGCGTTGACCGAGTTGGACCTGTCACGTTTCCACAAAAACCTTCCGGATGTGGAGTAACTCTTTCACCTCGGTGATCGAGCTTCCGCAGTCTCTCGGAAGACGCTTCGAAGGATGTAGCATTTCATATTGGTCGCCGGAGTCTGACGCTGGTCGCCGAAACGCGAATTGAATCAGACTTTCGGCCCTGATAGCCTGCTCTGCAATGTTGGTCAGGGTTGTCTGCATAGGGAGTTTTGTCAGTGCAGCCGCCTCCTGGCATCTCGCTCATAGTTCTCTTTGATACTTGGAGTCGGCCATGCGGACGATCGGGCACAGCACCCAACACTCTCGGCGCGAAGGATTCACGTTGATCGAATTGCTGGTCGTGATTGCGATCATCGCCGTGCTTGCTGCGATCTTGATCCCGGCCGTCCAAAGTGCTCGCGAGTCAGCTCGCCGGACGCAGTGCATCAACAACATGAAGCAGATTGTGTTGGCAACCTCCAACTACCACGACGTTCAAAAGACTTTTCCACCGGGGCTGATTACCGGGACCGTGGGGCCGACTCAAATCAACTTGCCTATGCCTTTGGTTGTTACGTTGGGAACCGCGACCAGTGCCGGTCCGGCACCCGTTGTGACGATTAGCGATTGGGTCTACTCCAACGACTATTCGTGGGCGGCTTTCATCCTTCCGCAATTGGGACAAGGCAACGTCAATTTGAATTTCAATGAGCCCAAGACTTCGGCCAACAACCAGTCTGGAGTTCAAGTTGTTATTTCGTCTTACGTGTGCCCGAGTGCTCAGCTTCCAAGTGCTCGACCACAGGCTGTCGCCGGAACGAATCTCGGCGGATATGCCTACATGACGTATCGAGCCAACAGCGGTACGAGTCCTCGACCTGGTAATACCAACGGGCAAACCGACAACGGGGTGATGTATCGAGACAGTTCTGTTTCCTATCGAGATTTGGCTCGTGACGGCGAATCGAACACGGTCATGTTTGGCGAATCGCTGTTCGGTTTCTGGGGTGACGGCAATAGCTGCTGTGCCCGCGCTGCAGACGACGACGGCAATGACATCCCAGACTGGGGACGTGACGGTGCCAATCCTTCGGCTTCACCTTCGGCATTCGACAACTACTTGAATGCTGGCCAAGCCGGGCACTTCTTTGGTTGGGGAGCGTGGCATCCCGAAGTAGCGGTCTTCGGGATGGGTGACGGCTCAACTCGTACCTTCGCGAAGACCTTGGACTTCAAGATTCTAAAAGCCATCTGCACCCGTGACGGCCAAGAACGATTCAACATGCCGAACTAAGTTGGCTCACTATGCGCCGGTCGAACCGCGCGACTAAGGCCACTCTCGATGTCAGAGATTGGTTTCTGAATGTCGAGATACTTAGCTTCAAAAGCACGACTTTCAGTTTGGCAGAGTGCCCATCAGGGGAATCTCGCTGACGATTAGCTTGTCTCAACCGCTTGCGATTGAGATCCAGCGAACCCCATTCAGGCCGTATTTGTCGAAGGTTGCAACGCGAAATAGTGGTGACTAGATTTCCGCACGCTTAAGCCGTCCAGGCGGCTTCACGGTGGCTATAGCTCAGTTGGTTAGAGCGCCAGATTGTGGTTCTGGATGTCGCCGGTTCGAATCCGGTTAGCCACCCCTGCAAACGCCTCGTCAGAGTTTTCTCTGACGAGGCGTTCTGCTTTTCATCAGGCGGTTCACCGAACTTGATACTGAGTTGGAGTTCTCGTTTGTTGAATGATCCTTGCGAGATATGGCCTTCTCATTTCAGGTCGTTTCGCTGAATGGCGGCGGAAATCGATCAACTTCGTTTGAGCCCGGTGCGGTGTGCGTTGAACTGGTCTCCCCGCACAGGGGGCAATGTTGTAGGGTCTCGGCTCGATCGTCGGGCTGCGTGGTTGATTGGGCTGTTGAGAATGATGACTGACTGAGGTTGGCTGTGGCTGATGGGACTCAATGAGTGCTTCAATCAGACCTGGCGAGCTGATGCGGCTTCGTTCCGCAGTGTTCTCAGCACCGGAGATCGAACGTCGGAATGGAATGCCGACGCCAACTTGTTTGCAGACCTCATTACTGCCACGACACGGAAGTCATGTCATCCTCACAGGCACAGCCATCAGACTCGTTCATCCACGCGCTAGGACGGTTCTTTATTGAACTGATTCTGGAGCTGGGTGATCTGACTTTGTTTGGGCTCAGTTTGCTGAAGTCGCTGCTGCGGGGCATTCCCAAGCAGCGAGTCATTCTCGGTTGCATGTACGAGGTCGGAGTTCGCAGCGTGCCGGTCGTGTTGGTCACGGGGCTCTTCATCGGCATGGTGCTGGCCGTTCAAACCTATGATCAATTCGCATCGATGCGCATGGAGTCTCGACTGGGCGCGATCATCAATGTGTCGCTGGTGAAAGAGTTGGGACCAGTGCTGGCAGCGGTGATGTTGGCCGGTCGAGTTGGCAGCGCGATGGCCGCCGAGCTGGGCACGATGCGGGTCACCGAGCAGATCGACGCATTGCGAGCACTTGGAGCAAACCCCATTCAATATCTGGTCGTGCCTCGGTTTCTTGCGTGCTTCTTGCTGATCCCACTGTTGACGGTGATGGCCGATGCCGTCGGTGTCTTTGGTGGTTGGTTGCTGAGCACGACAGCGCTGGGCATCGAGAGCACGTTTTATTGGCATCACTCCAACAAGTATGTCGCGATCTTCGACGTGGCTGGCGGGTTGGTGAAGAGCATGTTCTTTGGAGCTGCGATCGCGATCATCGCTTGCAATCGCGGCTTTCATTGCGGGGCTGGAGCAGAGGGCGTGGGCCGCGCTGCGACGGAGTCCTTCGTGTTGTCGTTCATCGTGATCTTGTCGCTCGACTTCTTCCTGGGCGTGTTGATCTCGGCTGTGTACCGACTCGTTTATGCGGGACATGCAGCGTCAGTGTGGTTGGACTCGACTGGTTTCGTAGGAGGGCTGGTATGAGTGCTGCCATGAAAGAGCCCTTTAGCAAGCCGCTATCGAGTCATGGTCCCGATGAGCCAATCGTCGAGTTCCGCAATGTGTCTCGAAGTTTCGGCAGCCATCAGATTCTGAGAAACATTGACCTAAGTGTGATCGCAGGTGAGACGCTTTGCTTGATCGGTGAGAGCGGTTGCGGCAAGAGCGTCACGATGAAGTTGATGATGGGGTTGATGGCTCCCAGTAGTGGCGATGTCCTGTGGGATGGCGTGTCGATTGTCGGACGATCTGATGAAGAACTCGTGCGCGATCGACTGCGGTTCGGATACCTGTTTCAGGGCGCGGCACTCTTCGACAGCCTCAACGTCTACGAGAACATCGCGTTCGGTTTGCGACAGAACACACGCATGTCGGAAGACTTCATCCGCGAGACCGTGATGGAGCGACTCAAAGAAGTCGGCCTCGCGTCCACTGCGGCTTACAAGATGCCGTCGGAACTTTCGGGCGGCATGCGCAAGCGAGTGGGGCTGGCTCGAGCACTCGCCTTGATGCCAGACATCATTCTCTATGACGAACCGACCACGGGACTCGACCCGATCATGACGGACGTCATCAACACGCTTATCAAGAAGACACGCGACCGACGACCCGTCACCAGCATCGTTGTCACTCACGAGATGTCGACCGTTCGAAAAGTTGCCGATCGCATTGTGATGTTCTATCCGCTGTCACGACTGAAGCCCGACGAGCCACAGATTGTTTTCGAAGGCACTCCCGAGGAAGCGTTTTCGTCGGACGATCCCCGTGTCTCGCAGTTTGTGTACGGTGAGGCCGGAGAACGCATGCAAGAGCTGATGCTGGTGTAACAAGAAGTTCAACCGGCATCGAAGTGGTTGCTCTTCGGGACGCCGTTGAATGAGTGACGTGTGGGAACTTGCGGAATTCGAGTAAAGGATGACTCATGACAGATCGCCAACTTCAATTTCGCGTCGGATTGTTTGTGCTCGCGTCGATCGTCGTCGCCGTCGTGATGGTGTTTCAGTTCGGCGAGTTCAAAGTCTTTTTCGCCAAGCAGTACGAAGTCGCCACTCACTTTGAAGCCGCGCCGGGCGTGCTTGTCGGGTCTCCCGTGCGGATGAACGGCATTCCGATTGGGGCCGTTCGAGATGTGATCTTGGATCACAAACGCGGCGGCGTGCTGGTGATGCTGCAAGTTGATGAGAAGTACAAACTGCGAGCGGACTCGGTCCCCATGCTGCAGCAGTCGTTGCTCGGTGACACGATCGTCGAGTTCTCGCCAGGTAAGAGCGATCAATGGTTCGACCGCAAGAGCGTGCTCGAAGGAACGCCGGTCTTTGACCTAACAGAGCTTGCTCGACGAACAGAGCGGCATCTTTCCGAAGTCATGACATCGCTGACGGCGACCAGCCGTGAATGGCAATTGGTCGCTCGGAATGTGAATGGGCTAGTCGAGACCAATCGCGGAAACCTGGGAGACGTGATTGAGCGGACCGCTGCGGGGCTCGATGAATTCACGAAGACGATGGCTCAAGCAGGCAAAGCGTTCGACAACGCGAATCGAGTTATCGGTGACGAGCAAACGGTGACCAACTTGAAGAAGGCCGTTTCAGGCTTGCCGCAACTTGTGACCGAAACTCAGCAGACCATCACAGCGATGCGCAGCACTGTCGGAACGATTAACTCGAACCTGCGAAACCTTGATGCTGCGACTCAACCGATTGCTAAGCACACAACTTCTATCGTGATGAGGCTGGATCAGAGTCTCGCCAACATGGAATCGCTGACGGGTGAACTGAAGCAATTCGCGGAGCTTGCCAACAAGTCAGATGGCTCGTTGCGGAAGTTCGTGTCCGATCCGGCTCTCTATCGAGATCTCGAACGGTCCGCGGCCACATTGTCTGTTTTGTTACAGAATCTCGATCCCGTCATTCGCGATATGCATATCTTCACGGACAAGGTGGCGCGGCGGCCGGAGATCATTGGTGTCGGCGGGGCACTGCGTCCTAGTTCGGGGCTGAAGGACGAAGAGACATCCTCTTCAGAAGTTCGCCCTGCTGGCTTCCAACGACCGGGCAAGTAGTTGCCGACTCTTCGCGATGAGTGCGCTTCATGATCGAGTGACAGCATGCTCGGTGACGAAGTTTCGACCCGCTGCGGGAACTTTGTCTCGGTCGCTTTCGCTTGAATGTACGGGCTGGAACTCAGAGTTGAGAGTCCTTACTTCGAGGCGACGGTTCAAGCATTCGAAGCTCGGCGTTGAGTCGTTCATTCTCGCTCTCATCGAGCGATAGCCGTAACTTGCGGGGGCGTCGACTCGCTGAGAATAAACGACCGGAGACTCGTCCTATGCCATCGCCTTTTCCCGGAATGAATCCGTACCTCGAACACCGCACGGTGTGGCATGACTTTCATGAAGCGTTCTTGCCGGCGATTCGGGAAGAAATCGCTCGACAGGTCCGACCGCATTATTTCGTTAGGATTGACGAGCATGTCTATATTCATGAACTGCCCGATGATGGGCGATTGCTCGGACGCGGCGATGTGACAATTCATCGGGAGCCAACTGCGCCGGTTCAGGACGCTGTCGCGATTGCCGAAGCTCCGTGCCGAGTGGTGTTGCCGACAGTCGACATCGAGCATGTGTCGTTCTTGGAAATCTGCGACCGCAACGATCAACGCGTTGTAACCGTGATCGAAGTCTTGAGTCCGTTCAACAAACGTCCTGGCCCGGATCGCGAGCAATACATCGCCAAGCGAGCTGGCTTGATTCGAACCTACGTCAATTTGGTTGAACTCGATCTGTTGCGCGGCGGACCACGCATGCCCATGGAGCATCTTCCCGAGTGCGACTACTACGCGATGGTCAGTCGCTGGCAAAAGAGGCCCGAAGCAGGGATCTGGCCGATCAAGCTGCGCGAGCCGTTGCCGACCATTCCGATTCCACTCGACGGCACGCATCCTGACGCCACTCTTGACCTGCAATCTGTCTTACATCGAGTCTTTGATGGCGCTGGTTATGAAGACTACGTCTATCGCCTGACTCCCGAGCGTCCCCTTAACGAATCTGACCAAGCCTGGGCTCAAACGATTCTCGGAGCGTGACGACAGCTAACGATGGCTTGTAGGTTGGAACTCTCAACGGTCACAGCAATCGCTTTGGACTTCTTAATCACTCGCTATGAGGACTCATCATGCAGCTTGGTTTGATTAACTCGGCTTGGGCTCAAGCTGGACGCGATACCGCTTGGGGCATTCAGAAGACCAAAGAACTCGGCTTTGATTCCATCGACATCTTTGCGGATCCGCTCGACATCGACGTTTGCGAGCGGCGACTCATCAAAGACGAATGTGATCGAGTCGGGCTGCCGATCGTGTCGATTGCGTGCGTGGCCGTGGGACTCATCGACTTCAATCCCAGCGTGCAACGATTTCATGTCGACCGAGTGAAGTCGTATCTCGATTTGGCCTACGAGTACCAAGCTCGCAACGTCTTGTTGGTCCTGGGCGAATACATCTGGAATCAAGAAGTCATTCCACCGGCTGAGCAATGGCGGACCGCTGTCGAGAACTGCCGTCGGTTGGCTGACTACGCTGCGAGCCTCGATGTGCAGATTGCTTTAGAGCTGGAGCCGTTCGCGCTGTCGTTGCTCAACAATGTCGACCAAATGGTACGGTTCATTGATGACGTTGCTCACCCAGCCTTGCAGGCCAATATCGATGTCTCGCATTTGTTGCTGGCGAAAGTCGATCCCATCGAAGTGCGACGGCTGAAGGGCAAAGCCATTCACGTTCACATCTCCGATTGTGATGGCATCAAGCATGGCGACCTGCCGCCTGGTCGAGGTGTGGTTCCGTTCGAACCGTATCTCAACGAGATCAAAGCGCTCGGTATCGACGGTGCGGTCTCGATCGAATTGGAGTACTCGCCCCAGCCCGATCAAATCGAGCAATGGGTCGCCGAGGCCTATGCATCGACCGACCGGCTGATGCGTGCTGCCGGACTTCGCGGCTAGTTCAATCCATCGGCCTCAAGCGTCATCACCATCCGCAGTGATCTCAATCGCGGAGTGACTGAGCTGTGTCAGCAAGTCGCTTCGACCAATCGTCTTCTCAGCTACACTCCCGCGCCTTTTTGAATTCACATCATTCGTAACTCAGGAGCAGTCATGGCATCGTCCGCAGCGTATTTGCAGGCACTTTTTGGTTTGGATGGAAAGACCGCCGTCGTCGTTGGTGGCACAGGAGTTCTGGGCGGGGCCATTGCCGAAGCCTTGGGAGGAGCCGGGGCGCATGTCGTTGTCGTCGGTCGAACTCTCAAGAATGACGAGAGTGGTCAGAGCATCGTCGATCGGCTGAAAGCGGCGGGCGGCTCCGCAGAGTTCGTCGCGGCGGACAGCACCAAGCGTGAAGACATCTCGGCGATCGTCGCTCACTTGAAGGCCAACAATCGGCACTGCGACGTGCTCGTTAATGGCGCTGGAGTGAACTCTGCGACTCCGTTCTTCGACATCACGGACGAAGAGTTCGAACGCATCCTCAACACTAATCTGCGAGCCGTTCAAATTGCCTGCCAGATCTTTGGCAAAGACATGGTTGAGCGTGGTACGAAGGGCTCGATCATCAATATCGCATCGCTCAGCGGGATCATTGCGCTGTCCCGAGTCTTCACGTACTCGGTCACGAAAGCCGGAGTGCTCAATCTCACTCAGAACTTGGCACGTGAGTTTGCGCAGTACGGCATTCGAGTAAACGCGCTCTCGCCGGGGTTCTTCCCTGCCGAGCAGAATCGCAAGATCCTCTCGCCCGATCGAGTCGCCAACATTCGACGTCACACGCCCACGTTGCGCGTTCAAGGTGATGATCCTCAAAGCCCGTTTGGAACGCCGGATGAGTTGGCCGGAGCTGTGTTGCTGTTGGCGGCATCGAAAGCAGGCAGCTTCATCACGGGAACCAATTCGGTTGTCGATGGTGGCTTCACCGCGATGACCATCTAAACGTCAGGAGAACTCGGCTTTCAGCTTGATTCATCCGGCAGATCGATGCTTGGTTGTCCTTGGTTTGTGGAAGTTATGCCGCTGTGTTCGCCGAGTTCGAAGTCTTTACGAGCGACAGATCATGTCGGTCAGTCGCTCCGTAAAGTGTATTCGGACTACGACCGATAACTTCAGAACGGAACGAGCACCATGCTTCCCGCAATTACGTGTCGCCCGAAAAAGTTAGCTGGATGATGCCCAATGGCATTCCTATAATCCCTCGCGCTTCGTGTCCTAGCTCTTGAAAAGGCGACTTTGTGACCGCAGTCCTCACAACACGACAAATCGATTTACGACCAGCATTACGCTGGGGCGTTGTTGTCGTGGGCTTTGTGATGTCTGTCTTGCTGAGTTCGAATGACGCCTTTGCGACGTGTGGTGATTATCTCCATTCGAGAAATATGAAGGCCCATCATCCGATGGCCGGTCATGACGCGGTTGATGGAGAATCAAGCCAGAAACCTACGGTTCCAGTGAGGACTCCATGTCAGGGGCCACAATGTCAGAATCGTGAGCATGTTCCGATTGCTCCGATGACTGTACCGACTTCGGTGGCGCAGCGAACCGTTGAAGATGCGCTGCCCAGTTTCGTTCTGACACATTCTCTAGATGTAGTGCGTCAGGGTGTTGAGTACCACGAGGCCGCTTTGAGTGCCTCGGATGGTTTTGTAAGTCGTCTAGAGCGACCTCCGCGGTAGTCGTTCTGCCTACTCCTATGAATGCATGGACCTTTCCTGCGCTTCATGTGCCTAGCCGTACCGGGCTTGGCCGCCACTTTGATGCCGAGGTCGATTCCGCCGAACGCTCCAGGCCATATTCGTTCCGGCAATCGAATGGACACATTTGAGGACGCAAAGGTCTTTGCTTTCGCCGCCTGTGAATGTCGCTGATGCGATCAGTCTCTTGCAGCATGTTTTGAGCTGCGTTGAGGGCTGCTCTGTTTCAGTCGCTCTGCTGTTTGGTTTTGACCAACGTGCGTTTCATGAGGCATTGCTGGTTGCCATCTAACTCAAACGCAAGGTTCGAGCTCTGTGTAGCTCTTAATTCTATTTGGAGATTCACGATGCGATCTCGTCGTTCTGGTTTCACCTTGATCGAACTCTTAGTCGTCATTGCCATCATTGCTGTTTTGGTGGCGTTGCTCCTTCCTGCGGTGCAGCAGGCACGCGAAGCGGCGCGCCGCACTCAGTGCCGCAACAACATCAAGCAGCTAGGCATCGCTCTCGCCACTTATGAAGAGTCCTATTCCGCATTTCCGCCTGCTAACACCAATAACCTCTCGATGAATGCGCGGCTGCTGCCGCAGCTCGACATGAACAACATCTTCGAGCAGATCGATTTCAATGTCGCCTACAACAATGCCAGCAACGCCGTCGCGATGAACTCGATTGTGCCCGGCTTTCTGTGTCCTTCGGATCTTGATCAGCTTCCGGGGGCTCTTGGCGCACGTAACAACTATTACGCCAACACCGGCACCGAAATCATCTACACGCTGCCTTCTCCGACCGTTGGCGGCACGAACTACGGCATGCCATTTCCCAACGGGATCATCATTCAAGGTACGTCGATTCGCATACGCGACATCACCGACGGCGCCAGCAATACCGCTGCATTCTCAGAGCGAGTAAAGGGCGATGGTTCGAATGGTGTCTCGACTCCGAAGTCAGACACCTATCAGCCGGGGACTTATCCTGGAACGGCGGATCAAGCGCTCGCGGATTGCATGGCTGTTAATACGAATGACCTATCGAAGCAGGGGTATTCGAACTCCGGTGCGCCGTGGCTTCAGCCTTATCACAGCACGACGATGTACTTTCACGTTGCTCCGCCAAATACGCGGTCCTGCATGTTTCCGCCCGGTCGAATAATGACGACGCCAAGTAGCTTCCATACGGGCGGAGTGAGCCTCGCTCTCTGCGATGGCTCGGTGAGGTTCATCTCAGACTCGATCGATTTGTCGCTCTGGCGTGCTTTAGGAACTCGCGCCGGTAATGAAGTCGTGCAGGAGTTCTGATGCTCGCAGTTTGAAGGTTCGTAGTGACCCGATTCATCGGGGCTTGGCACTCGCGACGCGTCAATCGCGAAGGGCCTTATGAATGCGATCACAGCAAGCACCTCAGGAAGTCTCATGACCCGACTGCTGACATACATCGTGCTGCTCGTCGTAGTCGCCGTATCTGGCGGGTGCTCGCAAGGAGCACGCTCACTGAAGCTCGACAAGGACGTCGCGCATCAGTCGTTCGAAACCTTCTTAAGCGCTTGGCGCGATGGGAAAACGCCGAAGGATCTTCAAGAAGGCAAGCCGCAAATCATCTGCGGCGACCATCAATGGCGCAACGGACAGAAGCTTGTCAGCTTTGAGATCTTGCCGACGGAAGAGTCAGACGGCACGAACTTGAAGCTCACAGCGAAGCTGACGATCGAACTGGCCAACAAGAAAACCGAGGTTCGCACCGTCGAGTACATCGTCGGCACGAGTCCTGTCATCACGATCTTTCCACCATAAGCGACGACCTACGCGAGTGAACTTCGATTACACACAACTCAATAAGGCCCCGCATGAAACGCATGAACTTTGCACTCCTCGCGACGCTGTGCGTGACGACCTTCGTTCGAGCCGAAGAACTCTCTGACGTGCCGCGACCGATTCCGGTCACTCGGCCCGAGATGAAGCAACTGCTCGAAGACATGAAGCAGCGCACGCCGCGTATTCCTCTGCCGGAACTCACAGAAGCAGACAAAGAGAAACTCGGTGAGCGAGCTAACCAATATGAAACTCGCTTGCGGTATCACTACTTGCCCGGCGGGCAGACGAGCCTCAATGCACGGCCCGGGACCGGTGGCGGATTTGGAGGCTTCGGCGGGTTCGGATTCTCACGCGAAGCCGATCCGAAGATGTCGCTCGACTATGCGTTTAAGACCGAGCTGTTTTGGATCGTCTCGCGCACGAACAACTGCCAGTACTGCCTCGGCCATCAAGAGTCGAAGTTGCTCGCTGCTGGGCTGAGCGAAGATCGCATCGCGGCACTGGATGGCAACTGGATCGACTTCGCTCCCAAAGAGCAGATTGCGTACGCCTTCGCGCGGAAGATCACGCTTGAGCCGCATCTCATCGGTGACGCCGATATCGAACGACTTCGCAAGCACTTCACCGACTTGCAGATTCTGGAGATGACTCTGTCAGTCGCCGGCAACAACGCGATCAATCGTTGGAAGGAAGGCGCGGGCATTCCACAGTCACATGACGGCGGTAACTTTTCGTCGGGACGCACGCGACCGGGCGAAGCAGCTCCAGCAACGACCGAAAAACCCGCTCCGCAGACTTATCTCACCGCGACATCGCCAAAGTTTGAGAAGACCGTGAGCGAAGTCGCGGCGATCACATTCGACCCGAAGACCGGTGAAGTCACTCGTTCGACAGTTTTCAAACGCGCTCCGCTCGAAGCCCGAGCCGATGCGGAAAAAGCTCTCGCGGCTTGTGCGACTCGGACGCCGCGTTTGCTGTTGCTCAGTGATTCAGAAGCTCGCGAGGTGGTGAA
>OMIV01000315.1 GCA_900299185.1 Planctomycetaceae bacterium
CATTGCCGCGATTGGCTCGGCAGCACGGAGCCAAACTGGTAATCGTGAATCGAGACCCGACGCCGCTCGACAACTTGGCACGCCTGGTGGTCAATGCTCCGCTTGGTGAGTTCTTCGCGGCACTGGCTCAAAGCTGAGTGGCTTCAGAACGTGCTGGAGCAGGGCTATTCTTCGCCGGACTGTTGATAGGAGTCTTCAAGTCTGGAGTTTCGGGTTCAGCAAGTCGCGGAGCGACTCGCCTACGTAGCTCAGTCGTTCTGCGACTGAGATTGGCACCCTGAAATCCTGGCTTTGAAGCCGCACGAGTCGCTGATTTGGGACGACCGCGCGGACAGACATAGATCGCAATTGCACGAGGAATTTCTCATGGCCGATTCACCTTGGGTCATCAACGTTTCAACGCCGGAGTTCGAAGAAGCTGTTCTGAAAAAGTCGACCGAAATGCCGGTGATCGTCGACTTCTGGGCTCCGTGGTGTCAGCCGTGTTTGCAGCTTGCTCCCGTGTTAGAGCGAGTCGTCAATTCGTTCGCTGGCCGAGTCATCCTGGCCAAAGTTGATATCGAGCAGCACCAAGACATCGCGATGATGATGGGCGTGCAATCGATTCCGTTGGTCGTCGCGTTTGTGGGCGGTCAACCCGTCAATCACTTCGCGGGCGTTGTTCCGGAAGAACAATTGCGAGCGTGGGTCGAACAACTGCTGCCCTCCAAAGCCGAAGAACTCGTTAACGAAGCTCTGAAGCTCGAAGCCACCGATCAGGTCTTGGCCGAAGCGAAGCTGCGGGAGTCTCTGGAACTCGAAGCGGCTGATTCCACGAAGATTCATTTGGCTCGCTTGCTGGCATCTCAAAATCGAGATGCTGATGCGAGCGCGATCATCGCCGAGTTGGAAGCTCGTGGGTTCTTGGAGCCCGAAGCCGAACACATCAAAGATCAGATCGAGATGCGAGCGACCGCTCAGGAGTCGGGCGGATTGCTGGCGGCTCGACAAGCTGCCGACGCGAACCCGTCTGACCTCTCGCTGCAAGTCACGCTCGGCGATGCCTTGGCAGCGGAAGGCAAGAACCAAGAAGCCTTCGAAGTGCTGCTGGCGGTCGTCCAAAAAGACATCGTGGGGCCGAATGGCAAGGCTGCGAAAGAGCAGATGGTGAAGCTGTTTGGCATCTTGGGAACCGGTCACGCTCTGGTTGCCGAGTACCGCCGCAAGCTGGCGACACTGCTGTTCTAATGTCGCTGGCACATGGGTCCTTGAACGAGATTAGAAAACACCGCGAACCACCATCCTTGAAGAACGCGAACATCTTCGGGACGATGGTGTCGAAACCGCCGCTGTCTGCTGGGTTTTCCAGCGTCGAGCGTGCCACCTCCGGCCTCGCCGGAAAGTCGATCTGTGCTTGAACTGAGTCCGAACCAAGAAGCTTCCATGACCGAAACGACCGCCGCTCCTCAAGTTGATGTCCATCTCGAAAACGCTTGGCTGGTGGCTCGCACCGCAGACGACTTCAAAGGCAAAGACATCCTGGTGCTCGACATGCAGCAGATTACGCCGCTTGTCGATTACTTCGTGATCGTCACCGCCAACAGCGTCCGCCAGATGCGTGCGATGGGCGAAGAAGTGAATCGCATCATGAAACTGCGTGGGCGAGGCAAGGCCTTGTCCGAGGGCGAGAACCCCAACACGCAATGGTTGCTGTACGACTATGGCGATGTCGTGCTGCACGTCTTCACGCCCGAAGGCCGAGATCTCTTCCAACTAGAGAATCTGTGGGCCGACGCTCCGCGCATTGAATGGCGCGAGCCCGGTCGTCCCGTTCGCAACGACGACGAGTACGAAGCCTACTTCGCTCAGATGCAAAACGATCCTGGCGACGACGAGGCTTACGACGAATCAGATCCCGAGCTGGATTTTCTGGCTTCCCGTCTTCCCGAAGATGAATTCGACGAAGAGAAGTTGGCAGCTCAAGAAGCCACGATGTTCGATGACGAAGACGATGATTTGCCGATCGACGAGTAACACTCGGGCGACACATCGCGATCACAGTCCATGCTAGAGAACCTCGTTGAACTGCCTTTGCTCGGGGTTCGCGGTCTCGACTTTTCGATCGCGCATCGAACGCACTCTGCGAGTCATGTCGTCTAACTTTTGAGCAGGCGGCGAGCCTGCTTGTTGATTCAAAAAACAAACAGGCCAACCGCCCTCATGAGCATCCTTACCGAAATTCGAAATCGTTTTCGTCCCGTCTTGGCCGATCTGACTGCCGATGTCGATTCGGCATTGGGCATGGTCTTGCGAGCACAAGACGGCAAGTTCGGTGACTTCCAAGCTAACTGCGCGATGCCGCTAGCCAAGGCGCATGGCAAACCGCCGCGCGAAATCGCTCAGCAGATCGTTGATCGAGTGAGTGTCGAAGACCTCGCCGACAAGCCGGACATCGCTGGGCCGGGCTTTATCAATGTGCGGCTGAAGGATTCGTGGATCGAAGAGGCTGCCACGCAGTTGGTCGCCGATGAGCGACTTGGCCATCAACGACTCGCCGCGAAGAAGTACGTCATCGACTACTCGTCGCCCAATGTCGCGAAGCCAATGCACGTCGGCCATCTGCGAAGTTCGGTCATTGGTAATGCGCTCGATCGAGTGCTGCGGTTTGTCGGGCACGAAGTCATCTCTGATAACCACATCGGAGACTGGGGCACGCAGTTCGGCATGATCATCTTCGGCTTCAAGAACTTCGTGGATGAAGCTGCTTACAAGCGACAGCCCGTCAGCGAACTCGCGCGGCTGTATCGACTCGTTAATCAGCTTTGCGACTATCACGACGCCAAGGTCGAACGTCCCAACCTGCTCGGGAAGTTGGCTGACCTCCAGACTGAAATCAGTGCGATCAACAATCCATTACAGCAGGCGAGGCTAATTCGAAAGTTGAAGGCTTCCATCTCCGAACAGGAAGCCTTGTTGGATGATTATGCGGCCAAGATCGCGACGATCGCGAGCAGCCCAGAACTGAGCAAGCTCGCAGATTCCTATCCCGATATCGCCGTTCAAGCCCGGCACGAAACGGCGAAGTTGCACGGCGGTGATGCAGAGAATCAACGCTTGTGGAACGAGTTCATGCCGGAGTGCCTGCAAGCTCTGCAAGGTGTGTATGACAAGCTTGGCATTAAGTTCGATAAGGCCCTGGGTGAGAGTTATTACAACCCATTCTTGGCTGATGTCGTGACGAAGCTGCAGGCTGCAGGTCTCGCCACCGAGAGCGACGGGGCTGTGTGCGTTTTCTTACCGGGCAATGAGGCGCCCTTCATCGTTCGCAAGAAAGACGGAGCATTCACCTACGCGACAACGGACCTCGCGACGGTGCAGTACCGTGTCGAGCAGTTCGGGACGCAGGTCATGCTGTATGTCGTCGACACGCGGCAGAGTGAGCATTTCAAGCTCCTCTTCGAGACCGCGAAACGCATGGGCTTTGGAGATGTCGAGTTCCATCACGTCAACTTCGGCACGGTGCTTGGTAACGACGGTCGCCCTTTCAAGACGCGAGCTGGCGATACGGTCGGTCTCGAAAGCTTGCTCGATGAAGCCGTCGCGCGGGCCTTACAGATCGTGAGCGAGAACGCGCCTGATCTCGATGATGCGACGAAGAAGTCCGTTGCTGAAGCGGTCGGTATTGGCGGCATCAAGTACGCGGATCTGCATCACAACCGCGAGAGCGACTACAAGTTCGACTGGGACAAGATGCTGTCGATGTCGGGCGATACGGCGACCTACATCCAATATGCCAACGCTCGTATGAACGGCATCTTGCGGAAGGGCAACGTTGATCGAGCCGCCTTGCGATCCAGTGGCGCGCGAGTCCGTCTGACTCACGCTTCCGAACGATCGCTCGTGCTGCAGTTGCTGAGCTTTGAGGACGCCGTCAACGCCGTCGTAGCCGAGCTGAAGCCGAACCTGTTGGCTCAGTATCTCTTCGAAACCGCGAACCGGTTCACGACGTTCTACAACGACTGCCAAGTCCTCAACGAAACCGACGCCGCGATTCGTCAAAGCCGCTTGCTGCTCTGTGATCTCACCGCACGCACGCTGACTCTGGGCCTCGAATTGCTCGGCATTGCTGCTCCCGCTCAGATGTAGTTTGAGCGACCTCGCTGTCCGATACTCGACTCAACCAACAAGGCGTTGCCATGCACCGAATCATCGTTCTATGCGTCGCGGTGTTGATGTCGCCGTTCGCAGCTCTGAGCGCGGCTGAATTGGAACTCATTCGAGTGAAGGCCGATCAACAAGGCTTCGAGTTTACGAACTCGAAGCAGCCCTTTCGTCCTCTCGGTTTCAATTACGACCATGATGAAGACGGTCGGTTGATTGAGGACTATTGGTTCGACGAATGGCCGAAGGTCGAAGCGGACTTTCAAGAGATGAAGCAACTCGGCGCAAACGTGGTGCGAGTGCATCTCCAAGTTGGCAAGTTCATGACGACCGCCGATCAACCTAACGAGCGGTCGCTAACTCAGCTCGAAAAGTTGGTGGCTTTGGCCGAGCGAACGGGGCTGTATCTCGATGTCACCGGATTGGGCTGTTATCACAAACTCGATGTGCCCGAGTGGTACGACAAGCTCGAAGAGCAAGACCGCTGGGCCGTGCAGGCTCGGTTTTGGGAAGCGGTCGCTCAGCGCTGCTCCAAGAGCCCTGCCATCTTTTGTTACGACCTGATGAACGAGCCCGTCGCTCCTGGCTCGGTTGGCAAACGCGACGATTGGCTCGGGCCGGCTTTCGCAGGCAAGCACTTCGTTCAAGTCATCGCGTTGGAAGCCAAAGGTCGTCCGCGTCCCGAAATTGCTCAGCAATGGATTCGTCGACTGACCAAAGCCATTCGTCAGCACGACTCGCGACATCTCATCACCGTGGGACTGGTAGATTGGAGCCTCGATCGTCCGGGACTCAGCTCCGGCTTCGTACCGGAGAAGATCGTGGCAGATCTCGATTTCATCGCCGTGCATCTCTATCCCGAAAAGGGCAAGCAGGATGCTCAGCTTGAGACACTCAAAGGCTTCAACGTCGGGAAGCCGGTGATCGTTGAAGAGACATTTCCGCTGAAGTGTTCGGCGCCGGAACTCGGTGAGTTCATGGATCGCTCGAAGTCGCTGACCTCTGGCTGGGTCGGTTTTTATTGGGGCCGCACGCCCGAAGAGTGCCGGAAGTCCGGCACGATTCACGACGCCATCGTGCTGGCGTGGCTGGAACTATTTTTACAACGAGCACAAGACGCGAAGTAAGCAAACCACGCCGTTGCACGAAGCACTCGGGTTTCTTCTCAGTCGCGGAGCGACTGAGCTACGTAGCTGAGTTGCTCGGCGACTGGGTCCTATTTGTTGGGCCGCCGCTTAAGTCGCCGCGCCGGAATACAGCGGCTCGATGACGTTGCCATTTCGGAGCGGACTCGCACGACCCAGCGGGTCATAGAGGAAGGCGTCATCGTCGACACCCAGCGCGTTGAACGCTGTTGAGAGTAAGTCCGCCGGAGACCAACTTCTCGAGATGGGATAAGCGGCAATCGTGTCGGACTGGCCGATGACTTGTCCGCCGCGAACGCCCGCTCCCGCCGCCAGAATCGAATACACCGAAGCCCAGTGATCTCGACCTGGAACCGATTGGCCCGGCAAGGTCGAGACCTTCGGAGTTCGTCCAAACTCACCCATCACGATGACCAAGGTTTGGTCCAAAAGCCCCGAGGCCGAGAGGTCATCCATCAACGCTGCCAAGCTTTGATCGAGCTGCGGCAGCAAGCGGTTCTTGAGGCCACCCCAGTTATCCACATGCGTGTCCCAAGTCTGCACGATGCCCATTGCGGCTTGCACGACTGGAACTCCCGCTTCGACGAGTCGTCGCGCGAGCAACAGCGACTGCCCAAACTTGTTGCGTCCATAGCGATCACGAGTTTCTGCCGTCTCTAGTTCGATCCGAAAAGCCGACGAGACTTTCGCCGAAGTGAGCAACGAGAACGCGACGTCCTGTTGTTCAACAAACGATCCCGAAGTGCGATCGGCTGCTAGTTGCGGCGAGCGATTGATCTCTTCCAAGAGCCCTCGTCGAGATTGCAGACGCTGAGAATTGGTACCGGGCTGCAACGACAGCGCATCGACTTTGAAGTTGGGATCATTCGGGTCTTGATTGATCTGCCACGGATCGTGCTTGGGGCCGAGGAATCCCGAATACTGACCGGGCCAAGTGAGCGGTCCTTCGATGTAGTAATTCGGAAGTGACACGCCTGTAGGAATTCCGTCACGTCGCGGTCGGATGAAATCCAAGGCCGACGCGATGTTGGGGAAGTCGGTTCGTGACTGCACTCGATCCAAGTCGCTCGCCCCCCGCGGCAACGGAGTTGGTCGACCCGTCAGAGCAACGTGAGTTGCGAGCAAATGATTGTGCTCGTGATGAGCCATCGAACGAACGATCGACCAGCGCTGTGCTTGCTGCGCGAGGTGCGGCAAATGCTCGCAGATTGAAACGCCTGGGACGGTGGTGTTGATCGAAGAGAACTCGCCGCGAATCTCTGGCGGGGCATCCGGCTTTGGATCCAGCGAGTCCAACTGACTCAATCCACCGCTGGTCAGCACGAAGAGCACTGACTTCGCTTTTCCGGTTCCCGGCTCTGCCGATGCTGACTGGGGATTAGCCGTTAACCCCGAAGCAACGACACCAGCGGCTGATGCCTGCAACATCCCTCGACGGGTGAATTGGAATTGTGGCTCAAACATGGCAGGTCTCCTCAGAAAGCGGAGCATTCAGATTGGCGGGGCTATCAGGCGGGGTACGGAGCTTATCGGCCAGAACCGATCTAAGTCTCGTCGACCTTTCTGCCGATGCGGGCAACTTTACTTTTTGGGCTTCAGTTTTTTCATGACTTCCGGCACGTCGGTCTCGTTGAGCGAGCGGTAGCCGATGGTCGCGTCGATCTGGTTTTCGCTGATGAGCACGGTGGTCAGATGCGCGTCCACATTGATGGTCCACTCGGGCGGACCGTTCTTATCTCCGACGAAAACGCACCAGTCGGTTTGATCGAGCTTCAATGACTGCTGTGCTCGCGGCAAATACTCCTTCGACTTCTCGACGTCGTCGGTCAGCCAAACTGCAACCAGTCGCACGTCAGTGCGGTTCTTGACCAACTCTTGGTCGAGCGTCCTGAGGTAGCGAGCCATCGGGCGATCCCAACGCTCGGCTTGGACGAAGACCACGATCGTCGGTTTGTCTTTGCGTCGCTCGGCGACTTCGACTTCTTTGCCTGCGTCGTCGCCAGTTGTCACCACCACCTTGAGCTTGGCCACTTTCTCTCCAACCTTGGGGCCAGAGTTCACGTCAGCGAAAGCCGTGACGGAGAACATCAAGCAAGATGCTGCAACGACTGCAATTCGAGCGAGGACGGACATGTCATTGACCTTGCAGATAGAGACGAGGTTGTGAGACCGTTGGTCTTAGACGCGACCAATAACCGACTGAGATGAGATCAGCGTATTCAGGAGCCTTCATCATGACAGCTCGCATCGTGGTGCTCGACGGAGCGACGTTGAATCCAGGCGATAATTCTTGGGCACCGATGGAGTCGCTTGGCGAGTTTGAATTGCATGCTCGTTCGACCGAAAGCGAGTTGGCCGAGCGTTTGGCGCTCGCGGATGTGGCCGTTGTCAACAAAGTGCGACTGAGCGCCGAGACGATCGCGAATGCTCCACGACTGAAGTTCATCTCAGTCAGCGCAACGGGCTTTGATTGTGTCGATGTCAAAGCAGCGGCTAGCCGAGGCATACCCGTTTCCAACGTGCCGACTTACGGCACGGCATCGGTGGCTCAATTCACCTTCGCTCTGATCTTGGAACTATGTCATCGAGTCGGTTTGCATGACGCTGCGGTTCACGCGGGCGATTGGCAGAAGTGCGAATCGTTTTCGTTCTGGCGGACTCCACATTTGGAACTGGATGGTCTGACGTTGGGAGTCATTGGATTCGGACGCATTGGGCAACGCGTCGCGCATCTCGGTCACGCGTTCGGCATGCGAGTGCTCGCTCAATCGCGAGACCATTCGACGACGCCGCAATGGCAGCCGTTTGAATGGGCCGATCGCGAACGCATTGCGGCGGAGTCCGACGTCATCTCGTTGAATTGCAGTTTGAACGACGAAACTCGGGGACTGGTCGATGCGACTTTCTTGCGACGCATGAAGCCGGCGGCGTTTCTCATCAATACGTCGCGAGGTGCGTTGGTCAACGAGGTCGCTCTCGCGGACGCTCTGAACGCTGGCCAGATTGCCGGTGCTGCGGTGGATGTGGTCTCTGCCGAACCCATCCGCGCGGACAACCCGTTATTGGGGGCACGGAACTTGGTCATGACTCCGCACATGGCTTGGTCGACCGGTGCGGCTCGTCGCCGAATGATGCAGACGACAGCCGACAACATCCGAGCTTTCCTGAGCGGACGACCCATCAATGTCGTCAATCAGTCAGTGCATTAAGGCTGTGCCGAGAACTGGCCTTTCGTTTTGGCAAAGTCCGCAAAACGAAAAAGCACCCGCCAGAGGGGATGGCGGGTGCTATCTGATCTCGGTCGGGGAAACCGAGAGGGGAGTCTTCAGCGAAGAAGACATTGTCGCTTTTACAAACTAAGCGGCTCGACGCTTGGATTCTTCAGAAGTCTCTTCGGTTCGTTGCTCGAAGCGCACCGTATCGGGCTTCTCCAACGTCTGACGACCGGCACCAAAGTGGTAGCTCAGAGAGAGCAAACCGATCGAGGCTAAAGTGACGATGCCGCAGCCCAGCAACACGGTCTGCTCATCGTTAAGGGCTGCCAGAAGTAAGGCCATAATCAACTCGCTTCGGATGAGGGGCAAACTCACGGATGCAAAGAATCGGCGGCGAGAACTGCTTCCGCTGATTCAGTCAGTTATGTGTTTCGACCGACTGGCGAATAGGAATCAGGCAAGCTGATCGAGTGAGGGAACGAACTGCTTCTCTCGGACACCGGATGCGAGTTCCGCAAAGCCTGACGGTCGTACCGAGAAGTCGTCTTGACCCTATTTTTTGCCATGGCCTATAGCCTGGCCCCTCACATTTGGTGGCGGCAGTGGCCGTCGTCATATGGTCGTCAGACTCGTGAGACTTCTTTGGTTCTCTTCACTCGGCACGGAAGCCGTTGATTCATGCAGACTTTGCAACGCTACATCCTCGGCGAACTCTTGCGGGTGCTGCTGTTGACCATCACTGCTGTGACTGTCTTGCTGGTCGTGGTGGGGGTGTTTCAACGCGCGACCGAAATGGGGCTCAGTGCTATGCGAGCTCTGCAATTGCTGCCGTTCATCGTGCCGAGCATCTTGCCGTACACCATTCCTGCGACGTTGTTGCTCACGATTTGCGTCGTCTACGGACGGTTATCGGCGGACTATGAAATCACAGCCGCCAAAGCTGCGGGCATTAATGTGATGTCGCTGCTGACGCCTGCGTTTTGGCTGGGAGCGGTGCTCAGTGTGTGCTCGCTCCTCTTGTGCGATCAGGTCATTCCTTGGGCTGAAGCGAGCATGCAACGCATCGCCTTGCACGCTCGCGAGGACATCCTGCTCGACATCTTGGCGGCTCAGAATTCTTACGAGGATCGACGTAATGG
>OMIV01000316.1 GCA_900299185.1 Planctomycetaceae bacterium
CCGCAGCGAACGACCCCGCCGCTTCCGAACTGTCAGACGAATTACTCGCGTTACTGCTTCGCCCCGAAGACGCATTGCAGCCAACGGAGCAACAGCAACTGCTCGACGCATTTCTCATGCAAGCTGCAGAACTGAAAGCTCAAGTCGACCAGATTCGTCAGTTGCGTCGTCGTCCCGGTGCGACCGCAACGCTCGTCATGCAAGAACGTCCGACCGAGAATCCGCGTCCGACCTTCGTCCATCATCGGGGCGAGTTCTTGCAACCCAAAGCTCCCGTTTCCACCGGAGTCCCCGCGTTTCTGCCTCAGCTTCCGACCGACACGAAGCTTGATCGACTGAGCTTCGCCAAGTGGCTCGTCTCGCGCGAAAACCCGCTCACCTCACGCGTGACCGTCAACCGACATTGGTCGGCGTTCTTTGGACGAGGCATCGTCTCAACGTTGCAAGACTTCGGCGTTCAAGGCGATCTGCCATCACATCCCGAGCTACTTGATTGGCTCGCACTCAAGTTCATCGACGACGGCTGGTCTCAAAAGAAACTGCATCGACTCATCGTGCTCAGCGCGACCTATCGCCAAAGCTCGGCCATCAAGCCCAGTGACGTTACTCAACGAGCACAACAACTCGATCCCGAAAACAAACTCTTGTGGCATGCTCCGCGAGTCCGACTCGAAGCCGAGGTCTTACGAGACTCCGTCTTGCGTACGTCTGGACTGCTCTCCTCGAAACTCGGCGGCCCAAGCGTTTACCCACCTCAGCCCGCCAACATCACGACGGAAGGCACATATGGCGCCATGCAATGGACGGCGAGCAATGGAGAGGACCGCTACCGACGCAGCCTCTACACATTCAGCAAACGCACGGCTCCATTTGCGATGCTGACCACCTTTGATGCCGGGAGCGGCGAAGCCTGCCTCGCTCGACGTGACGTTTCCAATACACCGTTGCAGGCTTTGACCATGCTCAACGACGTGATGTTTACGGAAGCCGCGCAAGCTCTCGGTAAGTCGCTTGCGGCTCAACCCGACACGCTCGAAAGCAAACTCAATCACCTCTTCGTTCAAATCCTCAATCGCCCGGCACAACCAACAGAACTCAAAGCTCTCGCAACGTTCTACGAAGCTCAAAAGCAACGCCTAGAGGCCAACCAACTCGAAGCCCCCAAGCTCATCGGAGCCGAGTCAGCAGCAGCCAAAGAGCAGGCACTTTGGACCATCCTCGCCCGAGCACTCTTCAACCTCGATGAGAACGTCACGCGAAGTTGAGACTCAATGAGCTGGAGCGTTGAAGGCGGCTCTGAAAGGAACGGCCTCTGCGATCTCAGCTTCTCTGCGGTTCCCGTTTTTCACCGCCGAGTAGCAGAGAGACAGAGGCGAAGACTCCCATCGACCAACTGAGGTCACTCGTCTGTTCGAGCCTTGCGAGTACTAAAGCTCGTGATGTGCTCACGGTATTGAGCATCGAGCTGCTCGTAAGGAGTCCCCGTGAGTTGATCGAGCCCCGGTACTCCGCGTTGCTTGGTGGAAGTCGGGGCATAGAGCAGCTCGATGTGCCGCACCAGGGCGTCTCGATAGCGACCGCCGTCGTAGTGCAGAAAGAAATGAGCCAACCCAGACGCTTGGCTGTAGTTCTTCTCGATGTTGTCGTCGCCCTGAAAGACCACCTTACCCATCGACGCGAACCGCGCGAGCGGCACGTAGTAGTTGTCGTGAATCAGCCGATAGTGAGCGGCATCAAACCGGATGTATTTGGGATCGCCGATCGTCACGCCGTCATCGGTCTGTCGGAATGATTCCATATAACAAGCGAAGCCTTCGATGATCCAAAAGTGTTCGCGGTCCCACGGTCGCTCGGACGAGGCCCGCACCGACGGACTCAATTCAAACAACAACTGGTGCGTCGCTTCGTGATACAAAGTTGATTCCACATCGGCTTCCGAGCTTTCAAAGAAGTAAGCCTTGTGATCGTCCGGCATGAAGATGCCGTTGGTGATGCCGATCTGCGGATTGTGCTTCTTCAGCTTGTTGACGTACTCGTCCTTCGTGCGGAAGAAATGAACTTCAAAGGGCTTCACAACCTTGGCCCCTTTGGTCGGCGAGCCGTTGAATAACTTCTTGAGCTGTTCTGGAGATTCAAAGAACGCCGCGAAGCTGTTGTGAAAGTAGTCGTGAAAGACTTCGAGCTTACGCGACAACTCGACGCCGCGTTCGAGTCCAACATTCGTGAGAACTCGGTAGTGCTCGGTTTCAATTTCCCAAGCATTGCGAAAGTCCATGCGCTGCGACTCTTCGCGTTCCGCCGTCATCCACTTCGCGAGATAAAACCGTTCGCCGTCCTCGTAGCGTTTGACGCTGGCCTCAGGCAGCCAACCAAACTTCTCATGCCAGACCATGTTCTTCTTAGCCATCTTGGCCGCGAACGGAGTCATCCACTCTTCGCCGTATTGCACGAACCCCAACAGAGCTCGTCCGCGTTCATGGTCAGGATCGAAGTGCAAAACTTCTCGCAGCACGGCATAAGCCAAGCTCGGCTGATCGGCATTCACGATCCGTCGCGAGAGCAAATACAGCTCTTTGGCGTGCTCTTCGCGAGCGACCTTCAAAGCAATCCGCCAATCGCGTTCGTTGTCCCCCAAGTCACGAGGCACCGCTGCTTGCTTCAAACGGGGCAACCGCTTGGTCAAGAGTTGCTGGCCATCAACAGGAGTCTGCCAACGCTTCAACTCAGCAACCGCATCCGCCAGCTCTTTCTTCTCGGCCCACACAATCAGCTCATCCAGCTTCTTGAAGAACCTCGCATAAAGATCAGCTCGCTGAGAGACCAAAGCAGAGACGGAGTTTGCAGTCTTCGAAGGTTGCGCGTTGACGGAGGGCGCAGCGACCAGCCCCATCACAGCCAAACCAATCAAGCATGTCAGCAACCAGCGAAAGGACATCTCCATCGACCCCCGCAAAAGTCCTGGAAGCCAGAGACCAAGCCCGCTTCCGAATCAGTGGCAAAGCGGCTTCATAAACGGAAGCCCCGTCACCAACAAAGACGAGTCTTGAAGCGAAGTTCAAGAAAGTGGGATGCGGGACCCGCACTGCATTCAGCCATTGATGATGAATGCAGTGCGAGAGACCTATCCCACATCGGTAACTCGCTACTCACAGAGCGTCGATCCAGCTCGGCAGCAGGCTGAAGACATTGGCGTCGATCAGGTCTTGCAGGTCAGTCAATCGGCCATCGTTCGGGTCGTTGTCGAGCGTGTCTTGCTCACCGACGCTTGATACTCGCACGCCCCTGAATTCGACTACGGGGAACTTGGCAGCAGCTTGCGAAATTCGGCAGGGGTGAGGGTTTCGATTTGGCCCTGGCCTCGATCGACGTAGTAAATCAGATACGGGTCCAGCTCTTCCGGTTTGGAGTTCAGCAGCTCGCCCGCGCCGGAAAACGTCGCCGACTTTCCATCGGGCAACAGCACCGCGTGCCAGTGCGGCTGCAAGTCCGATTCGCGGACGACATTCACCATCGACGCAACCGAGATATAGGCAATCAAGTTGCCTCGCGGATGCCACGCCCGCCGGGTGATCCCGTTGTTGTTGACACTCAGCGTCCAAAGGATCGTTCCGGTTGCGGCGTCGATGACTTGAAAACTCCCACCCGGAGAGGTAGCGATAAATTTTGAGCCGTCTGGCAACCATGTGTCGGCTCCAAATTGGAACACATTTGCGATGGGTTGGCCTTTGTCGTCAAATCAAGCGTCGAAGACCGACAACAACTTGCCGTTAGGACTGCATCGCGGTTCGTAATTGGCATCCGCTCGAAGCGGCTTCTCGGAGACTGTGCGAATCTCCCAGTCTCGTTGGGGATCGATGAACTTAAGTGGCTGACCGTTTTCGACGACGGCAATCAAATTCGTGATAGGGTTCCAACACGCATAGAGTCCAAGCCCATCGTGGGTTCCACCCGTTTCGATGCGTTTCACCAACTCGATGCGTTTCACAAGCTTGCCGTTGGTGTCGAGCACTTTGATGACACCCTTGCCGTGAGCGACGACTAGAAACTTGCCATCGGGACTCCAGCAACGTGGGAGTGGCCCAGACTCGGCTGTTGGTTCGGTGTAGAACGCTGTGGCCAAACCATTTACGTCTCGTGACCAAAGCCTCCACTGGACCGGTTGATTGGGAATCATCAGAGCTTGAGGACCGCCAATCAGAGTGTTGGCATCGGGGCTCCAAACCAATCGAGAGTACCCGTAGAAGTTGATTCGGACAGCGTTGGCAGGATCATTCGGGAACGAGAATTCTTGTTGTGTCCCGTCCTCTGCAAAAACGCGACTGGCATCAAATCCTGATCCTTGGATTGCCAACCAGCGACCGTCTGGTGACCAATCGGCGCAATACGTGGCTTCAAAATGCTGCGGCTGGCTTTGTTGGATGGTCTGCATTTGATCGGCCGTCACGACCAAGATCCGCGACTCATGCTCAACTGTCACAATATGCTGACCGTCAGGACTCCAGTCACCGACGGTGCCAACCGTCGGTGAAACGTCAAGCTGTTTTCCAGAGTCGCGATCCCACATCGAACGCTGCCCATTTCCTACGGTCAGTAGGCGTTTGCCGTCTGGACTCCAAATAGATTGGCAATGCGTTGCTTCGTCGATTGTGCGGGCCCATTTGCGGTCTGGGCCGAAGAGTCGGGTTCCTTTGCCCGTCGTGACCGCGATCCAGTCGTCCTTACTCCATGCAAGACTGTGATGATTTTGATCGACAACGTCTTCGTCGAGCACTACCGACGCTCCAGTCTCGATGTTCCAAAGCCGGAGCTTCTTGTCGAGATGTTGCGCGGCAAGGGACTTGTCGTCGGGACTCCAAACGAGATTGCCAACGAGCACTCCGAATTCAGGCTCAAGCTTTTCACATTGAATCGTCTTCAAGACCTCGCCTCGAGCGTCCCGAATTTCGATCACCATACGAGCTGCGTCGTTATGGATGTTAAGTCCGAGCGCCAGTTGAGTTCCGGCATGATTCCATGCGACGCTTACAACTTTCAAGTCGGCTGATTTTTCGAATTCGATGGTTCCATCTAACCGGATAACCCTAAGTGCAAATCCAGTGTCAGCAGCAATCGCCAACCGCTGGCTGTCGGGATGCCATGTAAGATCATAGGCGCCGTATTGAAACAATCTCCCCGGCAGTAAGCGGTGGAGTTGCAGCGTTTGAGCGTCGTAGATGCGGACGTGGCCATCTTGCGCCCCGGTCGCGATCCACTTGCCGTCGGGGCTGTACTTCACCACGTGGATATTGCTGCGAGCACCGGGAGTATCGACGTTCCAGCGTTTGATCCCCGGCAGCGTCCGAGGCCGCTCAATCAACCCTGGCAACACCGAGCTGCCTCTCAGCGAATAGGGATTGCCATGCCCGCCTTCGCGGAACCACTCCGGCTCCGGCCCCATTTCCCACGACCCCAGCGGCTTGGCCGGAGTCAGGTCCATCTTCACCATCGCCGCCGGACTGGGTTCCGACATGCCCCCTTCCAACTCCACTTTCGAGCCTTTCGGCAGCTTGCTTAGATCAACGTCGGTCCCCTCGGGCACAGTCAACTTCGTCACCGCCCCGTCCGGCTTGGTGATCTTGAAGACGATCACTCCCAGCAGCAGCAGCACAGCCAGACTGGCCCACAACAACCACGTCCGTTTGCCGGAACTCGGCGGCACGTTCGCACCGCCGTCATCAGACCGGTTTCGAACCGGCGGCTGGCGATGCTCTGCCACCTGGGGTGGAGCAGCCACCGCCTGAGGAGCGATCGCAGATCCGCTCGAATCCAACAGCAACGTGGGAGAAGCCAACGCCGAGTCTTCCTCGGCAGCCAGCCGCAAAGATTCGGTGCCTTCGCGATCTCGCGATGCCGATGACTCCGACTGGCGCAGTGAGTCGCTGTGGTCAAGCACTTGTCCGAAGCGTTGAACGACCTGCAAGTTCTGCAAGACCTCCGTCATCGACGCAAAACGGTCCTCGCGACGCTTGGCAACCATCTTGTGGAAGACAGCATCCAGCTTGGCAATCCGCTCTAATCGCTTGGCATCCATCACCCCTGAATCTGGAGCACCAGCGCCAGAGCGTTCGACTCGCAAGTTGCCCGAGAGTGACGGAATCGAATGTTCGCGATGGGCAACGAGCCGTTTCATGATGGTATCTCCTTCAAAGACAGGCTTGCCGATGAGCAAGTACCACAGCGTGCATCCCAAGCTGTAGACATCGCTTTGAGCGTCTGCCTGTCGTGTATCTAAGGCCTGTTCGGGTGACATGAAGTCGACCGTACCCATGACGGTGCCGGTCGTGGTGAGGTCTGATTTTCCCGAGCCATCTTCTTCCTCGAAGCGAGCCAAGCCCATATCGAGAATCTTCACAGCCACATTCGGCACCATGCCTGCCGATGTGTTTGCTTGGGAATGTTCTGAGGCATCGCGGCAAAGCAACAAATTCGAAGGCTTGATGTCCCGATGGATGACGCCTCGGCGATGTGCGTATTCCAAACCGCGAGCGGCCTGCACGACGCACTCAATGGCGATTGAGATTGGCAAGGGGCCGTTTTCACGAATGACCGATGACAAATCCGAGCCGTCAACAAACTCCATGACGAGGTAATGCCGTCCCTTGTCCTCGTCGGCATCGAACGCATTCACAATGTTGGGATGAGACAGCTTGGCCGCAGCTTCGACCTCACGCTGAAACCGCGCGATCATGGCGGTGTCTCGACACAACGCTGGCGGCAAGACCTTCAACGCCACGACGCGTTTCGTCCGCCGATGCTGAGCCTTGAAGACCTGCCCCATGCCACCCTGCCCCAGCTTGGAGAGGATGGTGAGTTGCCCAGCTCGTCCCCCGGTTCCAACGGCTGAGCCGGTTCCAAACTCGCGACGGCCTGAATCGCACTCGACTGCGTATTGGCTTCCACCATCATGGAGACAACTTCCGTCGCCTCGGCGGGCTGAGCCAACTTCTTGACGCGCCGCATCAAGTCGATTTGCTGCTGCAGTTCCTGCTTCAAGTCAGGGTGCTCGCGACAAAGTTCATCGACTGGCAGATCCTTGCCGGCATCCGAAGCGCGCTGCCAAATCGAAAGAAGCTCATCAAGTCTTTGGTCAATCATGCGAGGTCAGTTTCGTGTGAGTGACGAAATTGTTTGCGTGGTACATACCGAGCCCAAACACCACTTTGCAGCCTTAGCGAAGAGTGACGTCTCACTGGCCACCATGAGCAACTCCGCACGCCGCTTCGACGCCACTCTCTAACGTCGGCGGGCATAGCCTGCCGGTGGAACCTCTGACTAAGAATGAAAGGTCCGACCGTCGTCTGAGCGACAGAGGACATTGCCTGTTTCGAACTCAGAGAACCTAACCTCGTGTTTGCTGTGCTATCCCTGTTTCTTTGGTGTTCGATCTGTGGCTCATTCAACCACACCGGATCACTCGAAGACGGAGAAGCATCGCCGCTTCGTCGCCATGATCATCGACCACTGCGATCGCCGCTTGCGGGAGAATCGCGATCAGACGGTGGTGACGGAACTCTTACAGCATGCGCGTTCGCTGGCGATCTTGGAGCATGCCAGCGAGGCCGCAACCAGCATGTGAGACGAATCCGTCTTCGCGGCGGCACTGACGCAGTGATCGCCACCGCTATGGATCGTCGCGGTGTTATTCGCGCAGCATTGCTCCGTCTCAAGAACACTCACCAACTTGACCAATAAAGAAGGACCGCGCGAATTAAACGAGGCGTGAATATCAAACGCCAAGTTCCATAGTTGCCCTGAGTTCTTGCCGCGCAAAAACGCGAGGGGGAATTCGCGATTCGGCGAATGGCAACAGAAAACTTCCCCATACGCCGTACTTCCAGGCGCGTTGACGAGAAGACTCGACGGACAAGATCTCTGTAGCACAAGAAGATGTGACCGAGTTCTCGAAGAGCAGCTCGGCAACTTCAAATCTTGTACTTCGAGCCACAGCGATCGGCGTCATGTGGTCAATTCGCAGCAAACACACCTGACACCGACTCGCCAGACGCAGGCATCGAGGCCAACGCACTTACGAAGCAAAGCCCGTGAGGTACGGAATCTTCGCAGCCGTTGTTGCGATCGCAGACTTGTTGGCCAGCAGTTGGCCGAGGAAGTCCCAGTTGCCCGTCACGAGTGCCGAACGAGCGGACTCAGGCATATCAACGCTGAACGACTCGCTGCCGAACGTCACCTTCTTCGCTGCAAGATCGACAGTGAAGCTCAATTGGGGATTGGCTTTGATCGCGTCACACAGACGAGCCAAGTCAGCTCGCGCGGCGGTCAAACAAGGAATGCCCAGTGAAGTGCAGTTGCCGAAGAAGATCTCGGCGAACGACTCCGCCACAACCGCCTTCACGCCCCAGCGCATCAGCGACTGCGGTGCATGTTCGCGAGACGAACCGCATCCGAAGTTACGGCCGCTGACCAGGACGCTGGCTTGCCGATAGCGAGCATCATTGAAGGGATGATTGGGATCTTGCTGACGATCGTCTTCGAAGGCATGTTCGCCAATGCCTTCGAAGGTCACGCAGCGGAGATAACGCGCGGGAATGATGCGGTCCGTATCGATGTCATCGAGGAACAACGGAACGCCGGTGCCAGAAACTTGCTGAACTTTGCTCATAGTGAAATAGCTCGTTGAAGAGTGTGTTTTGCTCGTTCCGAGGCTCTGCCGCGGAACGCCAGATCGAGAGGCTCTGCCTCAAGTTGACGACGAAACGAATGTGGGTTGGAGACGAGGCCGAGCCTCTTACCCACTCGTTTCGAGGCGGAGCATCGGAACGAGTGGAGTCGAGATAGAACGCAACCTACGACACCGTGCGGACGTCGGTCACAGCGCCCTTGATGGCAGCTGCAGCCACCATCGCAGGACTCATCAGCAGAGTGCGTCCGGTCGGGCTGCCCTGACGACCTTTGAAGTTGCGATTGCTCGACGACGCGCACAACTCACGCCCCTTGAGCTTGTCGGGATTCATCGCCAAGCACATCGAACAACCCGCTTCGCGCCATTCGAAACCAGCCGCTTCGAAGATCTTGTCGAGCCCTTCGGACATCGCTTGATCGCGGACCAATTGAGAACCAGGAACAACGAGAGCTCGCACACCAGCGGCGACTTTGTGGCCCTTCACAACGGCGGCTGCTTCGCGCAAATCGGAGATGCGTGAGTTGGTGCAAGAGCCGATGAAGGCCACATCAATCTTCTGACCGGCGATCGGCTGACCTTCTTGGAAGGCCATGAATTCCAGCGCTTCTTTGATACCCGCTTGCTCGCCCGCAGGAGCAGCCGAGACGACCGGCAACTTCTCACTAACACCAACAGCCTGACCGGGGTTGATTCCCCAAGTCACGGTCGGCTCGATGTCAGCGGCGTTGTACTTCACGATGTCGTCGTATTCGGCGTCCTTCGGCGAAGCGAGACTCAGCCACCATTGAGCGGCCTTCTCAAAGGCTTCTCCCTGCGGAGCGAACGGTCGGCCCTTGATGTAGTCGACGGTCGTTTGATCGGGATTCACATAGCCGCAGCGAGCGCCACCTTCGATGCTCATGTTGCAGACCGTCATGCGTTCTTCCATCGTCATGCAATCGAAGACATCGCCCGCGAATTCATAGGCAAAGCCAACGCCGCCTTGCACGCCGAGGCACCGAATGATGTGCAGCGCGACGTCCTTCGCGAACACGCCGCGACCAAGTTGGCCGTTGACTTCTATGCGACGTACTTTCGGTCGTCCCATCGCCATCGTTTGAGTCGCAAGCACATGCGCGACCTGGCTGGTACCGATACCGAAGGCGATGCTGCCAAACGCGCCGTGCGTACTGGTGTGAGAGTCACCACAAGCGATCGTCATGCCCGGCTGAGTCAGCCCTTGCTCGGGGCCAACCACGTGAACGATGCCTTGTCGCTTGTCGTCGATGTTGAGCAGCGTCACGCCGAATTCTCGGCAGTTCTTCTCAATGGCGACCATCATGTCTTCGGCCAACAGGTCGATAAACGGGCGAGCCTGATTGTCCGTCGGAACGATGTGGTCCACCGTTGCCACCGTTCGCTCGGGATGAAGCACTGACAACTTCCGATCACGCAGCATCTCGAAGGCTTGAGGACTGGTGACCTCGTGAATGAGGTGCAAGCCAATGAAAAGTTGAGTCTGCCCCGATGGCAACGTGCCAACCGTGTGATTGTCCCAGACCTTGTTGAAGAGATTGCGTTTGTCACTCATTACTTACTCGCGAAAGCCAAAGAAAAAAGACACCGCCAACGGGCGGATTGCGGCTGGCGGGGCGTTTCAAAAGACACCGACAGGACAACGAAGGGCGGCAAGGTACGGCCCGCATCTGGGCACATTCAAGCCCGCCCAATCAGATGGCCAAACTCGGATCAGACGATTCCGGAAAAAGTCGCCATTTGATGTGGGGCAGGTTTTCAACCTGCCGGGTACGTAGCAGTCTCGCAAGTTGAAAACCTGTGCCTCGAACTTTTGTCGGCAACGTCAGATCAACAAACCCGCCTGGCGGTTCACGTTCAACGGCAACGCAAGTTTTGCTGTTAGGCAGATTCATCGAGAACGCCGTCGCGAGGCAGACCGCGTGCGTCCGCCAATCTGTTCGGCGGCGAGCTGATCGATCGAGATACTGTTTCGAAACCCGGCCAGCCGCTCTGGATGAGGTGCCGCAGTCAGTGAGCTGAAGATCGAATCATGCCCCGACTCCACATCGAGATGGGACAAACCCGAGATCGCCGAGGGTGCGGGACGAGGTATGCAATTCTGGTCTTGAGTAGCGTGGGTCAAGCGAGCGAATCGACTGGTGAGCCGACGCTCGCAATCTCACTTTGAGCGTCATTCCGGTTGCCGTTGCCGTTTGGCTTAACTCGTGCCGGCCCAACGATCCGCGCGAGCTGGTCCGCACCGACAAATCACAAACTCCGCCCCGCACCCGAGATCGCCGAGAAGTCAGCACGCCGCTCTTGCAGCAATTCCAAGTAGGGAGTCAGTTGGTAGTCGCGCCCTGCTTGGTCGGGGAAAAAGTTCGGCGCGTGCAATCCCAACGGAGTGCAGGTGCAAGCCATTCGTTGCCGAGGATCGCGAGCGTCATCTGCTCTTGCTTGCTCAAAGAGTTGGTCCAATCACGGCAACGCAATCGCCACTCCTGCCGCTCGCAACATCGTGCGACGATTGATCTGACTCGTGCGTTTCGTCGACGACTCCGACATGTAGGATGGACCTTGAGTTGTCTCCGACTCTCTTCATTCAACGGGCCATAAAAAAATGTCTCGACCATCGCTCATCCACAACCCCGGCCCAAATTCGTGACTCAATCGCCATCAGACGCAGCCGCCGCAGCGTCGCCGGAATACATCGCGACGCTGACACCATTAAGAGGCATCGCCGCTCTTATGGTGGTGTTGCTGCACGCCGACCTTTTCGTCGCTCCGTTGATCGACCATCACCAATCGCTGCTCGTCAAAAAGTGGTACTTGATGGTGGATCTCTTCTTCGTGCTCAGCGGCTTTGTGATTGCTCATGTCTACGGACCGACGTTCGAAAACTCGATCCGGTGGAGTGACTATCGCCGCTTCATGGTCGCTCGTTTCGCGCGACTTTATCCGCTGCATCTGCTGACCTTGGTGTGGAGCTTCGCCGCCTTCGGTGGGTTGATGTGGTTCCAACATCCCATGCCTTACGAAGTCAAAAAGTTCTTCGAGTGGCCTGGCTTCCTGAGCAACCTCGTCTTCGCTCAAGCGATCGGCCTGCACGACACCTGGCGAGGCAACGGCCCGGCCTGGTCCGTCAGTTCCGAGTGGTGGACCTACCTCTTGTTCCCACTGCTGGCGTCAAAAGGCACCGCTCGTAGCACATGGGGAATCGCGACAGCGTTGCTCTTTGTCGCGGCGGCTTACTTCGTCATCGAGACTTGGCTGACAGTGAATTGTCCGCTCTTCGCCGACGATCGCTTGGCCTACATGCGAGGCACCTTAGGGACGACCTTTGATTTCGGATGGCTGAGATGCCTTGCCGGCTTTGTTCTGGGAATGGTGATGTATCGAGCCTACGTCACGAACTTCGCTCGTCGGTTCTTGAGTCACTCCGGCAATTTTGTGTTGCTCATCATCGCGACCGCCATCGGCATGCACTGCAACGTCAACGACGTGGTAACAGCCCTGCTCTTCGCGGCAATCGTGCTGGCCGCAGCGTTTAATCGCTCGTGGCTGTGTCGTCTATTTTCGACGCGACCACTGCAACGACTCGGTGACTGGAGCTATTCGATCTACCTCATTCACTTCCCGTTGCTGTGCTCGTTGATGGTCTTGGTCGACGCAGTGAAGGGACCGCCTCGTAGGGAAGCGAGTCTCCCGCCACCAACCAAACCTCTGCTTGTCGCCTGGGGCATCGCCATTTTCTGGTGCGCGCTGACAGTCGCCGTTGCGGCATTCGTGCATCGCTACATCGAAGTGCCGGCCCGACAACGCATTCGCAAGTGGAGTGAATGAACGGCTTACTGCCCCGACTCTTCGTGTCGGAATTCTTGCATGTAGGTCGTGTCTTGAGTGTTGCCGAACTGCAACCGATACACGTTGAGGCGATAGGCCCCGCGCACCGAGAAGCCCGGACCGCGTTGGGTCTCGGCTTCTCGATACGCCGCCTTCTTCGGACGCATCGGCATTTCAGGAGTTGGGTCGTGATCGCCTTGAGGCAGATACGCGCGGCGGAACATCCAATCGGCTTGGGCGTTGCTTGTTCCCAGTAGCACCAGCAGAGCAACGATTTGAATTCCAACGCGCTTCATAGTGGCACCCTCGCAACAGCCCGCGTTGCCTTCGAGCAACGCGTTACCTTTGATTTGATGAGCGATCGCAACATTTTCACGCCTGTTGCCAATCATCACACCATCAGGCAGTCGCCGTGCCATTTCATACTGACGCCCCTCGTCTTCTCTGCGTCCCCCGCGCCTCTGCGTGAGATCCGCCTGCATCCCCTTCCAACCCCAGAGCCAACCACAGCCGCGCCCCAAAGAAAACTCACCATTCCCTCTTCGACGATCCCGACAAAGTTCTCGCGAGCAGAATTCGGATCCCTGTGCGCGAGCGTCTGAAGTCTGACGACTTCAGCGACGGTTCAGTCGGCGTCGTCTTCTTCGTGCCTACTGGTGCTGTTCGTGGCCATGCCCCGCTGCTGAAAACGTTGCAGCGAACTCAGCCTGCGAGTTGCTGATTCACCGCCATCTCGGACAACGACGACACGCTGCTAAGCGGGCTGTTCGAGCTGCTCGATCAGGTAGAGGACTTCGGCAGCCATCGTGTAGTACAAGGCCGGGTTGTCGGCGAGAGAACGGTCGCGGCTGCCGCTGACGATGGCTTGCAGGGCTTGGATGAAGAGGAAGGCGAAGTCCGGCGTTTCAGGATCGGCGGCGAGTTGCTGGAGCAGAGCCCCTGCGGAAGTCACGTCGCCTGAGAGCAGCGATTGTGTTACGGCGAAGGCAAATCGACCAGAGTCGGAATGGTTCTCGCCACCATCGCGGCGGTAGGCGAGGTAGCAGTCAACCGCTTTTTGCCGCGCGTCCGCAGCCGCTGCCGAGTTGCCAACGTCGGACTCGATGCCCGCGAGAATGGCCCACGATGTCCACGGCTCGGACGCGTGACCGAATTGAGAATTGCACTCGATGGCCCGCTCGATCTCCTGCCGCGCTTCGTCCCAGCGTCGGAGCTTTCGCAGGGTCTTGGCGAGGTTGCTTCGATCGCGCCCTTCAACGGCAATATCTTCAATCTCAACATGCTTGTCAGCGGCTTGTCGGTAGAAGGCGATCGCTTCTTCGGGCCGGTTCAAGACGCCGTCATACAAGTTGCCGAGTTGCCCCAGCGTGCTTGCCTGACCGGCGACGTTTCCCAGCCGGACTTTGATCGCGAGCGAGCGGCGATAGGCATCTTCCGCCGCTTCCGGCTGCCCGGCTTCTTGATACACGATGCCTGTCTGATGCCAGCTCTTCGCTACGTTGGCGGGTTCGTCCAATTTCGTGAACCGCTCACGAGCATCGGCATGCGCCGCCAGAGCGTCTGCGTAACGGCGCTGCAGCAAACGCACGGTTCCCAAATTGCCTTTGCCGACGGCGATATCGCGCACTGCGTCGCTTTTCTCCGCCAGTGCAATCGCCGTTTCATAGGCCGTTGCGGCCTCGCCCAGTTGCCCCAAGCGGAGAAAACAATCGCCTTGTTCGGTCCAACACACAGAGGCCATGCGGGCAGCACCACGTCCCGGCTCTCGCTGCTCGACCGCCTCGAACCGCTGCCGGGCTTGAACCAACAATGGCAGGGCTTGTGCCGATCTACTGGCATGAGTCAGCACGTCCGCGAGCACCTTAAAAGCCATCGCGAGGTCGTAGTCAGCGTCGGGATAGGCCGACTCACCGGCGGCTTGAGCTTGCTGCCACAACTGCTGCGCGCCGGCAAAGGCTTCTCGCAATTGACCGCCCGCAAGCTGTTGTTCGACGCGCGTGCGAGCAGCCTCGAACCGCGCGTGACTCCAAGTCTCCCCGAGTGCGGCAGCGGCTCGGTCGCGAACTTGACCGACACGTTCCAGCAGTCGCGGTTTGCCGAGCGATTGCAGCAGCCGGAAGAGTGAGGTCGCCAAGCCGATCGTCGCTTCGGCATTACCGGTGCGTTGCACGAGGTTGAGCAACGCGAAGAGATTCGGCAGTTCCAGCAGAGTCAACGTGGATGCGACTCCGGCGTTTTGATTGCGTTGCTGAACGAGGAATTCCACATACCCGCGCATGGCTTCGATCCAGCCGTGTTCCGAGAGATCGGCAGTCGTCCCCGACGGCGAGGACGGCGGATTGTCAGCGTTTGCAGCAGCGGCCTCGACTGCTCCTGCATCGGCTTGCCGCAGGTAGGGGCACAGCGCGGGGTTGAGCGTCAAATGATTGAAGCGATCGGGTGTCGCTAAGCCCGTCGCGATTAAATCGCTCGCCAAGGCTTCGATGTCGGAGTTATTCCACTCCGTCATGTGCCGCAACATGTCCAAGTCGACGCCGCCGTGGAAGAAGCGGAGCACGCGGGCTCGTTGCTGGTTGATTGGGGACATGCGCCGCAGGGACAGCTCGACGCTGGCGAACACAGACGACTCGCGGCTGTCGGGGAAGCGGCGATGCATCTCGGTCAGCAGTTCGACCAACGACGCCTGAGTGGCGGCCACACCTCGCTCGCGCAGCGACGGAGCCAACAACGCCAGCGTCCGCGCGTGACCGTGCACGGCATCGACCAGTTGCTCGATCTCTTCGTGCCGAGCATCCCACAGCCGACTCGCGGCGGATTGCTGGGAATGGCTCGTCGGCAACGCCCCCCCGTGGGGCACGTTTCCAAGGTTCCCGTCCTGAATTTGCTCGGCTCCACTGGAGTTCGAGCACGATGGAATCGTGCTCCACGTGGGCTGCGCTTCATCCAACACACGCTCGACCAACTTCACGGCGTCGTCGCGATCAAGCCGCTGTAACTCGCGTCGGTTGCGCGGCGCATCAAACGGAGCAGGCAGCCACTCGCGACTGGTGAAGATCAGCCGCGTCTTGCCCTGCTCCACCAGCCGCGCACACAAACTCAAAATGCCATCCAGTTCCCGCCGAGCGTCCTCGGTCAACGCATCCGACGTTTCATCACGCAGGAACGGCGGCAAGAGGATGCTCTCCATGTTGTCGATGACCAGCAGCGTCGCGCGTTCGGTCAACGCTCGCTCAACCTGTAGCAACGACTGCTCCTCATCCTGAGCCGCGACCGAGAACTGCGGTCCCACGATCTGGCGACCAATCGCGTCCAACACTGCCGCGCGATTGCTGTGAGTCTCGACCGACACAAAGACCGCTCGGTCCACTTGCTGAGACCGCACCATCCACCGCGCGAACTCCGCCGCCAGAGTCGTCTTGCCCTCGCCGCCTTGCCCGCGAATCACGACGTAACGATTCGCAAGCGGAGCGTGTAACAACCGTTGCAGCGCCAACAGTTCGCGACTGTGGCCAATGAAGCCCGTCGATGGCTCGGCAGGCAGCTCGCCCAGGCGAATGGCTAATCGAGTGCGGGCATCCTCGACCGTCTGCTTCGACGGCATGACCTTGAAGAGCTGCGGATCGTCCTTCTCTTGAAAGAGCACCGGCACGAACCAATCTTCGAGATGCAATGCTCCCTCGCCAAACACCTGGCCTCGAAACGTGTTGTCCTTCAGCTCTCGCTGCCCGGCGAGCATCGCTGTGCCCACGCGCTGCCCAGCAGCTAAGGCTCGATAGAAGACCTCGACAAAGCGCCGAGCGGTCTCGACCAACACGCTATGAGTCATGGCCACCACCGAGGCCACGCCCACCTTCAACAGCTCCGACGCCACAGACTCCGACGCTTGCTCGGCCTGCCCCGACTGACACGCTTCCAAACAAACCAACGGAATGAGGTGATCGCGCAGCAACGGGCCGAGCTTGTCCGTGTAGACCGTGACATGCCGCCGCCGTTCGAGCAGACCTTGATCCTCAGGATGCTCGAAGCACAACCCGCCGAGCCCGACGTGCTTGTCATAGACGCCATGCCCATCGAAGTGGACGACGTGATAAGGCTGCCCCGCCGAGCGAGCCCGCGCGAGTTCTTCGCTCAACGCCCCGAGCGTCGGCGTGCCCAAGACCGTGAGTTCCACCAATCCCGGCAACGACTCCATCGCCGCGACCAACGGCTTCGCACTGACGCGATGGTCGATGTAGCCGCAGGCGTCATCCTCGGGCCGAGCCGTCACCAACAAGACGCGAATGGGAGTTGCCACCACCGGCACATCCAGCGACTTCGTGTTGGGTAAACGTCGTCGCACGCGCGTCGGTTGGGCACCTTGAAACAAGAAGCCCTCGCCATCGTGTAACAGTTCCCACGGTAGCCCGAGCAACAACGTCGCCGCTTCCCGAGCCGTCGCGATGTCGGCGTCTGATGCTCCGACTTCCAACGTCGAGTCGACATAGACTGAAAACCGTCGCTCGGCTTGCGAGTCGATCTTCGCCCAAGCCTGCATGACATTGGACACGCTCGCGACCGGCAGCGCGGCGGCATGTAAGAGTTGTCCCCACTGCACCAGATCCGCTTCGACCTGCTGGCGACGAGCATCGAAATAACGGCTCGGCCAGACGGCGTACTTTTCAAGATACCACCGCAGTTCATTGGCTTCGATGGGACCAATCGGCGCGACCAACCTCCAACGCTGGATGCTGATCGTCTCGCGCATGCCCGCCTTCGCAGGTTCATAAACCAGTTGAGCCGACGCTGACGCGCGGCGTACTCCGTCATGTTCTTGAAACTTGAAGTCGGTGAGTTTCAGCACCAGCTCTTCCAACGGTTCGGCCTGCGGTTGAGCAGTGGGCTCGAACTCGGTCGGCAATCGCAGGCCCAACGCGACAAGCACTTCATGCATCGCCGCTTCCACTCCGCCCGCTTGCGAACTGGCGGCGAGATACAGCGGCTCGTCATCAAAGAACTGCTCCAACACTCCGAGCTGCGTGCCGTCGAGCGACAACATGAAGACGCGAAACTGCTCCTTACCGCGCTGCTTCTGAACGTCGAGCGCGTGCTTCAACTCCTTGCCGACCCACTTCGACTGCAACGCATCAGGAGTGAGTACGACGGTGAATGCTGTTGCCGCTTCAATCGCTTGTTGGATCTGCGGCCAAAGTAAGTCGCCACCGCGCAGCTCGCGCGAGTCAATCCAAACTTCGTGCTGATGATCCGCCAACAACGTCCGCAGCTCGCGCACGAACGAGTCATCTTCCGAACTATGCGACACAAACAACGTCGTCATGAGTTAGCCCTAGCTCAAGACTGAAACACGAGAATCAGCCAGAGGCCACGACTCACCAACATCAGCGAGTCGCGGCCAAACGCGGATTCACAAATCACTTCGCAGTTGTAGTCACAGGCGGCAGCAACTTCTGTTCGGCCAGCCAGGCCAATGACTGCTCTTGCCAAGCGTCCCACATCGGGCCTTTGTAGCCGTTTAAGCCGTGGCCGCCGGATGGGAGTTCGAGGTACTTGCTCGGCACTTTGTGAGCTTGCAAGGCGTCGTAAAACATCTGGCTGTTAGCTGAAACAACCGCTCGATCGTCCTTTGCATGAGCCAGGAATGTCGGCGGAGTCTTGGCCGTTACTTGCTTCTCGTTGGAATACAGCTCGATCAACTTGGGCGACGGATCTTTGCCCATGAGATTGGCTCGCGAGCCCGAATGAGTCGTCGAGTCCATCGTGATCACCGGATAGATCAAGATCGCGAAGTCCGGTCGGCAACTGAGTCGATCAATCGGATCAGCGGCCTTCGAATCGCCATCATCAAAGTGCGTCGCAGCCGTGGAAGCCAGATGCCCTCCCGCCGAGAAGCCGATGATCCCGATCTTCGCCGGATCAACATCCCACTCCTTGGCGTTAGCTCGCACCGTGCGGATAGCTCGTTGAGCATCCAGCAACGGGACTTGATGACGTCCCGCAGGCAATCGGTATTCCAGCACCACTCCCGTGGCACCGTGCCCGTTGAGCCACTTCGCAATTCCATGCCCTTCGGCGCCTGTAACGAGTCCTCCATATCCACCGCCGGGACAGATCACGACCGCCGTTCCGTTGGCCTGCGAGGGACGATGGACCGTGATCCAAACTTCGGCCTCTTGAACTTGCCCATCCCCAAGCGAAGCCTTGCCATTCCACAGCCCAACGCGCTTCGGTTCGATCTTCTCCTGACCAACCGCAGGACTAAGGCCCCAACCCAGAACGACCAGCAAGCCCCAACAACACCACTTCAGAATCGATCTCATGAACCGCCCTTCTCAATGCTCAACAAACGAAGAAAGTTTGGCGACGCCTAGAACCTTCTAAGGGGTAGCCGAGCAAACTCGAAGCGTCCAACAAAACGAGTCATGTGACGTTCGGTGCTGAATGTCCAACGGGCACGATTCCCAGCGATGTCCCAAATGAGACACCGACTGCGAACCTTGGTCTGGCGTCGTCTCGATCAAGCGTCGCTCAATCATGGCGAATGTTGCCGGAGAGCCAAACGGCGACGATGCACACGTCCGCCGCAAATGAAAGATGGCCTCGACGGGACTCGAACGCGTCTCAAAAGCGGCTTGTTTTTCGCGGTCTGCTCAACATGGGCTGCGGAGTGATGCCGAAACTGATGCCACTTCGCCAGAGTTGCAAAAGCTGATCGCGCTTTGGTCGCGACTCGATGATGACTCGAAAGCTCAATTGCTTGCGTTCGCAGAGCGAGCTTTGAATCGCTCGATGGCCCCGGCGGGGCACTGACAGAACTGACAGAAGGCGACCTCAAGGCGGAAAGGCTGATCGACAATGACAGACTTTGAGCGACTTCCCGGCGATGACGTGCTGCTCTTGGCGTTAGCCAAAGGCTCGACCGTGCGGAGTGCTGCTGAGCAAGCAGGCGTCTCCGAGGCGACTGCGTTTCGTCGGTTGCGAGTTTCGGGCTTCGTGACGGAACTCAATCGCGTTCGCGGCGAACTTTGGAATGCCGCACTGGGCAAGCTGACGGACGCATCTAGCCGAGCCGTCGAACGATTGGCGATGCTCATCGACAAAGCTGAGTCAGAGGCCGTGCAGTTGTCGGCTTGCAAGGCGGTGCTCGAACTGGGTGGCAGGCTGCGCGATGCCGTTGAGTTCGAGCAGCGTTTGAACTTACTCGAAACCCGAGTCACTGAAGCACGAAAGGCAGACGGATGAGAAACCAACAACGACTCGCGCGGCTGGAAGGTAGCCTGCCTCGCGACGAACGACCTTGGCACGTTCAACTGCTGACATTTCGCGTGGCTGGACTAAGCCAAGAAGAAATCCTGCTGAAGTATGTCCAACGACTGCAAAGCGTCATCACCGACGAACGAGCTGATGTCGCAATGAAGATCAGCTTCAGGCGGATGCGCGATCTCATTGCGTCAAAGCTCGGAGTCGAAGTTTGAGGATGACTGCGCGGCATTCTGAGCATCGCGGCGACAATCGCCGCTCGTAAGCAGTCCACACGGTGTTGCGACGAGGTCCGTACTTACCATCAGACAACCCAATCAGCACACAGCGCTTCGGCTTGTTCGAGGACCAGCCTCGTTGCCGCTTCTTGGAGATCAGGCGGGTAGCCGTACTTTCGCAAGATACGGCGGACCATGACTCGAATTTGAGCCCGAGCGGATTCGCGAGCGGTCCAATCCACAGTCACGTTGATGCAACGGACGAAGAATGGACCAGTATGCAAATTCCGCCTACAGCTTTCCCTCTTCCAGAAAGCTGAAATACTCGGTGCGATTGAAAATGATGTGGTCTAGCAATTCGATCCCCACGATTGAACCGGCAGCTTTTAACTGGGCAGTGATGTGGATGTCGCTCGGTGACGGATAAACGTCGCCGCTGGGGTGGTTGTGAGCAACGATGACGGCCGAGGCGCGGTCAGACAGCGCATCGGCAAAGACTTCGCGAGGGTGAACTGGAGTGCGATCAACTAGCCCCATCGAAACGACGCGGATGTTTAGAATCTCGTTGGCACCGTTGATCGTGGCACACAGAAAGTATTCCTGCTTCCGGTCAGCGTAGTGCCGAACGTGTGGCAGTAGATCGGCTGGTGTCTCGATCTTGACGCCCTCCGGTTTGATTCTGCGACGCGCGAATTCAATGGCCGCCAGAATCAGAGTCGCCTTCGCATCGCCGACGCCGGGGAAGCTGGTCAAGTCCTCGGCACGAACCTTGAGGCCCCGCTCGTCGATGACTTTCGCGAGCTTTCCGGCCAGCGTCATCACGTCCATTCCGGGTGTGCCCATCCCCAGCAAAATTGCCAGCAATTCTTGATCGCTAAGAGCTGCTGCGCCATTGCGCAGCAACTTTTCTCGCGGGCGATCCTGCATCGGGATTTGGTCGAAACGATTGCTCATGAAATCAGACCGCAGTAACCAACAGAGTTTGAATTACCGTCATCGCCATGATGTCAAAGATACCACCTGTGTCAGTGTATTTTGGATCTGCCAATTCCTCGTAACGGCCCCGATGGTCGTAGGCGGCTTGGATCTCGCCGTTCACCTGTCCGCGATAAGTGCCGTCAAGAAAAACGCGATCATCGCGGTGGGCAACGACCGTAGCGTGGATCGTGGGGTCGGCGGATTTTTCCTCGGTTACTTGCTTAATGTAGAGGGCCTCCTCGTCGCTGATGGCGAACTTGGCGCGAATCTCATCAATCATGTCTTGGACGGAGACTTTCCTCTGCGGCGGTGCAGCGCCTTTCTTGCCCTTGCCCGGTTTCAGTTTGACTGGCCCAGTGCTGGTTGTGACTCCCTGATATTCGACAGCAGCCTTGATGACCTCTGTTTGCCGGATCTGAATCATCAAGTCGGACACGTTCCCATGCTTGATGAGTTGCGGGCCGACGTATTCGGCGAACGTCGCAAACTCCCTCAACTCCGGAGCGAAGGTGTAAAAGCACGACATGAAATGGAAGACCTTGACGTATCGCGCGAGCGAATAGACGAACGCCTTGCTGTCTTCGGTCTTGGTAAAGCTCGCGAGAAATCGCATGCGCATCGCATGGACGAAGAATTGCACTTGGGCGTCTGAGCCAGTCGCAGCCAGTCGCTTGAATTGGGTGGCATCATTTTGTGTGAAGACACCCGCAGCCAAGATCTCTGCGTAGAGCTTGGGGCATAGC